>JAAWBD010000092.1 GCA_022792495.1 Oscillospiraceae bacterium
CGCCGCCCTGGGGATCTCCGCCCTTCTGGATATCCTTTCAGGGCGGCCCATTCCCTTTGCGGTCTATTTCTCCTCCATGGTAGAGTGCTTCTCCCTGATCCCCTGGATCACTGAGATCTTAAACGAGATCCACCGGGGCCAGTGGCGGGAGCGGCCCACCCCTTCCCCCTCGGCCCATGTCGGCCCGGTTGGGCGGGAGACACCTTCCCCCAGAGAAAAGCCTGTCTATCAGGATCCTGAGGAACCCATCCCCGGCTTCCCCCGGCGGGGATTTCCCCTCCTGGCCCTGTTTCTGGGACTGATCCTTCTCCTGATCCTGACCTCCTGCCATTCCCCGGCGGAGGTCGCGCCATCCCCCAGCCCCTCCCCTGTTCCCACCCCGTCGGCGGTCATTCCAACCCCCAGTGAAAGCCCAGAGACAGACCGCCCCCTCCCCGCCCTCTTTGCGGAGAATGAGCGGTGGATGGTCTACCTGGATGACTGGGCGGAAACCGAGGCGGACGGCTCCGTCATGGATCTGTCGGTCTATGAGAAGGACGAGACGCTGTACCAGAAGCTTCGCTCCTGCAGCGATTACACCCCGCCCCATCCCTGGTGGCATTTGGACAATGAAGAGATCGATCCCCCAGTCCTTCTCACCGACCTGAACTTCGACGGGATCGACGACATCCGGGTGGACTACGAGACCAGACGCAGTGGGGCCTACGCCGCCTTTCTCTGGGATGAGGAGGAGGGGGGCGGTTCGTGGAGGAGCCCACCTTCGCCGAGATCAAGCGGCCCTACCTCATGGATGGGATGATCTTCGGGAATTGCTCCAGCGGAGCAGCCTTTGCAAATTATTACGCCTACTCATACAGCCGGGATGAGGGATACCAATTGCTCCGCTCTTTACACATCGATTTTTCCGATGAAGATCAAATTATCTATACAGAATGCCTTTATAAAGACGGCGAACTTATCAATACCCTTGAAACCAAAGAGAATTTAAGGCAAAATGACTTTTGGAAAAACTATATGGATCCAACCGGCGGGTATCTTTGGCAGTGATCCACCCTTTGGAGAAAGGAGCCCTATCTATGACCATTCTGGAGACCCAAGGCCTGGCGGCCAAAAATGCCGCCAGGAAGCTGGCCGTCACTGGCGAAAAACAGAAAAACGCCGCCCTCCTGGCCATGGCTGACGCCCTCCTCGCCCGAAAAGGCCAGTGGCTCTCGGCCAACGCCGCCGATTTGGCCGCCGCCAGGGCCGCCGGGATGCGGGAATCCCTCCTGGACCGGCTGACCCTGGATGAGAAGCGGATCGCCGCCATCGCCGAGGGTGTGCGGCAGATCCACGCCCTCCCCGATCCCATCGGCCAGGTGGTAAAGACCACCCTCCGGCCCAACGGGCTGAAGCTGGAGCAGCGGCGGGTGCCCCTGGGGGTGGTGGGCATCATCTACGAGGCCCGGCCCAACGTGACGGTGGACGCCGCCGCCCTGTGCCTGAAGTCAGGCAACGCCTGCATCCTCCGGGGCGGCAAGGAGGCCTTCCGCTCCAACAGGGCGGTGATCGCTATCCTCCGGGACGCCCTGGAGGCATCTGGCCTGCCCCGGGACTGCGTGGCCCTGGTGGAGGACACCAGCCGGGAGACCGCCCAGCAGATGATGGATCTGACGGAATATCTGGACGTCCTCATCCCCCGGGGGGGTGCGGGGCTCATCCACTCGGTGGCGGCAAACGCCCACGTCCCCGTGATCCGCACCGGGGAGGGGGTCTGCCACATCTATGTCCACCGGGAGGCCGACCTCCCCATGGCCGCCCGCATCCTCTATAATGCCAAATGCTCCCGCCCCTCGGTGTGCAACGCCGCCGAGTGCGTGCTGGTGGATCGGGCGGTGGCGGAGGACTTCCTCCCCATGGCCTGGGAGCTTCTCCAAAAGAAAAGCGTCAAGCTCCACGGGGATCCCGAGTGCCGGGAGATCCTGGGGGACTTCGTTCTCCCCGCCGCCCCGGAGGACTGGGATGCGGAGTACGGGGACTACCAGCTGGCGGTGAAGGTGGTCTCCGGGCCGGAGGAGGCCATGGACTTCATCGCCGCCCACGGCACCGGCCACTCGGAGGCCATCCTCACCGAAAGCTACACCGCTGCCCGCCAGTTCTGCGACGGGGTGGACGCAGCGGCGGTTTACGTCAACGCCTCCACCCGGTTCACCGACGGCTTTGAGTTCGGCCTGGGGGCGGAGATCGGCATCTCCACCCAAAAGCTCCACGCCCGGGGCCCCATGGGCCTGGAGGAGCTCACCTCCACCAAGTACGTGGTCTACGGAGACGGACAGATCAGGGAATAGTGAAAAAATTGAATTAAAAAAGCGGCGCTGTACTAAAAATACAGCGCCGCTTTGCTTTTTCACTTTTCATTTTTCACTTTCCTGATCTCTTCCTCTATGTATCCCTTCCCGTACAGCATATCATACACCAGATTTCTCCACACCGCCACCGTCTCCTCCGCCTCCTGAGGCGGCTTCTCATAGGGGGTGCCATCCCCGGACACAAAAAGCCGGGAGCGGTAGAGCTGGATCTCTTGGAACGCCTGGGCCGCCCACTGGAAGTACAGGGGTTTTTCCGCCCCCGCCCACTCCAGGAGATAGGCCCCCAGGCTGGTACAGGACAGGGTCTCAGGCACCTCCAGCTCCGCCCCATAGTTGTTCCACACCAGGAAGCAGGTGGAGTGCATCCGCTTCATCTCCTCCGCCCCCCAGTCCTGGGTGTTACTGCTGGAGCTGTAGCCCAGGGCGGTATAGAGGTTGTCCTCCTCAGTGACATAGAGCCCCGGCAGATGATCCCCCAGAAACACTACGATGGTGGGCTCCTCCCGCCGGTCAAAGTAGTCCAGCAGCTCCCCCAACGCCACATCGGCGTCCCGGAGCCCGTGGGCCAGGGTGTCCATGATCTCCAGCTCCTCCCCCACCAGCTCTCCGCTCTCCGTTCCCAGGCCGGAGGGCTGGGAGAACTTCCCCCCGTGGTAGGGCGGGTGGTTCTCCATGGACAGGCCATAGAGGAACACAGGTCCCTCCTCCCTCTCAAACTGCCGGATCAGCTCCTGGGTCAGGCTGTGATCCGACAGAAAGCCCCCCGATTCCTGGGCCCCTTTGGGGAAATCCTTCTGGTAAAGGGTTCTGTCAAACCCCATCTGGGGCAAATTGACCCCCCGGTTATAAAGACTGTCGGTGTAGCTGTGAACCATCACCGTCCCATACCCCTGCTCCGAGAAGGCCCGCACAACAGAGGGAAGCCGGCCGTACACCCCCGGGTCGGCCAGGGTGGTCAAGCTCTCTCCCGCCCCCAGAAAGGCGGAGGGGATCCCCGTCAAAATCTCCATCTCCACATTCCCCGTCCCTCCGCCGTAGGTGTTGGAGAGGAAGGTGCCCGTGGGCCAGGTGCGGGACAGGGCCCGGAAATTCAAAATGGGATCCCGGTCAAAGCTCAGGTGAGGCAGCTGGGTGATGTCAAAAAAGCTCTCACTCACCAGCAGCACCACATTGGGCTTCACTCCTCCACGGGATGCGGGCTCGGCCTTAGCCTCCAGCTCCAGCAGGATCCGGTTCATATTGTCCTCGGTGTAGTCCCCCGGCTGGGACATCACGCTGTCCACCCCCGCGCTGTAGAGACCCAGGAGAAAGCCCAGCCTCTCATTTCGCCCGGCCTGGGTCTCCCCCTCCTCCCCTGCGGCAAAGCCCTGCAAGGGCATGGTGAAAAGGGCCACGGCCAGAACCACCACAGTCAGCTCACACCCTACCGCCCGGTACCGCCCCGGAGCCAGGGTAAAGCCCCGGTAGAGAAGCCCAAGCCCAGCCAAAACCGCCCCCAGCAGAAGAAGGGCGGGGAGGGTTCCCCTCCCCCAGCTCATCCCCGGCCGGAGGAACCCGGCGATGGAGCCCGCCTGTCCCGCCATGGAAAAGTCGCTGAGGAGCAAGGGCGCCCCGTTCACCAGCTCCTTCACCGTGCTCACCACCGCCAGCCCTGTCACCGGGACAGCGGGGAGCAGCACCGCCCAAAAGGGGCGGCCGAAGGCCATCAAAAGGGCTAACTCCGCCAGAAAAAGCAGCCCCGCGGTAAGCAGGGCCGCCGGCAGATGCCCCCCCAGCCAGACAAATGTCTCCCCCAGGGAGCGCAGGGTGATCAGCTGACAGCAAAAGGTGAGCAGCAGCGGGGTGCTCACCAGCAGGATCCCTCCCAGCCTGCGGCGAAACTGGGGCTCCCTCCAGGCCCGGGGCAGGGGGAGCCGGCCCATCCACCAGGACAGGCTCCTTCCCATCTCCTCCACGGCCCGGGTCACCGCCCGGCGGTAGGCCCGCAGCCTCTCTCCCCACGGCTCCCCTTCTCCCGGGAGCCGGCGTTTTCCCTTTTTTTCCTTCTCTTCCGCCAGCTTCATTCTCTCTATCCCTTCCCCGCCGCTCTCAGGTCTCGGTCTGGAGCTCTTGGACGGGGAGCTCCTCCCCGTCCATATCTGTCAGCGTCCCCTCCTCCAGCTCAGGGGGGAGAAGGATCTCCTCCTCAGCAGGGGTCTCCTCAGGCTGGATCAGGATCTCCCCGTTTCTCAGCTTGTCCAGCCGCATCAGCATGGTGGCCAGCTCCGCCCGGGTGGCGCTTCCTCCGTGATCCAGATAAAAGGTCTCCCCCTCCACCCGGCCGTTTATCACCCCCGTGCTCTCCGCCCAGGCCAGGGCCGCGGCGGCGTAGTCGGGCACCGTCAGGGCGTCGGAATAGCTAAGAAGGGTATCCATGTCCGCCCCCTCCCCCAGCGCCATCCCCTTATACTGGGCGTACCGGTACAGGATCACCGCCAGCTCCCCCCGGGTGATGACCCCGGCGGGGTCGTAGTTTCCTTCCCCGTTCCCTTGGACGATCCCCACCCCCTGGGCCCAGGCGGCGGAATCCTGATACCAGTCCTCAATGGCCACGTCGCCAAACTGGGCCACATCAGTCCCCAGCGGCTTCCCCTCCAGATTCCACAGGGCCTGGATGGCCATGGCCCGGTCCACCACCACGTAGGGCTCAAAACCGTAAAAGGATCCGGTCATAATGTTCCGCTCCATCACATAGCTCTGGGCCCCAGCGTACCAGGGCCCCTCCTCCCCCTCCGCCAGGGCGGGGGCAGACAGGGCCAGGGTCATGGTTCCAGCCAGCAGCATGCAAAACTGTTTTCTGTATTTCATCTGTGCTCTCAAGCCTTTCCTTGCTGAATTCAGTCGGAAGCAACGCTTTATTGTACCATAGGCGCAAAAAAATAGCAAAGCCTTCTTTCGGAAAAGGGACGGGGCCCGAGAAAACTCGGGCCCCGTCCTGGGGTTTGGTCTGTTTTTCCCTTTCAGAACAGGCTCCGGCTCATTTCCCCGCAAGCCCCGCCTGGAAGAAGCCGGAGATAGAGCCCTCCACCATTTCAGTCACGGCGGGCTGGTCGGAATAGAAGCCGTAGCCGTGGTCGGCCTCGGGCACAATGATCTCCTGGGCGGCGGGGTAGGCGGCCAGGATCAGCTTGTTGACCTCGTCGGTGACCACCACGTCCTCGGTGCCGTGGAGAACCAGCATAGGGCCGGTATAGTTCTTGATCCCGGCCAGGGGATCCACCATCATGTCGTCAAACCACTGGGCGGACAGAGACAGCTCCTGGCCGTAGATGGTGGTGTAGTCGTAGGAGCCCTTCTCCTTACAGACGGCCTTGCCCTCCTCGGCGGTAATGTCCAGGCCCAGGGCCCCCTGGATGCACTTCTCCCCGTCGTTGGCGGCGGCCGAGAGAAGCACCACGGCCTTGTAGGGATTGTCCTTCCCGCTCACCAGCTCCAGGGCCAGGCGGCCGCCCATGGAGTAGCCCAGGATGCCCAGCCGGTCGGCGTCCACGGGGTAATTCTTCAGCAGGTAGTCCTTAGCGGCGTTGGAGTCCTCCGCCATATTGCTCAGGGTGTTCTGGGTAAAGGGTGCGGTGGAGTCTCCGCAGCCGGCGAAGTCCATCCGGATGGAGGCGATCCCCGCCTTGGCCAGCGCCTGGGCCACCCCGGCAAAACCGCCCCCCTCATCCTTGTTGCCGCCGTGGCCGTGGTTGATCACCACCGCGGGGAACTTGCCCTCCCCCACGGGCAGGGTGACGATGGCGGGCACAGTCCTCTCCCCACCCTGGATGCTCACCGTCTCCTGGGTGAAGTAAAGACCCTCGCCTCCCAGCCGAACCATGACCTGGGCCAGCTCTCCCCGGGTCAGGGGCTTATCCAGCATCATGTCCCCCTTCTCGTTGCCCACCATCAGGCCCTGGGCCTTGGGGGCGCAAGTCTCCAGAATGGCCTTGGTCTTTTCCCGGCTGATCACGCTGTCGGTGAAGGCGCCCTGGGCCTTGTAAAGCCCCCGGGCCTCAGCCCAGGCCAGGGCGGGAGCGTACCACTCCTCCCCCTCCGCGGCGGCCTCCTTGTTGCCGGCGGCGTTGTAGAGGGTCTGGTATACGGTGGCCTCGGTGATCTCAGCCAGGGCGTCAAAGCCGTTGTCGGTGCCCTTCATCAGCCCGGCGTCCAGGGCCTCCACCGCGGCGGAGTACCACCACTCCTTCTCGTCCAGGTCGGTGGGCCGGTTGATGTAGTTGATCCGTCCGGTGTGGACGAACTCGTCATAGCCCGCCCCCGCAGTCACGGTATGAAGGCCGGTTTTCTCATCCACAGGGAAGGACTGGATATAGTCCACCAACGTGGTGTAGTCGTTGGCCACGAACTTGGCGGCCTCGCCGCTCTTAAACATGTTGTAGCCGTCGCCCATCTCCTCCAGCAGGTAGGGGCCGCTGACGGCCTTATAGATCCTGTTCAGCTCCAGGGGCTCGTACTCCCCGTTTCCGTTCAGGATCTCCACCTTCTGCACCCGGTACTCCCCGGTGGGGGCTCCGGACCACACGCCGTTCTCGTCCTGCTGCACGGTGGAGGGGATCCCCAGGTTTACGGTGACCCGGACGTGGGAGAGCTGGAGATAGCCGCCCACCTCGTTGGTATTCTCCGGGTTGGCGGTGCGGTAGCTCCACTCCAGGGCGTCCAGCAGCTCCTGGCCGGTGATATCCTTGATGGCCACGTCGCCGCCCCAGGGATAGCACAGCTTGATCATTTTGGTGCTGATCTCCCCGGCGGGGAGGGTGGCCCGAATGCCGCCGCCCTGATTGAAGGCCAGGTCGGGCTCAAAGCCCGCCTTTTCGGCAGAGAACATAAAGGCGTCGCAGCAGAAGTTACCGATGTTGGTCTCTTCCTTCCGCACTGAGCGCTTTCCATCAGAGCCGTTGATGTTCAGGGTGACGGCGCTGGCGCCCACGGGCTTCTCCAGGGCCTCGTCCACCTTGGCGATGAATTCGCTCTCCAGCTTGGCCACGGCGGCGTCAGGCTTCACCTTCTCCAGGTCGGCAAAGGTCAACAGCCTGGCGGAAACGGTGCCGTCGGCGTCAATGGTCAGCTCGCCCAGATTGTTCAGGGCGGTGCCGGTCTGGGACAGGATCACGGTCTTTCCCGCCTTGTCGGAAACCTCCTTGCCGGGGATCTCACTGTGGGAGTGGCCGTCAATGAAGGCGGTGAGGCCCGTGGTATTGGCGATCACGTCCTCACTGCGCCAGGGGGCGGAAGCCTCGTCCACACCCAGGTGGCCCAGGGCGATGACATAGTCAGCCTCCTTAGCGGCGGCGTCGATGGCAGTCTGAACGGCGGCGTACAGGGCCCCGCCGTCATCCCCGCCGGCGATGGAATAGACATAGTTTCCATTCTCATCCATAAAATATTTAGGGGTGGATTTGGTGATAGACTCCGGGGTAGTGATCCCCACAAAAGCGATCTTCTTGCCGGCAACCTCAAAAACTTTGTAGGGTTCCAGCACAGGCTCATCCTTATAGAAGAAGTTGCATGAGACATAGGGGAAGCTGTCCTTGGCCCACTCCACCACGTTCTTGGTGCCCTCCATGGTGTAGTCGAACTCATGGTTGCCCAGGGTGGCCAGGTCATAGCCGGCGGCGGCCATCAGCTTGATGATGGTCTCTCCCTTGTCCTCGGCGCCGTAGACGGGGCCCTGGACATGGTCTCCGGCGTCCACCAGGAGCACATTCTCCAGGCTGGCCTTGTACCCGGCCACGGTGGAATACCGCAGGGTAGGCTGCTCGGTCTTGCCCCCCTTCTCATCCTCCACCTCGGCCTTGTTGTCGATATAGGTGTGAGTATCGTTGGTGTGCAGGATCGTGATCTTGCCACTCCCGTTCTTGGTCTCCTCTGCGGCCATGGCGGGCACAGCCAGAGAGAGAGCCATCACGAGAGCCAGCGCCAGGGACAGGAGCTTTTTGCTCTGCTTCATGGATATCACCTAATCCTTTCCATTTTTAGGAAACCTTGGTTTCCCTCTGGTTACAATTGTAACAAAATGGTTACAAAAATACAAGGCCAAACTGATAGATTTCAATGTAATTTCATGAAAAAAACAGTTCGTCTTGCATCGACACTTTTTTTATGGTAGTATGTGTTCCGCACCCTGGAATGATCCATTGTTCCCGGGCAGCAAAAAGAAATTCCCGATTGAAGGAGAGACATGAAATGAACAAGAAATTTGGCGCGCTGCTTCTCATTCTGGCCATGGCCCTGAGCCTGGCCGCCTGCGGCAGCAAGGATCCCGAGCCCACCACCGAGCCCAGCGTGGAGCCCACTGTGGAGGTCAGCGTGGAGCCCACCACCGAGCCCACTGCAGAACCTTCTGAGGAGCCCAGTGTGGAGCCCTCTGTGGAGCCCACCACCGAGGCTACCGAGGAACCCTCTGAGGAGCCCACTCCTGAGGCTAAGCCCACCGCTACCCCCGAGGCTAAGCCTGAGCCCACCGCCACTCCCGAGCCCACCCAGGAGCCTACTCCCGAGCCCACTCCCGAACCCGCTCCCAAGACCTACAAGGACGGCACTTACACCGCTTCCGCCCAGGGCTTTGGCGGCGACGTGGTGGCCACTGTCACCATCGCTGACGACACGATCACCGCTGTGACCATCACCGGCGGCAGCGAGACCCCCGCTATCGGCGGCGCAGCCCTGGAGACCCTGGCCGCCAACGCCAAGGCCAGCGGGGCCGCCATGGACGGCGTGTCCGGCGCCACTGTGACCTCCGACGCTGCCAAGTCCGCCGTCTCTGACGCTCTGGCCCAGGCCAAAAACTGAACGTAAACCGTCATTTTACGCAAAAACCCGGCTCCACCGGATTTTTTCCGGTAGAGCCGGGTTTTATCTATTTTTCCAAAAACCATGTCTCTGGAAAAATCTTTTTGTTTGATAATTTACAAACAAGTAAATGGATGGTATACTGCTGCCATCCTTGGGTTTTTCAAAGAGAATATGTATAAGAAGAGAACATGAGACAGTGGAAAAACGGGCGGGAGCCATGCTCCTGTCCATGGCGATGGTTCTAGGGCCTGCGGCTGTAGCGGCCGGGGCAGAAAAGACCATCACCGTGACCCCCATGGCCCTGAACATCAACGGCCAGAAATCCCCCCACCGGAGAGGGCTTCGGTGGGGGGATTTCTGGCCTTCCTTTTATTGTCAAACAAAATCTTCCGGCAAATAATTTACAAGTGAAAAAAACAATGGTATACTATTTCCACCTTTTGACGTAAGTCAAAAAATATATGCAAGGAGAGGTGCAACATGAAGAAAAGGATCACAGCCCTCGCTCTGGCCATTGTCATGGTCATGGGCACCGTCGCTTTAGCGGCCGGGACAGAGAAGAACATTACCATTTCCCCCATGTCCCTGAAGATCAATGGTCAGACCGTCACCCCCACCAAGTCCAACGGGGAGGCCGCCGAGGTCTTCGCCTACGACGGTGCCACCTACGCCCCTGTGCGTTATCTGGCTGAGCTGCTGGGCATCCAGGTGGACTGGGACGCCAACGATTCCTCCTCCGCCAGGCTGAATGTGCCCGGCGCCAGCGTGGGAGTTCCCCAGCCCTTTGACAAGCAGCTGGACACCGATGTGGTAGTCGTGGGCGGCGGCGGAGCCGGTATGGCGGCCGCCATCGCCGCTGGCCAGGCCGGCAAGAGCGTCATCCTCATTGAGAAGGTGGGCTATCTGGGCGGCGCCACCATGATCAGCGGCGGCCTGATCCCCGCTGTGGGCACCAAGCAGCAGGTGGAGGCCGGCATCGACGACAACCTGGAGTGGTTTGTCCGGGACATCATGCGCCCCTCCAACTACAGCGTCCGCAAGGATCTGGTCTATTCCGTGGCGGAGAACGCCAAACCCACCATCGAGTGGCTGGAGGAGCTTGGAGCCAAGTTCAGTGTGGTCACCTCCTCCCTCTACTATGGCCAGTCCAACTACCGGATGCACCTGGCTGAGGGCAGCGGCAAGGGCCTGTCCGCCGCCATGGTGGCCTATCTGGAGGAGATGGGCAACGTGAAGGTTCTCTTCAACACCCCGGGCACCGGCCTTGCCACCAACGAGAAGGGTGAGGTCATCGGCGTGTACGCAGAGAACAAGGAGGACGGCAAGCTCTTCATCTCCGCCAAAAATACCGTTCTGGCCACCAGCGGCTTCGCCGCCAACAAGGAGATGATTGAGGAGTACATCCCCGAGATGAAGTACGCCTATCCCCTGGTGGCCCCCGGTGCCACCGGCGAGGGCATCCTCTGGGGCCAGGAGCTGGGCGCCGCTGTGGCCAACATGGGCGCCTACCAGGGCCACGCCTTCTATAACGAGGAGTTCGGCGGCAGCATGGAGCAGGCCATCGCCAACCGGGGCGGCATCTTTATCAACACCAACGGCGTCCGCTTTGTCAATGAGTACGGCGGATACTCCGAGCTGTCCCCCCACGTACTGGCCCAGCCCGGCCACCACGCCTACATGGTCTTTAACCAGGCCATCGCCGACCAGTCCGCCAACTTCAAGAAGTACCAGGAGGCCGGCATCGTATACTCCGGCAAGACCGCCGAGGAGCTGGCCAAGGACATTGGCCTGCCTGTGGAGGCGGTGGCCAAGACCATCGCCGACTACAAGGTCTCCATTGAGAAGGGGGAGGACGAGCTCAACCGCACCAAGCTCCCCGCCCACTTTGACGGGCCCTACTACGCTGTGAAGATCACCGGCGACCTGCGCCACACCCAGGGCGGTCTGGTCATCGACACCGCCGCCCACGTCCTCACCACCGAGGGCAAGGTCATTCCCGGCCTCTATGCCGCCGGCGGTGTGACCGAGGGCTTCTCCAGCACGGGCGGCGCGGCCTATATGTCAGGCAACGGCCTGCTCCAGGCTGTGGTTCTGGGCAAGATCGCCGGCGAGAAGGCCGCCACCGAGGTTCGGGGCACCGTCACCGCCGTGGAGTGGGTGGATCCCACCGAGACCGCCGTGCCTGACAACAAGGAGGAAAACTCCTCCGGTGTCACCGCCGCTGTGGCTGACGGCAAGTACACCGGCGAGGGCAAGGGCAACAACGGCGCCATCAAGGTTCAGGTCACCGTCTCCGGCGGCAAGATCACCGCCGTGGAGGTGTTGGAGCACGCTGAGACCGAGGCCATCTACAACAGCGCCAAGGATACCGTTATCAACGGCATCGTGGCCGCCAACGGAACCTCCGGCGTGGATTCCGTCACCGGCGCCACCCGTTCCAGCGAGGGCATCAAGGCCGCTGTGGAGGCCGCCCTCAGCAGCGCTAAGAAGTAACGGCAGACCCTTCTGCATTTTTATTCAGAGCCCGGCGAGGGAAACCTTCGCCGGGCTCTTTTTTCGCTCGCCAAAATCCCTTCGAACCGATGAGAAGATCGCCGCCACCCCGAAATAATATCCATCCTCAGCTAAGGCGCTTTGCTTTAAAACGGATCCGGCGGAGAATTTATTCCCCCGAAGCTTTTCGGGGTGTTTAGCATATGAAACATTCCTCCTTTTCGGTAAAAGCGATGAGATAGAAAACAAAAAGACAAAAAATTTTTCCTGTGACAATTTACAAACAAAGCGGAATGTAGTATACTGTTTCCATCTTTTGGCCTAAGCCAAAAAGAGAAAATATGTAAGGAGACGATCTACCATGAAGAGAAGAATCGCAGCATTGGCCCTTGCCGTTGGCATGGTCATGGGTACAGTCGCCCTGGCGGCTGGTACGGAGAAAACCATCTCCGTCAACCCCATGACCCTGAACATCAACGGCCAAGCGGTCACCCCCACCAAGTCTGACGGCGCCGCCGCCGAGGTGTTCTCCTATGACGGAGCCACCTACGTGCCTCTGCGCTATCTCAGCGAGCTGCTGGGGATCACCGTGGAGTGGGACAAGAACGCCCCTAACACCGCCAAGCTGGTGATGGACAACCTGACCTACACTGCCACCACCGCCGGCCACAACGCGCCCATTACTGTGGCCGTCACCATGGACAGCAGCAACAAGATCGTCAAGGTGGAGGTTCCCACCGAGAACGAGACCATCGGCGTGGGCAAGGTCGCCATTGAGAAGATGACCCAGCGCATCGTGGAGACCCAGAGCCTGGCCTGCGACTCCATCTCCGGCGCTTCCATCACCAGTAATGCTATCAAGCGGGGCGCCATCCAGGCCCTGAAGGACGCCGGCATCGACACCACCGAGCTGACCAAGGCCCCTGCCAAGCCCGAGGCCAAGGACGCCACCTATGACGCCGACGTGGTCGTGGTGGGCGGCGGCGGCGCCGGCCTGGCTGCCGCTGTCTCCGCCGCTCAGACCGGCGCCAAGGTGGTTGTGGTAGAGAAGCTGGACATCCTGGGCGGCTCCACCAACGTGTCCGAGGGCGCCCTTAACGCTGTGGATCCCGAGCGTCAGAAGGCCCAAGGCATCGAGGACTCTGTGGAGACCTTTATTGAGACCACCTACACCGGCGGACATTCCACCGGCAACATGGATCTGATCAAGTATCTGTGCGAGAACTCCATGGGCGCCGTGGAGTGGATGGAGGACGTGGGGGTCAAGTTCAGCGACACCATCGACTCCGCCACCGGCTCCCTGGGAACCCGCAGCCACTATCCCGCCGCCATGAAGTCCGGTAACTGCTACATCCAGGTCTTTGAGAAGGTTCTGGGCGATATGGACAATGTGACCATCCTCACCGGCACCACCGGCAAGGAACTGCTCACCAAAAGCGGCGCTGTTACCGGTGTGAAGGCCGAGGGCAAGCAGGGAGAGACCGTGACCCTCAACGCCAAGAACGGCGTCATTATTGCCACCGGCGGCTTCGGCGCCAACAAGGAGCTGCTGGGCGAGTCCAACACCGGCGTGTGGTCTCATGTTGACGTGACCAAGCTGGGCTGCACCAATATGGCTCTCTCCGCGCAGGGCGACGGCATTACGATGGCCAAGGAAGTGGGCGCCAATGTCATTGGCATGTCCGACATTCAGCTCCACCCCTGCGGCACTCCCGGCACCGGCCTGATGGAGAACATCCGTACCTCCAGCCACAGCCGTATTTTCGTCAACATCAACGGTGACCGCTTTGTCAATGAGAACGCCGGCCGTGATACTCTGGCCCAGGCCATCCTGGATCAGGAGAACCAGACTTACTGGATCGTGGTGAACAACGTCCGCTTCCCCAGCCGTGACTGGGTTGACGCTTACGGCGGCACCATCGCCAGCATGGTGGCTCAGGGCGTGGTGGTGGAGGCCGACACCATTGAGGAGCTGGCCGAAAAGACCGGCATGGACGCTGCCAAGCTCCAGGCTTCTGTGGACACCTACAACGCTGTTGTCCGTGGCGAGAAGGAGGACGAGCTGGGCTTCAAGGCCAGAACCACCGATAAGGAGATCACCACCGGCCCCTGGTACGCCTGTAAGAAGGTGCCCACCGTCCACCATACCATGGGCGGTCTGGAGATCGACACTGATACCCACGTCCTCAACGGGCAGGGCAAGGCCATCAAGGGGCTCTACGCCGCAGGCGAGGTCACCGGCGGCATCCATGGCGAGAACCGTCTGGGCGGCAACGCCATCGCTGACTGCATGACCTTTGGCCGTACCGCCGGCGCCAACGCCGCCGCGGGCAAGTAAAAACTAATCGTCAACAACAAACCGCATAAAAAGGATCCGGAGGTGAGCACTCACCTCCGGATCTTTTTTTAATATATGGAAATATGGAAAAAAGACAAAATTTTATGTTTGATAATTTACAAACAAATGAGAATGTGGTACACTGTTACTATCTTTTGACTTAGGTTAAAAAGAGAAAACATGTAAGGAGAGGATCTACCATGAAAAAAAGGATCGCAGCACTGGCCCTGGCCTTTGTCATGGTCATGGGAACGGTCGCCGTGGCGGCCGGGACGGAGAAGAGCATTACCGTCAACCCCATGACCCTGAACATCAACGGTCAGCAGGTCACCCCCACCAAGTCTGACGGCGCCGCCGCCGAGGTGTTCTCCTATGACGGAGCCACCTATGTGCCTCTGCGCTATCTCAGCGAACTGCTGGGGATCACCGTGGAGTGGGACAAGAACGCCCCCGGCACCGCCAAGCTGGTGATGGACGAGGTGACCTATACCGCCACCGTGCCCGGTATGCACGGGCCCATGACCGTGGCCACTACCCTGACCGCCGACAACAAAATCGCCAAGGTGGAGGTGGTGGACAATGTGGAAACCCCGGGCCTCATCAATTGGCCTGCCCGGCTCATTCCTGAGCGGGTGGTGGCCAACCAGTCCCTGGCGGTGGACACCGTCACCGGCGTCACCATCTCCAGCCGGGCCATCCTCAACGGCGTGGAGACTGCGCTGAAGAACGCCGGGGTGGATGTGGCTCCCTTCAAGACCCCCATCCAGAAGGAGAAGGCCCAGGATGTGGAGTACACCGCTGACGTCATCATCGTGGGCGGCGGCGGCGCCGGCCTGGCTGCCGCCATCAGCGCCACCGACGAGGGGGCCAGCGTGGTTCTCATTGAGAAGACCGGCTTCCTGGGAGGCAACTCCATTGTGGCCGGCGGCATCTACAACTGCCCCGATCCCGACATGCAGGACAACGCCCAATTCTCCGGCAACGTCAACTCCCTGGTGGAGGATGCCCTGGCCGAAAAGCCCATCAGCGATGAGCACAAGGCTCTCCAGGACGCCGTCCGCAAGGATTATGAGGCTTACAAAAAGACCGACAAGACCATCTTCGACAGCCCTAACTGGTTTGCCCTTCAGACCTGGAACGGTGGCGACAAGATCGCCAGCCTGGCCCACCTGAAGGTTTTTGCCGACAACGCCTTCGCCGGCCTGGAGTGGCTGGAGAGCATGGGCATGGAGTATCAGGACACCATCATCACCGGCTCCGGCTCCCTCTATCCCCGGACCCACAAGGCCACTACCCCCAACGGCTCCGGTTACTTTGTGGCCTTTGAGAGCACCCTGGCCGACCGGGGCGAGCTCTACACCCAGGTCATGGAGACCGAGGCTAAGAGCCTGATCATGGACGGCAACAAGGTGGTCGGCGTCAACGCTGTGGGCAAGGATGGCAACAAGGTGACCCTTCATGCCAACAAGGGCGTCATCCTGGCCACCGGCGGCTTTGCGGGCAACGTGGAGCTGCGCCAGAAGTACTGCGAGGGCGACAAATGGCCCGATCTGGGCCCCGGCCTCATCACCACCAACATGCCCGGCGTCACCGGTGACGGCATCTTCATGGCCCAGGCTGCCGGCGCCGAACTCATCAACATGGAGCAGCTCCAGCTACTGCCCTTCTGTGATCCCAACACCGGCGCCACCTTCAACATCATGGGCACCGACTGCTACATCAACAAAGAGGGCAAGCGCTTCGTCCGGGAGGACGGCCGCCGGGACGAGATGGCCAAGGGCATCATCGCCCAGACCGACAGCATGATGTTCGTGGTGGGCAGCACCGACGATCCCTCCACCCGGCTGAGCCTGGGCGGAAGCTCCCTGCAGTACTATATCGACAACAACCTGTATGGCTTCGTGGTGGCTGACAACATCGCCGACCTGGCCGTCAAGATGGGCGTCCCCGCTGACGCCTTGGTGAAAACCATCGAGGACTTCAACGCCCACGTGGAGTCCGGCGAGAAGGACGAGTTTGGACGGGTGACCTACACCAGCAAGATCGAAGGTAAGGTCTACTACGCCTATCCCCGGAAGCCGGCTACCCACCACACCATGGGCGGCGTGAACGTGGATACCGAGACCCGCGCCCTCCGGGCCGACGGCTCTGTCATCAAGGGCCTCTACTGCGCCGGTGAGATCACCGGCAATCTCCACGGCGGCAACCGCCTGGGCGGAAACGCCATGGTGGACTTCACTGTCTTTGGCCGTATCGCCGGCGCCAACGCTGCTACGGGCAAGTAAGGATACCACGTCTTAAAGCAAAAAAGAGACCCGGCAAAAGCTTTTCCTTTTCCGGGTCTCTTTTTTCACAATAAATATAAAATACGAAAAATTTTAATGCAACTAATTTACAAATCCCTCCAGACCAGATATAATGTTTGTGCCCATATCAAAAAGATGCGAATCACTGCAAAATGAAACGGAAGGAGAAGATGCGTATGAAGAAAAGGATCGCCGCCCTGGCCCTGGCTTTTGTCATGGTTTTGGGCACGGTTGCTGTGGCAGCCGGTACTGAAAAGAGCATCACCGTCACTCCCATGAACATGAGCGTCAACGGACTGGAGGTCACCCCCACCAAGTCCAACGGCGCCGCCGCCGAGGTGTTCGCCTACGAGGGCGCCACCTACGCCCCCGTGCGGTATCTCTGCGACATTCTGGGCATCGACATCCAGTGGGATCCCCAGGATCCCGGCACCGCCAAGCTGGTGAATGTGCCCGGTATGCCCTCCGCTCCTAAGGCGGCCCTCAGCTTTACCGCCGGCACCTACACCGCTGAGGCCCAGGGCAATAACGGCCCTGTGAAGGTGGAGCTCACCGTCTCCGCCGACGCCATCACCGCCGTAAAGGTTCTGGAGCAAGCCGAGACCCCCTCCATCGCCGGCCCCGCTCTGGAGCGGATCCCCGCCGCCATCGTGTCCAACCAGTCCCTGAAGATCGACGCGGTCACCGGCGCCACCAACACCAGCAAGGCCATTCTGGTCGCTGTGGAGGAGGCTGTCAAGCTGGCCGGCGGCGATGTGGAGGCTTTGAAGAACGCCGATGTGGCGGCTGAACGGCCCGTCAGTGACCAGGCTCTCACTGCCGACGTAGTGGTCATCGGCGCCGGCGGCGCAGGTCTTGCCGCCGCCCTGGAGGCCAAGGATCAGGGCGCCGGAAAGGTGATCCTGCTGGAGAAGATGGCCGCTATCGGCGGCACCACCTTCACCTCCCAGGGCCTTATCGGCGGCTATGACAGCAAGCTGCAGAAGTCCAAAGGCGTTTCCCTCACCTTTGACCAGATGTACGACAACCTGATGAGCAACGCCTCCTACCACCTGGATCAGGCTTTGACCACCATCACCCTGAAGAAGAGCGGCGAGACGGTGGACTGGCTGGCCGACCGGGTGAAGCTGGATATCAACGATGTGAAGGTGGGCTACGGCCCCCTCCAGATGATGCACACCGTTAACGGCGGCGGTGCCGCCATGGCCGGCCCCTTCGAAGCCGCCTTGAAGGACGCCGGCGTGGAGGTCATGCTGGAGACCAAGGCCAACGAGCTCATCACCAACAGCGCTGGCGCTGTGGTGGGCGTTCTGGCCGAGAGCAAGGGTGCCAAGGTGGAAATCTCCGCCAAGAGCGTGGTCATCGCCACCGGCGGCTATGCCTACAACCCCGAGCTTACCGCCCGGTTCAGCCCCGAGCTGGCCGGCACCTGGGGTGTGGGCTTCCCTGGCTCCACCGGCGATGGCATCATTATGGCCAGCAATGTGGGCGCCGCTACCACCCACACCGACGATATGATGTGCGTGCTGAAGGATTACACCATCATGTCTGAGCACAACGGCACTTCCAACTCCGCCAACAACAACGGCTTTATGAACCTGCCCAATATGATCATGGTGGGCGCGGAGGGCAAGCGCTTCGTCAACGAGAAGGATCAGGGCTACATGACCCAGAAGCTCAATGCCCCCATCTTTGACCAGATGCACAAGGACAAGCTGGGCTATGTCTGGGCTATCTCCGACCAGGCCGCCGTGGACGCCACCAACGGCCGGACCAAGCGGAACGAGGGTCTGAGCTACGTCACCGGCAATACCATCGAGGAGTTCGCCGCCAACCTGGGCGTGGACGCGGCCAACCTGAAGGCCACCATTGAGAACTTCAACGCCTATGTGGAAGCTGGCTATGACCAGGAGTTCCGCCGCAACGAGAAGGAAATGGCTAAGCTGACCGCTCCTTACGTGGCTATTCCCCTGGTGCCCTGCGAGATCATTACCTACGGCGGCGTAGCCCGTAACGACAAGGCTGAGGTCATCCGGGCTGACGGCAGCTCTATCCCCGGTCTGTTTGTGGCCGGCGAGGCCAGCGCCAACAGCGCCTACATGGGCTTCACCCTGACCAACTGCTTCGCCTGGGGCCGGATCGCCGGCGAGAGCGCCGCAGTTTATGCTAAGTAAGGATCCCAAATAAAACCAAACAAGGACGCCGCATGAACTGCAGCGTCCTTGTTTTTTAACTGAAGTTGTTTCCCATTCCTTTTTGCTTCTAATCATATGGTATGACAGGCAAAAAGGAAATTTCAGAATATCCTCAAAAATTTTGTATCATAAACAGTTTTGCAAAAAAGAGACTAACGGAGAAGGAGTAAAAAAGCATGAAAAAAAGAATTACTGCCCTCGCACTGGCCTTTACCATGGTTTTGGGTACAGCCGCTCTGGCGGCCGGGACGGAAAAGCATATCACCGTCTCCCCCATGACCCTGAACATCAACGGCCAGGATGTCACCCCCACCAAATCCAACGGCACCCCCGCTGAGGTGTTCTCCTACGACGGGATCACCTACGTCCCCCTGCGCTACCTCAGTGAGCTGCTGGGCATCCAGGTGGAATGGGATAAGACTGATCCGGGTACTGCCAAGCTGGTAAACGCCCCCACAGCCTCCAAGGGATACCAGGACGGCACCTATACCGGCAGTGCCACCGGCATGGGCGGCGCTGTAAGGGTCTCCGTCACCGTGAAGGACGGCGCTATCACCGCAGTAGAGGTTTTGGAGCACAAGGAGACCCCCGGGATCTCCGATCCTGCGCTGGAAAAGCTCCCCGCCGCCATCGTATCCGCCCAGTCCACCGACCTGGACGTGGTCGCTGGCGCCACATTGACCTCCAAGGCTATTTTGGAGGCCGTGGCCAAGGCCCTCAGCGGCCAGGGCGAGCAGACTGCCGCTGTGACCCTTCCCTTTGAGCAGCCTGACGTTATCGTGGTGGGCGCCGGCATCGCGGGTCTCAGCGCCAGCGTGAAGGCCGCCGAACTGGGGGCCAAGGTGCTGGTTCTGGAGCAGGCCGCCCGGGTGGGCGGCTCGGGCAATCTGGCCGGCGGCTCCATCGTGGGCGTGGAGACCAAGATCGAGGCAGAGAACAGCCTTGAAGATTCCCCCGAGCTTCTGTACGCCGACTTTGAGCGTCTTGGCGGAAAGGGCAACTTTAATCCTGAGGTAGCCATGACCTTTGCCCAAAACTGCGGGCGGGCTGTGGACTGGCTGGATCAGGTCATTGGGGTCGACTTCGGAACCCGAACCCCCACCTACGGCGCCTATGAGCCTTTGAACGTTCCCCGCGTCCATTACGCCGTCCCCGCAAGCGGTGTGGTGGAGGATTCTAGCGGAAAGGGCGCCTCCGGATACGTGAAGGCCCTGATGGCAAAGCTGGACGAATACATTGCCGCGGAGACCGCCTGCCTTATGCTGGAGACCAAGGCTGAGGATATCCTCCTGAAGGACGGCGTTATTACTGGGGTCATCGCCAAGGACGCCCAGGGAAAAACCTCCACCTATACCGCCCCCTCGGTGGTTCTCGCCACCGGCGGCTACGGCCATAATGAGGCCTGGCTCAAGGAGTATAACTTCACCAATGTGGCCACCTCTGCCCCCGCCACCGCCAACGGCTCCGGCTACGACTTTGCCCGCAAGGCCGGCGCGGTCTTTGACGGCATGGATTTCTGCACCGCTTACGGCGGCTGCATCCCCGTTACCGGCTTTGACAAGAGCCTTACCATCAACACCTATACCTTCAAGGACTCCATCTGGGTCGACCTGAACGGCGACCGCTTCACCGACGAGACCACCGCTGACTCCAAGGTAAAGTCCGACTCCTGGACCCAGGTGAAGGACAATGTGGTGTTCTCCATCTTCCCTGCCAGCAGCAAGAGCGAGGACAACTCCCCCCTGCTGGGCGGGGACTGGGCCAAGCTGGAGGAGCTGGCTGCGGAGGGCAAGTACGTCTTTAAGGCCGACAGCGTAGAGGAGCTGGCCGCCCTGGCCGGCATCGACGCCGCCGGGCTCTCCGCCACAGTGGCCCAGTATAATAAGGACTGTGCCTCCGGCAAGGACAGTGCCTTTGGCCGTGTGAACGCTCTCACGCCTATGGAGGGCCCCCTCTACGCGATCTACACGATCCCCTACGTTCTCATCACCTCCGGTGGTCCCCGGGTAAATGCAGAAGCCCAGATGGTTCGCGCTGACGGCAGTGTGGTCAAGGGTGCCTACCTCGCCGGCGAGATCATCGGTATGGGGAATGTCTGCGGTCATACCACCATTGGCGGAATCGGTCACGGAAACTGTGCCACATGGGGCATTATCGCGGCGGAGAACGCCTGTAAAAATGCCGGCGTCGTCAAATAAGTCCTTTTCTCTCCCCTTCGTCAAAAAATTCATATAGAACTTATTTGCAAAACAGCAAAAAGTCTCTATAATGAGTTTTATCCCCATTGTCCGGCCTAAAATATGCAAAAAAGTATAGGGAGAGATGATCTATGAGGAAGCGCCTTACAGCCCTTGCACTGGCCATTGTCATGGTCTTGGGCACAGCCGCCCTGGCGGCCGGAACGGAGAAAGGCATCACCGTCTCCCCCATGACCCTGAACATCAATGGTCAGAACGTTACCCCCACTAAGTCCAACGGAGAAGCCGCCGAGGTGTTTGCCTACGACGGCGCCACCTACGTTCCCCTGCGCTACCTCAGCGAGCTGCTGGGGATCACCGTGGAGTGGGACAAGGCCAACCCCGATGTAGCCAAGCTGGTCAGTGATAAGATCACCCTGCCCACTCAGCCCACCGTCAGCTTTAAGGCCGGCACCTACGCCGCCAGCGCCCAGGGCAACAACGGTCTGGTGGAGGTGTCTGTCACCTTCTCGGATACCGCCATTGTAACGGTGGAGATCACCGCACACGCCGAGAGCAACGGTATCAGCGATGGCGCCATCTCCGGCATCCCCGCCAGCATCGTGAAGTACCAGAGCCTGGGTGTGGATGCCGTGTCCGGCGCCACCAACACCTCCAACGCCATCCTGGCCGCTGTGGCTGACTGCGTGGCCCAGGCCGGCGGCGATGTGGAGGCTCTGAAGGCCGCCCCCGTCGGAGAAAAGAAGGTGGACGCCCTCCAGGACACCACCGTTGACGTACTGGTGGTGGGCGGAGGCGGAGCCGGCCTGTCCGCGGCCCTGTCCGCGGCCCAGAGCGGCGCCAGCGTCATTCTGGTGGAGAAGCTGTCTGCCCTGGGCGGCAACACCTTCCGCTGCGGCGGCGCCTTCAACACCTATGACCCCGAGGGTCAGAAGGACATTCCCATGACTGACGCCCTGTCCACCACCGTAGAGAAGCTCCTGGCCCACAAGGACGAGAACAAGGATCACGCCGCCCTGAAGGCCGAGGTGGAGAAGCAGTGGAAGGAGTACAAGGCCTCCGGCAAGACTAACCTCTTTGACTCCCCCGAGTGGCACGCCCTCCAGACCATTGATGCGGGCGACTACGAGGGCAACGTGACCATGGTTCGCGCCCTGACCACCAACACTCTGGAGACCCTCCACTGGCTGACTGACAACGGTGTGAATTGGTCCGACGAGGTGAGCACCGTGGTGGGCGCCCTGTGGAACCGTTCCCACCAGACCACCCCCACCCCCACCGGCGCTGACATCGTGGCCGCTCTGGAGAATGCAGCCCGGGCCGCCGGCGTTCAGATCTATCTGGACACCAAGGCCGAGAGCCTGGTCAACGAAGGCGGTAAGGTCGCCGGCGCCGTCCTCACCAACGCCAACGGCGAAACCGTCACCGTCAACGCCTCCAAGGGCGTGATCCTGGCCACCGGCGGCTTTGCCGCCAACGTGGAGATGCGTACCAAGTATAATGAGGAAGGCAACAAGTGGGAGAACATTGACAAGCTGGGCACCAACAACACCCCCGGCGCTACCGGCGACGGTATCACCATGGGCCTGTCCGTGGACGCCAACCTGGTTGGCATGGGCTGGATCCAGCTGATGCCTCTCAACTCCATCTCCGGCGGCGGTATCTCCGGCTATGTCAACAGCACGGCCTTCGTCAACAAGGAGGGCAAGCGCTTCGTGGGCGAGGATGGCCGTCGTG
This sequence comes from Oscillospiraceae bacterium, assembly GCA_022792495.1. Lineage (GTDB taxonomy): Bacteria > Bacillota > Clostridia > Oscillospirales > Oscillospiraceae > Vermiculatibacterium. The sequence continues at coordinate 22,447 of JAAWBD010000092.1, forward strand.
ACGTGCTGGCCGCCGGCGCTATCGCTCAGACCGACCAGATGTTCTACGGCATCTGCGACAACAAGGAGGCCGTGAACCGCATGGCCCAGCAGGCCCTGGACACCCAGGTGCAGTATGGGATGATCTCCCGCGGCGAGACCCTGGCCGAGTTGGCCGAGACCATCGGTGTGCCGGCCGACGCTCTGGAGAAGAGCATCAGCGAGTTCAACGCCCTGGTGAAGGCCGGCAAGCCCGATGAGTTTGGCCGCACCCTTTGGGAGAACACCATTGAGGAGGGCCCCTTCTACGCCGTCGCCTTCTCCCCCTGTGTCCACCACACCATGGGCGGCCTGGAGATCAACCCCAACGCCGAGGTCCTGAACGCCAAGGGCCAGGTCATTGAGGGGCTGTACGCCGCCGGCGAGGTCACCGGCGGGATCCACGGCACCAACCGGGTGGGCGGAAACGCCGTGCCCGATGCCCTTACCTTCGGCAAGATCGCCGGCGCCAACGCCGCCGACAAATAAGAACGGCCCGATCAAAAAGAGGAAAGGTTCGGCGGAGCATTTCTCCGCCGAACCTTTTTTCTGCGGCAAGATCTTTAGTAAGAAAAAAACAAAAATTTTTTCGTGAAATAATTTACAAACTCAGGGAAAGCATGTATAATATCTCCGTTCGCAAAAAGAGCCCTAAAATATACAGTAAGGAGAGTTTGCGTATGAAAAAAAGGATCACTGCCCTTGCACTGGCCATCTTCATGGTTCTGGGGACTGCCGCTCTGGCGGCCGGGACGGAGAAGAGCATCACCGTCTCCCCCATGACCCTGAACATCAACGGCCAGAATGTCACCCCCACCAAGTCCAACGGGGCCGCTGCCGAGGTGTTCTCCTATGATGGAGCCACCTACGTTCCCCTGCGCTACCTCAGCGAGCTGCTGGGGATCACCGTAGAGTGGGACAAGGCCAATCCCGCTGTGGCAAAGCTGGTGAGTGATAAGATCACCCTGCCCGCTCAGCCCACCGTCAGCTTTAAGGCCGGCACCTACACCGGTGAGGGCCAGGGCTTCGGCGGCACCATCAAGGTAACTGTCACCCTGTCCAGCACCAGAATTGAGAAGGTAGAGGTCACCGAGAACAGCGAGACTCCGGGTATCGGCACCCCCGCTATTGAGAAGATCCCCGCCAAGATCGTGGAGGCCCAGTCCACCCAGGTGGACACCATCACCGCCGCCACCTTTGCCAGCAAGGGCATCATTGAGGCCGTCAACGCCGCTCTGAAGTCTGCCGGCGTGGATCCCGCCACCCTGAAGCCCGGCGCCGGCAGCACCAACACCAACGTTCCCACCACCAAGGACGCTGACGTGGTCGTGGTAGGCGCCGGCGGCGCCGGCATGACCGCCGCCATCACCGCCGCCCAGGCCGGCAAGAAGGTAGTTCTGGTGGAGAAGCTGTCCATGGTGGGCGGCAACACCACCAAGTCCACCGGTGGCATGAACGCCGCCGACACCCAGTATCAGGACAACTATGAGTTTAAGCAGAGCGCCGGACTGGAAAAGACCCTGGGCTCTGCCGCCAAGGATTATCCCCAGCTGAAGGAGCTGGTATCCACCGTCCAGAAGCAGTACAATGACTGGAAGGCCGCCGGCTCCAAGGGCTACTTTGATTCCGTTGAGCTCATGATCCTGGATACCATGGTTGGCGGCAAGTGCGTCAACAACCTGGATCTTGTCACCATCCTGGCCAAGAACTCCGCTGACGGCGTAGAGTGGCTGAAGGGTATCGGCGCCAACCTGGATAATGTGGGCGCCTTCGGCGGCGCTTCCGTCAACCGGATCCACTGGCCCAAGAATGACCAGGGCCAAAAGACCAATGTGGGCTCCTACATCGTGCCGATCCTGGAGAAGGCCTGCAAGGACGCCGGTGTGGAAATCGTTTTTGACACCGCTGTGGACGAGATCATCATGAAGGACGGCAAGGCTGTAGGCATAAAGGCCTCCGCCACCGGCCTCACCGTCAATGCCAAAAGCGTGGTTCTGGCCACCGGCGGCTTCGGCGCCAACCTGAAGATGGTGGCTGAGCTGAAGCCCTCCCTGGACGGCTTCGTCACCACCAATGCCCCCGGCTGCACCGGCGATGGTATCAAGATGGCCGAGGCTGTGGGCGCTGCCACCGTAGATATGGATCAGATCCAGATCCATCCCACCGTGGAGCAGGCTACCTCCGCCCTGATCACCGAGGGTCTCCGTGGCGATGGCGCTATCCTGGTCAACCAGGAGGGCAAACGCTTCACCGACGAGGTGGGCACCCGTGACGCCGTCTCCGCCGCTGAGCTGGCTCAGACCGGAGGCTACGCCTACCTGATCGTGGATCAGAAGATGGTGGATGCCTCCGCCACCATCCAGGGCTATATCAAGAAGGGCTTCACCGTCCAGGGTGAAACCTACGAGGAACTGGCCAAGGCCATGGGCGCCCCTGAGGCTGATTTTTCCAAGACCATGGAGACCTGGAACAAGTGCGTGGCCGATGGAAAGGACGCTGAGTTTGGCCGTACCAGCTTTGCCAACGCTCTGGACGCCGCTCCCTACTATGCCATCAAGATCGCCCCGGGCATCCATCATACCATGGGCGGTGTGAAGATCAACACCGAGGCTGAGGTTCTGAATACCAACGGCGCCGCCATTTCCGGCCTCTATGCCGCTGGCGAGATCACTGGCGGCGTCCACGGCGCCAACCGCCTGGGCGGCAACGCCGTGGCTGACATCGTTGTCTTTGGCCGGATCGCCGGCGCCAACGCTGCCGACAACGCGAAATAACTTCTCCTTATCCTGCTTAAAACCGCCCCGCCTTTTTACAGGCGGGGCGGTTTTTCTCTGCTCTCATCCAAATCTCCTTGCCAATAGAGAGAAGCCTCCGGAAGCTCCAGAGGCTTCTCTCTATTCAAACAGATCTCAAAAATGAATCCCGGTCAGATCCCGGCCTTCAGCTCCACCAGGATCTGGGCGAACTCAGCCCGGGTCAGAGCCTTCTCCAGCATCATATCCCCGTTTTCATTCCCCTTCATCACAGCCAGATCCTTCCAACCCTTTCCGGCACAGTATGCCTCCAGAATCTCCTTGATCTCCCCACGGTCGATCACCATGTCCTGCTGATACTCCGCCCCGGTATAGAGCCCGCCATTGGCCGCCCAGTTCATGGCCTCGGCATACCAGGCCCCCTCCGGCATGACCAGGGTCTTGGCTCCTTCCTCAGCGGCGGGCTTCCCCTCCAGGTTATAAAGGGTCTGGAACACGGTGGCCTTGGTCACATTTGCCTCCGCCTCAAAGCCCCTGTTGGTTCCCTTCATCAGTCGGGCATCCAATGCCTGAACGGCAGAGTTATACCACCAAGCCTCCTCGTCCAGGTCGGCAGGACGGTTAACAACAGAGATACGTCCGGCCCCGGCAATGTTGTCATAGCCCATCCCCGCCTTGATGGTGGGCAGTCCTGTCTTTTCATCCACAGGGAAGCTCTGGAGGTACTGGGCCAGAGCCAGATAGTCCACAATGGCATCATCCACGATGTACTCGCCATTAAACATATTGAAGCCATCCCCCATCTGGCGCAGGGTGTAGTTGATACCGGCCAGCTTGTAGGTGGCCTTCAGATCCAGAGGCTGATAATCCCCGGTCTCCCGATCCAGGATCTTTACATCCCTCACCCGGTACTCCCCGGTGGGGCCGCCGGCCCAGATCCCGTTTTCATCCTTCTGAACGGTGGAGGGAATAGCCACATTGATGGTGTAGGTCAGGCCGGAGGTACTCAGGAAGCCTCCGCTCTCCGCATTTCCGTCGGCGTTGGCGGCCTGGGCGCCCCACTCCAGCGCGTCCAGCAGCTGCTGTCCGGAGATCTCCACCAAGCACATAATGTTCCCCCAGGGAAATACCGTCTTTACATCCATATAGGTGATCTCCCCCTCCAGGGGAGCCCGGATGCCGCCGCCGTTCATAATAGCCACATCCACCTCGTAGTCCATCTCCTCAAACAGATGGTAGAAGGCGTCGGCGCAGAGGTCGCCGATGGCGGAATCCTGCTTACGCACCATCCGCACACCCTTTTCGTCGTTGATGGGAAGGGGCACCTCAGTGGCAGCGATCACCTCACCCATCAGGGTCTCCACAGCCGCGGCAAAGGCGTCCTCCAGCTTCTTCACCCCGGCGTCAGGCTCCACCTGAGCCAAGGCCTCCCCGCTCAGCAGCTTTGTGCTCACCGTTCCGTCGGCGGAAATGGTCATCTGCCCCAGGGCCGCCAGATAGCAGCCGGTCTGCGTGAGGACAACGCTCCTGCCCTCCTTGTCGGCCACCTGCTCCATCTCCACCGCACTGTGGGAGTGCCCGTCAATAAAGGCGGTAAGTCCGGTGGTGTTGGCGATCACGTCCTTGCTGGAGTAGGGGGCAGAGCTTTCATCCACCCCCAGATGCCCCAGGGCGATCACATAGTCAGCCTCCTTGGCGGCAGCATCAATGGCGGACTGCACCGTTCTGTACAGCACAGCCCCGTCCTCTCCCTCGGAAAAGCGGAATACGATGTTCCCCGCCTCATCCATAAAGTTGGTGGGCGTGGACTTGGTAAAGGTCTCCGGGGTTGCGATCCCCACCAAGGCCACCTTCTTGCCCCCCACCTCATAGACCTTATAGGGCTCCTGGAACAGCTTGTCCTGATAGTATACGTTGCAGGACACATAATCAAACTGCGCCTTGTCCAGAACCGCCATATTTCCAAAGTCATGATTGCCCAGGGTCGCCGCGTCATACCCGGCGGCATTCATCAGCTCCAGGACAGTATCCGCCGTGCTGATGGTGCCATAGACGGTGTCCTGAATATGATCCCCCGCGTCCACCAGAAGAACATTCTCTAGAGAGGCCTTGTAGGCCGCCACCTTGGAGTAGGTGATCTCCTCCTCAAAGCTGGCGTGCACATCGTTGGTGTACAGGATGGTGATCTCCCCCTTCTCCTCAGCCATCGCCGGGACAGCCAGGGACAAAACCATCGCCACGGACAGGATAAGGGTCAGGAGCTTTCTGCTTTTTTTCATCTCAACCACCTTTTCTTTTTTATTTTTTGTCAAAAATCACCTTTCTACAGTCAATAAAATTATAACAATTGCACAGAACAAAAGCAATTCCTTTCCCGACTTCCACTCATTCCAAAGATCTATAAATCCTTTCTTGGAAATGGCGCAAAAAACCTCACCCATTCCAAAACAGGTGAGGTTTTTTTGTTATCTCCCCAGCAGCTTGGCCGGGTTTGTAATGGCCATGGTCTCCAGGTCGGCGGCAGGGATCCCCTCCTTTGTCATCAAGGAGAGGAACAGCTCCATCCCCTCTCCCGAGGATATTCTTCCCTTCTGTCCCAGATCTGTGGAGAGAATGGTACATTCCGGCCCCACCCCTCGAATATAGGCGGCCACCTCCCCGGGGGTCAGGTTGTCAATGGGCATAAGCGCATAGCTCTGCTCAGCGTACACCCCGCCCAAAGCGGTAAGCCCCTTGATCTCCTCCACCGACAGCCGGGTAGTCTCATAGGCGGGATGGGTCAGGATGATCTTCTCCACCCCCATACTCCGTGCCAGGGGAACCAGAAAGAAAACCTCCTCCTTGGAAAGGTGCCCGGTAGCCAGGATCAACCCTTCCCCCGAAATGATTCGAAGGATCTCCTTCAATGCGGGAAGAAGCTCCGGATCGGTAACGTTGATGGGCGGCACCTGATCCACCGGAGTCCCGGTAACCTGCCCCCCCGTCCATTCCGGGGGAACATCGTAGCGGCCCCCATGCCCCCGCTGGACTTTCAGATGGGCCTCCGCGTGAACCGTGGGCATCCATACGATCCGGAGCAGCCCCTCTCCCCCCGCCTTCATCCCCAGGGAGCCCCGGACGGCGAAAGGATTCAGCCCCCCCACATAGTGGTTCAGAACCACCGCGCCCCACACGTTGGAAAGTCCCCGCTCCCAGGCCATCTGAACAAAGGGGACGGTGGAGTAGTAGTGGCTTTTCAGCACCGCTCCCCCCATCCCCTCCCGGCAGAGGGCCTCTCCGGCGGAGATGGCGTCGTACCGGCGTGGGATAGCCTCAGGCCCCACATGGAGGTGAAGATCATAACAGCCCTTCATCCCTTCACCGCCCTTTCATCACACTGGCGGTTGACCTCCTCCAAGTAGCCGTGGAACTTTTGGATAGAGGCGTCGGAGGGCTTGGGGGTCAGCCTGCTCACCACAAGGAACACCAGCAGGTTGCACACCAATCCCCAGAAGCCGCTGGAGAGCCCCAGCGGGGTCTTGACGGCCGGAACATACTGGGTGATCACCACCACCGCAACCCCGGTGACAAGGCCGCTGATCGCCCCCAGCTTGGAGCCCCCCTTCCAATAGAGGGCCCCAATAAGGGCGGGCAAGATCTGCAGGCATCCCCCCAAGGCGATGGTGACGATGGTGGTAATAAGGGTGCTGGTATATTGGCTGAGGATCAGGGCGACGGCGCTGATCACCACAATAAATACTTTTCCGGCAAAAAGGGCCTTCCCATCGCTGACCCCTGGCCTCATCCCCTTGTACAGGTCGATGGTGAAGATGGAGGAGGCCGAGTGGAGCTGGGAGTCGGTGGAGGACATGGTGGCCGCCAAAGCTCCCGCCATCACCAGCCCCACCAGGATGGGAGAGGCATACTGGGTCAGCATCATAGGCACCACCTGGTCAGCCCGCTCCAGCCCCGGCATATATACCACCCCCGCGAAGGCGATCATCATAATGGGGACGTAAAAGAAGATCAGATAGATGGGGGTGGTCACCGACAGCCACTTCAGGGTCTTGGGATCCTTCACCGCGAAGAACCGCTGGAAAGAGGGCGGATAGATGGAGATGCCAAAAAGGGAGATGAAGGAGGTCATGTAGGTGGGCCAGTACTCCACAGGGATCATCACCCGCTCGGGGTATTGCTGGGCCATGGCAGTCATAAGCCCCGACCAGCTCAAAGAACCGCTGGTTCTCACCAGCACCACCCCTCCGGCTACCCAGATCATCAGGATCATCAGGATCCCCTGGATGGTGTCTGTCCAGGCCACCGCCTTGAAGCCGCCCAGAAGAATGTAGCTGATAATAACGGCGTAGAGGATCACACAGCCGGCCAGATAGGATACCCGCCCCTCGGTGATGGTCTCAAAGATGATCCCTCCGGCGGCGATCTGGGACTGGAGATAGGGGATCAGGAACACCAGGCTCACAATAGCCACCATATAGCGGAGGGTCTTGCTCTCATAATAGTCCCCCACCAGCTCCCCCTGGGTCATGTAGTTATATCTCCGGCCCAGATACCAGGTAGGCCGGCCAATGATGTAGATCATCAGGGGGCTCACTACGCAGGAGGTAAAGGTGGCAAAGAATCGGATCCCGCTGGAGTACATCTGCCCCGCGGCGCCAATAAAGGCAAAGCTGCTGTGAAAGGTGGCTACATAGGTAAAGAACGCCACAAAGGCCCCCAGCGACCGGTTCCCCACAAAATAATCCTGAAGGGAGCTCTGCCCCTTGGTGCGGGTGGAAATCCCCACCCCAATGACCAAAGCACAGTAGAGGGCCACAATGACCAGAATGATCTGCCAATTTTCCAAGACTATCTCCCCCCTCAATCCCGCATGACCTTCCAGGCCAGCAGTACACCGGCCAGGATCAGCAGGGAATAGGCGCTCCAGAAGTAAAAGACGCTGAAGGGCATCCCCAAAATAAAGGGCTCCAGCCGAACCGAGGCCCAGGCCCCGATGGGATAATTCACCAAGGCAAACGCCAATACCCAAAGCAAAATAAAAATGGATCTTCCTCCTGACCCTGTCCTCACAGGAATTCCTCCTTTATCCCGCCGCTTCTTTATTCTAATGCGGTAGCGATTTAGTGTAATAAATTTATACCTTATTTTTTCCCCTTTGTCAATAGGTTCCGCCAAAAAGCATAAAAGAGCGGGGCCCCTTTTAGGCCCCGCCCTTCGTCTCTCTTTTTATTTTGTTGCCCAGTTCCCTGTAGCCGCCGCCTTCAGATAGGCGTTGACAAAGCCGTCCAGGTCTCCGTCCATGACAGAGCTTATGTTGCTGGTCTCAAAATTGGTTCGCAGATCCTTCACCATCTGATAGGGCATAAAGACGTAGGAGCGGATCTGACTGCCCCACTCGATCTTCAGCTGAACCCCCTTCAGGTCGGAGATCTTCTCTGCCTTCTCCTGCATCTGGAGCTCCACCAGCTTGGCCCGGAGCATTTTCAAACAATTCTCCTTGGTCTGGAACTGACTTCTCTCCTGCTGGCTGGCCACCACGATACCCGTGGCCTTGTGGATCAGCCGCACGGCGGAGGAGGTCTTATTGATGTGCTGTCCGC
>JAAWBD010000093.1 GCA_022792495.1 Oscillospiraceae bacterium
GAATATAGTTCAACCCCCCGGCCTTCCATCGAGACCGGGGGGTCACTTCTGGTTGGGCTCTACCAATGTTGTTTACCTCACTTCCTACAGGGTATTCGCCTCGCTGAGATGTTGGATCTGGGTCATTGTCCTTGCTTTTGCCAGTTACCGAAAACTTGTCGAGCCTCTTTCGTGCCCTTCCTCACATCGTGTGAGACTGTTTGGAACTTGCTCTTGCCGGGAATGACTGATCTTGATCTCGCTTAGCCGGGATCGACCCTCGACCCCTTTACAGAAAGGGTTTTTCTGTTGGACTTCTTAGCCCATTGGACTCACCTCTTTCTGTCTATACTATACAACAGGCTCTTAGTTTTGTCAAGGGTTTTTATAATATTTTTCTAAAAATATTTTTCGTGGAAAGAACAGGGGGGCCAGCGCCCCGCCAGCCCCCGCAACTCTTGTAGTCCCAAGCCCTCAGGCCAATCCCAACAGCAGCAGGATCAGCCCGTAGACCACGCTGGCGCTGATGCCGAACACCAGCACAGGCCCGGCGATGACGAACATCTTGGCCGCCACTCCCATGACCAGTCCCTCGCTTTTGAACTCCAGGGCCGGGGACACCACCGCGTTGGCAAAGCCGGTGATGGGCACCAGGGTTCCCGCCCCCGCCCGCTTGGCGATCTTGTCGAAGATCCCCAGCCCGGTAAGCACCGCCGACAGCAGGATCAGCGTGACCGACACCGCCGCCGCCGCGTCGTCCTTCTCCATTCCCCAGTTCATATAGAAGTTCAGCAGCCCCTGCCCTATGGTGCAGATCAGCCCTCCCACACAAAAGGCCCACAGGCAGTCCTTCCTTATGGGTGAGGACTGGCTTTTTGAATTGACATATTTGCCGTAATCCTGATTGGTCATATCCATGGTACGCGCCTCCCTTTCCAGAATAGTTTGGCGCGGTTTTCCTCTTTTATTCGTTTTTTGCCCAGCCAAGGATGGAGGTGATACTCTCCCGGTCCGAGGCGTCAAAGGACCGGCTCCCCCACAGCAAAGACCGCCAGCCGCTTTCCCCTTGTATTGATGGAGCCGAGCACTGGCGATTTCACCAGTAGCGGCTTGAACCCAAAGGCTGGCCGTAATATACTCAGTTCAACGAATTGAGGATTTGCTGGGCAGTTACTGACAACAGGTAACTGCCCATTCCGTTCTTTTGACGATGGGAAAATTTTAGAGACGCTTATCAATACAAAAGGTAAAAGGGATGCAGGTATAGATGGGCTGGACCGAGCAGTGGAGCTCCCGGGCCAGCTCCTTCACCAGCACCCCCTCCATCCCTCGCTCCCGGGCCAGCCGAAAGGCGGCCTCCACCACCATCTCTCTCGTGATCCGCTGCGTGGGTATAAAAAGCCCTCCTTTTTTATATAAAAGGAGGGCTCCTGTCAAGCACAAATTTTTTTCTTTATTCTACCCCCCGCAGCAGCTCCTCCGTCGAGATCCCAAACAGCTTGCACAGGGCCAGCAGGTTGGCTGTGCTGGGGTCGGAGGCGCCGCTCTCCCACTTGCTCACCGCCTGGCGGCTCACCCCCAGCTCCCCGGCCACAAACTCCTGGGTCATATTGCACTCCGTCCGGCGGGCCTTGATGGCCTCCCCCAGGCTTTTCCGCACTGCAGCGGTCTCCGGCCGGCTGTCCCCGCCATTGATATACTTTTTCAAAGCCCTGATGACCAGAATGACCACGTAGATAAAGAGCCCCCAGACCGCCAAAAACAGAGCCAGCACCGGCAATCCTACCAGGAGCGTTCCTAGTCCTATTTGCATGTTTCATTCTCCCTTTCTCCATAAGGATACTGCAATGATACCATAAGCGCTCCATTTTTCCACCAACTATGGCGCAACAATAGGTTTCCTTCCGGTTGCCGGGACAAAAAAGCGGCCCGATGCTCCCACCGGGCCGCTTCCCTTTGTTTCTCAATAGACCTGTTCTTACATCAACTTTACGGTGTAATAGACCGCCATGATGAGCAGCCAGGCCACCGCCGCCCCATAGAGGATCATCTGGGAGATCCCGATGGCCGCCAGGATCAGGGTCACCAGCGCCACCACCGCCCCAGCGTACAGAAGCGCGTAATTGGCATCCTTGGAGAACAGGCTCCATCCCTTGCCCCCCAGCTCCACCCGGCCTTGGTCGCCCTGAGCCTTCCGGCACAGCCACGCCGAAATCAGCACCAGCGCCGCCGCGATCACCACATAGGCGTAGCCCAGCATCTGATAGCTCCCGCCCTGGCCCTTGTCGCAGATCCAGATTCCCAGCAGGGCCAGAACGCTCTGGCAGGCCAGAAGGAAAAACTCATGCTGATAAAGGTAGTAGATCAGAGCCAGCACCACCACAGCGGGCACGGCGTAACTCATCAGCAGCAGCCCCGTTCCCGAGACGAACCAGGCCGCGAAGCAGCTGGCCGACACCCCGGCCATAAACAGGCACAACGTCCCAGGCAGATTGCTCCCCCGCCCGTTCCTCCGGGCGTTGTTCCACCAGTAGGCCGCCCCGGCGGCGCAGAAAAGGGCCGCCACCGCCAGGATCTTCACCGCCGTTCCCAAAGCCACCCGGAAGTCGATCTGCCCGGCGGTATAGTGGCTCCAATATCGGTTCAGCAAAAGCAGGAGAAACTCCAGCACGGAGCCCCCCGCCACCCAGCAAAGGATCCGGTTGAGTGCGGCTTCCTCCGCCCTGGCCTTTTCCGCTCTTTTCTTTTTTGTGTTGTTGTCCATGCCCACATCTCCTGAGAAAGCCCTTCCTGGATAGGTTGGGCAGTATAATCTCTGGCTATTCTACCAGATTCTTCCCGGATTTGCAACAGAAAAAAGAGAGTATCCTAATTTTACACCGGGCCGCCCCTTTTATCCCCGCGGAAAGCTGTCAATAATTTGTAAGACTTTTGTTGTTGTTTTTTCCATTTTCCTCAGTATAATGAAATCACATACTAAAGAAAAGGAAGCGAATCCATCATGAAACATGCCGTGAAACGAGGGCTCGCCCTCTCCCTTGTCCTTGCCTCCCTCCTGGCCCTCTCCGCCTGCGGCGGCAAGAAGCCTGCCCAGGACGACCCCGCCGCCCAGGGAAGCTCCGCCCCCGTCCAGTCAGCCGAGCCCTCCCAGGAGCCCACCCCCACTCCTGCGCCTACCCCCACCATGCCCGATGTGCCCCTGGTGGACTGGGGCGTGGATCAGGTGGTGGAGCACATCTTTTTCCACCCCGTCATCGCCTATCCCCAGTGGGGCTTTCACGACTGCCCCTCCTCCCAGTCCCAGAAGGAGGGCCTGGACGACTGGATGGTCACCGTGGACGAGTATAACAAGATCCTCCAGAACGTCTACGACAAGGGCTACGTCATCGTCAGCATGAACGACGTCTGGAGCGAGGCGGAGACCGCCAGCGGCCCCCGGATGCAGCGCAACGTCATCCAGGTTCCCGAGGGGAAGAAGCCCCTTATCATCTCCTACGACGACACCAACTACTACCCCTATATGCTGGAGGAGGGCTTCACCTCCAAGCTGGTCATCGGGGAGGATGGGGAGCTCTGGGCCGAGTGCACCGACCCCTACACCCAGGAGACCTTCCTCACCCAGGATCTGGACGCCATCACTATCCTGGACAAATTCATCCGGGAGCACCCCGACTTCTCTCCCTTCGGGGTGAAGGGCTGCCTCTCCCTCACCGGCTACGAGGGTATCCTGGGCTACCGCACCCAGAACGACATCGACATCGCCGCCGACGATCCCCGCCGCCCCGCCTTCGATGCCAACCGGAAGGCGGAGCAGGAGGCCGTCAAGCCCATTATCCAGCGGCTGAAGGACACCGGCTGGTACTTTGGCTCCCACACCTGGGGCCATATCAACCTCTCCACCCGCTCCATGGCCCAGATCCAGCGGGACACCCTCCGCCGGGCCGAGGAGGTGGGCAGCCTGGTGGGCCCCACCAACATCCTCTTCTACCCCCACGGCGCCCGCCCCGACGGGGATCACGACCAAGGGGAGAACTACGGCGAGCAGTTCAAGTGGCTCCAGAGCCAGGGCTTCCGCATCTTTGCCAGCGTGGGCATCGACTCCTACTCCCAGGTGAAGCAGACCATCTCCGCCGTTATCTGCGACCGGCTCCATCCCGACGGAAAGACCCTGCGCTGGTCCCGCTCCCGCTACCTGAAGTTCTATGACGCCAAGGACATCATCGACCTGGATGTCCGCCCCAACCTGGGCTATGATTTCAGTAAATAAAAAGGAGGGATCCCTATGACCGACCGTGCCCTGGCCGATCTGGCCTATGACATGCTCTCCCGCTCCTATGTCCCCTACTCCAAGTTCCCCGTGGGCGCCGCCCTTCTCTGCGCCGACGGCACGGTGTTCACCGGCTGCAACGTAGAGAACGCCGCCTACGGCTCCACCATCTGCGCCGAGCGCACCGCCCTGGTCAAGGCGGTGAGCGAGGGCCACCGGGACGACCTGGTCAAGCTGGCGGTGGTGGGGGATTCCACCGACTACTGCTGGCCCTGCGGGGCCTGCCGCCAGATGCTCTATGAGTTTGCTCCCCAGCTGGAGCTTCTGGTGGGGCGGGGGGATCGGGAGTTTACTAAGCTGAAGCTTTCCGACCTCCTCCCCCACGGTTTCGGCCCCAAAGCCCTGACCTGAATGAAAGGCCCCCGGTTTTCGGGGGTCTTTTCTTTTATATAAGTGGTCTGTATCCTTGCTCTTATTGATAAGGGGTTCTTGTCGAAAGGATGTTGTTCTATTTTCAGTGGGTGAAGCTGGGGGACTATTCTTTGAGCGGCAAAGAATAGCCCCCCAGACCCCCCAAGAAACCGCCCGAGGGGGAGAGTTTCGACTCTCTCCCCCTCGGGGCTCCCCCTCTCAACGACCAAAGAAGGGCCCCGGCGGGGGCCCCTCTTTGGAAACTCCCCGTAGCTGTTTTGCTGATTGAAAGCTTACCCCCACGGCTTACTTCGTTACGCCGTGGGGGTTCGGGTTGCTATACTTTTTTATATAACGGGTTCTTGCCCCCAAAGTCCTAAGACAAAGGTCAAGGGCCGAGTTCCCCCGTGAAAAGGAGAGGAACCAGGCCCGGGGCTGAGTAGAATGGAGGCGGCGTTGTTTCAGCTGGCTTTCTTTCTGTGTTCCTCAGACGTACGCACGGGTGCGGGGCAAGTGGGATTTGTTGCGTAAAGACGTTAGAGCCGAGCCTCAGAACACATGGTCTTGACCTTAGGGCTTTCTTGGGGGGCGTGGGGGGCTATTCTTTGGCCCTTCAAAGAATAGTCCCCCACACCACGCAGTGATAAATTTGATGACAACCACCAATCAAACGGTACTACCTATTTCTTTCTCGGATAAGGCTTCTCCTCATCGGTAAGCTCAGCCAGATAATCCATACTGGTATCCAAAGCCAAGGCAATCTTCCGGCACTGCTCAAAGCTGTAGTACCGCTTCCCACTCTCGATTTTGGAATAATCGCTCTGGTCGATCCCGGTCAGCATCTGCATTTTCATCTGCGTATACTGCCGCTTCTTCCTTAATTCCTTCAATCTGGACATAATATCACCCACGCATATTATGGCAAATTGACCTATTGATATTAGGGTGATATTGACCTATAATGGGATTGAGGTGATTTTATGAAATCCTTTCACGAGGAATACCGTGACACCCTATCTCAATTGCAGGCCCAAGGCCGTATCCGCCCATTGACCCCGGAGGAGAACCGGTGGATGGAGGAGCAGGTCACGGCTCGGTTCGAGTCCCGGCTCAGGGCCAATCAGCAAAAGCTGAAACGGGTCATTAACGATCACCGCCTTACCACTCTGGAGTGGGCCCACAAATTTGGCGGATACCTGGAGGCCATGGACCGGCGGGATCCCCGCACCGCCTCCCTTCTCCTCAAGCGCTTTTGGCGCCGGAGGGCCCTGGATCAAAAACGCTGGGACAAGCACCGCCGGAAAAAATTCCGCCGCTCCCCCCCTTGACATTCCGCCTCCCCTCTGTTATTTTATTATACATACCAACGGTATGTATGTAACCAGGAGAGGAGGCCACCCCATGTCCCGCAACAAATACCCCGAGCAGACCCGGAAAAAGATCCTGGAGGTCTCCTTCCGCCTCTTCTCCGAAAAGGGCTATGACCACACTACCCTCCAGGACATCGTGACCGCCCTGGGCATGAGCAAGGGGGCGGTGTACCACCATTTCAAGAGCAAGGAGGACATCCTGGATCACCTCTACGACCAGTACTATGTAGACTCCCATATGTTCGACATCATGGAGGACTCCTCCCTCTCCGGCCTGGAAAAGCTCCGGGAACTCCTCCGCCGCCAATTGGCCGACCCGGGAAAGCTGGATATTGACGACATTGCCGTCTCTATCGAGAACAACCCGCAGCTCATTCGCCTTCTCCTCACCACCTCTGTCCGGAACGGCGCCCCTATCATTCAGCGGCTTCTGGAGGAGGGGATCGCCGACGGCTCCGTCACCACTGCCTACCCCAGGGAGCTGGCCGAGAGCTGTCTCCTCCTGCTCAACCTCTGGGCTGGCCTTTTCTCCCACACCCGGGAGGAGTTCCTGTCCAAATTCCGTTTTCTCAAGGCCATGACCGACGCCCTGGGCGTCCCCGTCTTTGACCAGACCCTCATGGACACCCTGGACGCCTACTACACCCGCCTAGCCTCCAAGCTCTCCAGCCAATGAAATTTCTCTTTTTCACTTTTCACTTTTCATTTTTCCCTTCCCCGCCCCGCCCTCTGGGGCGGATCCTTTTCCCTATATACATACCAACCGTCGGTATCTATAAAAATCAAGAATCGAGGTCATCCTATGAAAACAAAGCTCTTCTCCCGGGATTTCTCCCTCATGCTCCTGGGTCAGATCGTCTCCCTCCTGGGCAACGCCCTGCTGCGCTTCGCCCTGTCCCTCTATGTGCTGGATCTCACCGGCTCCGCCGCCGTTTTCGGCGGGGTTTTGGCCGCCTCCATGCTCCCCACCATCCTCCTCTCCCCCGTGGGTGGCGTGCTGGCCGACCGGATCCCCCGGCAGCGGATCATGTATGTGCTGGACTTCATCACCGCCGCTGCCGTCTGGAACTTCGCCCTCTTTGGCCGGGGCGGCTCCATCCTGCCCCCCACCCTCCTGCTGCTGGCCCTGTCCGCCATCCAGGCCTGCTACCAGCCCTCCGTCCTCTCCTCCCTGCCCCTGCTGGTTCCCCAGGAGGAACTGACCCGGGCCAACGCCCTGGTGACCCAGGTGGCCGCCCTGTCCTCCCTCCTGGGCCCCATCCTGGGCGGCGCCCTCTACGGCCTTCTGGGTCTTGGCCCCATCTGCCTGGTGGGTGCGGGGTGCTTTCTGTGCTCGGCGGTGATGGAGTGCTTCCTCCGGATCCCCTTCACCCCCGCCCCCACCAAGGGGAGCCTCTCCGCTGCCGGGGCCGACCTGGGGGAAGCCGCCCGGTTCCTCTCCCGCTCCGGCCTTCTCCCTCTTCTGGGGGTGGTGGCGGGGATGAACCTCTTCCTCTCCTCCCTCTATCTTGTGGGCCTTCCCTTCTTTGTCAAGGTCACCCTGGGTCTGTCCACCCAGCTCTACTCCCTGGTGGAGGCCGCCATGGGCCTGGGCACCATCCTTGGAGCCGTCCTCACCGGCCTTCTGGGCAATAAGCTCTCCTTCTCCCGCTCCTGGCGGTTTATCCTGCTGGCCTCCCTCTCCCCCCTGGCCATGGTTCCGGCGGTGGGCGTTCTCTCCTCCCCTATGGCCTCCTGGCTGGCCCTCCTCCTGGCCGCCCTGCTGGGCATGGTCTGCGCCGGGATCTTCTCCATTCTGGCCCAAACCTACCTCCAGACCGTCACCCCCGCCCCCCTTTTGGGAAAGGTGGGCTCCTTTGTCACGGCGGTGGCCACCTGCGCCATGCCCCTGGGCCAGGGTCTCTATGGTCTGCTGCTGGATCGCTTCCCTCCCTTCCTGGCCCCCGCCCTCACCTTCGCCGCCTGCCTCCCCCTGACCTGGCTGGCCCGCCGAACCCTGAACCGCCCCAATTGTAACATGTGATACAATCTCAGAAAAGCTTCCCCTGCTTTTTTGTCCCTTTCCGTATAAAAAACGGAAACAAAGGTTACACTGTCCCAGGAAGTCCATTTTGAGGAGGTTTGCAGGACTATGATCATGGATAAGATCGCCCTGACCCTGGCCATCGTAGGCGGGCTCAACTGGGGCAGCATCGGGATCTTCGGCTTCGACGTGGTGGCCTTTCTCTTCGGCGGCGCCGACAGCGCCCTGAGCCGGGTGGTATACACCCTGGTAGGCCTGGGTGCCATCTGGTGCATCTCCCTTCTCTTCCGGGAAAGCGACCCGGTAGAGGAGCGGGGCTAAAAAAGAGAACGCCGCCCATTTTTGTAAGATGGGCGGCGTTCTCTTTTTTGTATCCCAATTTATATCCGCTTCCAGGTGGTGCCATCTTTGGTGTCGATGAGCTCGATGCCCTGGGCCTTCAACTCGTCCCGGATCCGGTCGGCCTCGGGCCAGTTTTTGGCCGCCTTGGCCGCGGCCCGCTGGGCGATGAGGGCCTCGATCTCCCCGGCGTCCCCGGCGGGGGCGGACTCCTTCTCCTTCAGGGCGGCTGCGTGGGCCAGGAGCTCCAGACCCAGAACCTTGTCAAAGCTGGCGATCAGGGCCCGCTTGGTGGCGTCGTTGGTCTCGGCCTTCAGCACATCATAGAGGGCGGTAACGGCCAGGGAGGTGTTCAGGTCGTTGTCCAGCGCCTCCCGGAACTGGGCCTTGTATTTCTCCAGGGCGGCCTGCTCCGCCGCCCCCTCCTCCTCCAGGGCGGCGATCCGGGAGATCAGCTTGTCGTAGGCGGCCTTGGCGTTGTCCAGGTTCTCCCAGGAGAAGGTCAGGGCCTTGCGGTAGTGGCTCTGAAGGCAGAACAGCCGGTAGCAAAGGGGATCGTACCCTTTCTCCTCCAGAAGGGAGACGGTGAGGAACTCCCCCTTGGACTTGCTCATCTTGCCCCCGGTGGTGTTCAGATGGTGGACATGGAACCAGTGGGAGCACCAGGAGTGGCCCAGATAGCCCTCGGACTGGGCGATCTCGTTAGTGTGGTGGGGGAAGGCGTTGTCGATGCCGCCGCAGTGGAGATCCAGGTACTCGCCGCAGTATTTCATGGAGATGCAGGAGCACTCGATATGCCAGCCGGGGTAGCCCACCCCCCAGGGGGAATCCCATTTCAGCGCCTGATCCTCAAATTTGCTCTTGGTGAACCAGAGGACAAAGTCGTTCTTGTTGCGCTTATTGACGTCCTCCTCCACTCCCTCCCGAACGCCGGTGGCCAGATCCTCAGCGTCGTGGTCATTGAACACATAGTATTTCTCCAGCTTGGAGGTATCGAAATACACATTCCCTCCGGCCTGGTAGGCATAGCCTGTCTCCAGCAGCTTGGTAATGACCTGGATATACTCCGGGATCATCCCCGTGGCGGGCTGCACCACATCGGGGTAGCGGCAGTTGAGCTTGGCGAAGTCGGCAAAGAAGGCGTCGGTATAGAACTGGGCGATCTCCATCACCGTCTTGTGCTCCCGCTGGGCCCCCTTCACCATCTTGTCCTCCCCGGTGTCGGCATCGGAGGAGAGGTGGCCCACATCGGTGATGTTCATCACCCGCTTCACCTCATAGCCCTCCCAGCGCAGGGCCTTCTCCAGCACATCCTCCATGATGTAGCTGCGCAGGTTGCCAATGTGGGCAAAATGATACACCGTGGGGCCGCAGGTGTACATGGACACCTTGCCGGGCTCGTGGGTCTGGAACTCCTCCTTCTTGTGGGACAGGGAATTGTAAAGCTGCATGGTCATTTCCTCCTTATTCACCATAGATGCTGAAGTCGGCCATCCGGCCGTCGTTATAGATGGTTCGCCAGCGGTCTGTCATCAGACCCCAGCCGCTGTTCTCATTGTAGATGATATCGTCAAGCTCCTCCGGCATATACTCGTCACTGCGCCAATATCCCGTCCGGGCCATCTCCCCCTTGCGGAGGGTCTCCTCCGTCCACTGCCAGACCAGGGAGCCATCCTCGCTCTCCTGACTGCTGCCCGGAATCGGCTCCTCGGTAAGGTAGGCCACCTGAACAAAGACCCCGTCCCGGTAGGCATACTTCCCCCAGCCGTGGGAGACGGCGCTGTGCCGCATCTGGGATAGGATCATTTGATTTTCGGCGTCAACGGACGGGTTGGGAATGTCATGGAAGCTCTCCTGGAGAACAAAGCCGTCCTCCCGCTGAAGGAAACACTCATACCGCACCAGCTCTTGGGCCCCGAAATGTCCCAGACAGACCAGCAGATCGGGCCTTCCATCAAAGTCCACGTCGGTAAGCACCAGGCTCCCTCCCGCGTCGGCGGTAGGCCTTTCCAGGATATCAAGGGTCTGGATGTGCCGCAGCCCCCCGGAGGTCTCCCGGGACACCAGCACCTTACACTCCCAGCCACCCCAAAAATTCTCCTCGGTCTCCTCATTCCAAAAGTCGGTGCACAGCAGCTCCACCGCCCAGCCCCCCGCCCGTAGGCGGACGTATTGTATTAACTCCCCCGTCAGCAGTTCCCCCGGCTTTTCCACCGGGGCCAAAAGCAGCTCCTCCAGGGGAAGGGGTTCCCCGTCATCCGGAGATACCTCCAGGGCCAGGCTCTTCAGCCCCTCCGGAAGGTTCAGGCTCTCGTAGCCCTCCCCCATATAGAGATACAGGCCCTCCAGGGAGAGCTTCCCCAGCTCCCGCCAGTCCTCCTCCCTCATGGGCCGTTCTCCGTGGAGGTTCAGCTCCAGGCCCTTCAGCCTGGGGCAATATCGGAACAGATCCTCCAGGGTGGAGATCTCCTCCTCCCCGTAGCCGTTCTCCAATTTCAGGGTCTTCACACCCTCCAGCAGGGGCCGCTCCTCCTCCGCAAGGCCGTCTGTCCCCAGCTTTTCCCGAAGCTGCCGGGACACTGCGGGATCGGCAAAGGGAAGTCCCCCCTCCGGGCTCTCCCTGGGCTCCGGGGCCTGGGAGGGCTCCAGGACAACCTCCCCGGCCCTGTGCCAGCCATCCGCCCCGCGGGCATAGATCGCGTTCCCCACATCTCCGGAGCTCACCAGGATATCATATCCCTCCCCGCTCCAGCCAATGCCCTTCAGATCCAAAGTCCGCCAGGCCTCCGGGCAGGTGTAGACCACCGTCTCCCCCTCCGTGGAGAGCACCCGGAAGGAGGCCCGGGCCGTCTCCCCATCATCCCGGCGAAAGGTCTCCAAAATATATTCCCCTTGGGAGCTCCGCTCCCCCTCCCAGCTGTGGGCTTCCTGCCGCAGCTCTCTCTGAACTCCCAGCAGAAGGGCAGCGCCCCCTATCCCCAGGAAAAGGGCCAGTCCCAGCGGAAGGAAAAACACCCATTTTTTCAAATCCTCACCCCCTACAAAACAAAAACGCCCCCATGCCCACAGGCATGAGAGGCGTAGACACGCGGTTCCACTCTCGTTTTCACTCAAGGGCCGGTAACGGGGCCGAATCGTGGGGCATTACCCCCAACGCTCCCGGATGCAATTCACCCGCCGCCCTTCCGTGATCCCACTCTCAGCCGATGGCGGGGTCTTTCTGTCCGGGGGTATGGGGGCTACTTCTTCCGTTCACTGCGCTTACTACTCAGTATATTAGCATGTTGCGGAAGGGGTGTCAAGAGAGGATCCCGAAGAAAGGAAAGGAGGAATGGCTCCCCCATCCCTCCCTCCGCCTTCTCTCAGTCCCCAGCACTCTCCCCGGAAGGCGGGATACTCCCGGCCAGAGATTCCAGATAGCGTCTCTCTGCCCTCCCTCTGGCTCTTTTATGGATCAGAGCGCCACCCACAAAGCAGCCGATGACGCAGGCGGCCAAAACCACCGCCTTCCCCGGGGTCACCATGCCATCCATGAGCCAGGCGATGCCGCCCAGGAGCAGCATGAGCCCAAAGCCCTGGCAGAGATCCCCCAGAAAGTGCAGAAGCGTGATACCCTTCATGGTTTTTCCCTCAGCGTCCTTGAATACCGTAATGCTCACCTTATACCTTGCCATCTCAAACACCTCCCTTCTCCAAAAAGCTGCGCGCCGTGAACAAAAAGCCTCTCCGCCGCTTCTCACCGCACCGATCCCGGGGGCCTTCCGGCCCCCAGGCGGCGGGTGAAAAACAAAAACGCCGTGCAGGGACAACCCTACACGGCGCAAGAAGAGACCTTCTCATGCACACAGGCGCAGGCAACGATACGAAAAACCACCCTTGCAAGAAGAGCCCGGCTATCGTATAATATACCATGCGGTGCGGCCATATGGCCGTTGTGTAGGTGGTGGTTCACCTGCGCAGGCCTGTGGGTGTCCGACCACCCACAGGCTGCCGCATTTTTGTTTTTCACTTCGATTATAGCAGGAATATTCCCATATTGCAAGAACCCCTTAAAGAAATTCACGGAGGAGCGCCAGGTGGCGCCCCTCCGTGAATTTTTCCTCAAAGCTGGCTCCAGTCAAACACATCCCGGTTTTGGATGAAATACTCCGCCCCGGAATAGAGGGTGGTCACCACAATGACCCACACACAGGCAAGCTCCACCCATCTGGGAAGGAAGGGCAGGAACATGAGAATGAGGCAGACCATGGTGGAGGCGGTTTTCACCTTCCCCGACCAGCCGGCGGCGATGACCCGTCCCCCCTCCACGGCGATGAGGCGCATACCGGAGACTGCGAACTCCCGGAAGATAACGATGGCCACCGCCCAGGCGGGCATTTTCCCGCACTCCACAAACCAGAGCATAGCCGCCAGCACCAGCACCTTGTCGGCCAGGGGATCCATGAATTTGCCAAAGTCGGTGACCAGATTCCGGCTCCGGGCAATATGGCCGTCCAGAAGGTCGGTGAGGCTGGCCACCACAAAGACGGCCAGGGCCGCATAATTGCTGCCCTGGAAATCCAGATAGAGGATCCCCAGAAAAACAGGGATCAGTATGACCCGCAGAAGGGTCAGCTTATTCGCGGTATTCATATCCTCACTCCTCGATCTCACCTGTCAGGTCGCCGTCCTCGGCCCCTGTGATGCGGACATTCACAAACTCTCCCGCCGGGACAAGGCCGGCGGCGGTGAAAAAGACCCGGCCGTCCACCTCCACCGAATCGGCGTAGGTTCTGCCGGCATAGCAGCCCATCTGGGGGTCATAGCCCTCGCAGAGGACCTCCATGACAGAGCCCAGGCGGCTTTCGTTATAGCGATCCAGAACGGCGGACTGGAGCTCCACCAGCCGCTCCACCCGCTGCTGGGCCACCTCCTCCGGCACCTGGCCAGGCATATCCGCCGCCCGGGTGCCCTCCTCCCGGGAGTACTGGAATACCCCCGCCCGCTCTATGCCCGTTTCGGTGACAAAGCGGCACAGGGCTTCAAAGTCCTCCTCCGTCTCCCCAGGCAGGCCGCAGATCAGGGAGGTTCGGAGCACCAGACCAGGAATCTTCTTCCGCAGATCCTTCAGCAGGGCGGTAAGGCTTGCCTCCGTTCCCCAGCGGTTCATGGCCTTGAGCAGATGGTCGGCACAGTGCTGAAGGGGAATGTCCAGATACTTGACGATCTTGGGCTGGGCGGCGATGACCTTCACCAGCTCCTCATCAAAGTGGTCGGGGTAGAGGTAATGGAGGCGGATCCAGCGGAAGGGTAGTTTACATAATTCCTCCAGGAGCTGGGGCAGGCGGCGCTCCCCGTACAGATCCCTGCCGTAGGGGCCGATATCCTGGGCGATGAGGATCAGCTCCTTCACCCCGCTGTCGGCCAGAGCCTTTGCCTCGGAGAGCACTGAGTCCATGCTTCGGCTGCGGTAGCGGCCCCGGAGATAGGGTATGATGCAGAAAGCGCAGAAATTATCGCAGCCCTCGGCGATCTTCAGGAAGGCAGTGTACTGAGCCCCGGTGATGAGCCGCTCCCCCTCCTCGCTGGTGGCGGAGATGTCCCCGAACCGCTGGGGGAACTGTCCCTTTGCCATCTCCTCCACGACGGAGACGATATCGTCATAGCTACCGGTGCCCATAAGGCCGTCCACCTCAGGAAGGTCGGAGAGGATATCCTCCCGGTAGCGCTGGCTGAGACAGCCGCAGACCAGGAGCTTGCCCAGCTTCCCCTCCCCCTTCAGCTCTCCCAGGGCGATGATGTGCTCGATAGCCTCGCTCTTGGCGGCGTCGATAAACCCGCAGGTGTTGAGGACGGCTACATCGGCCCCCTCCGGATCCCCGGACACCTGGTGCCCGGCGGCCCGGCAGAGGGCCATCATCTGTTCGGTATTGATAAGATTTTTGGAGCAGCCGAGGGAGATAAAGGCGATTTTCAAGATGGACGTCTCCTTTTGTTCAGATTGGGGCGGCAAGCCGCCGGAGGAGGAAATCCTCAATGAGGGCGTTCACCTGCTCCGGGGCGTCGCAGTTGGAATTGTGGCCCGCGCCGGGAAGCCAGACCAGGGGCAGTCTCTCCTCCTTCGCCCAGCGGCGGTTATAGCCCTTGGCGGAGCCCGCCCGATCCTCCTCCCCGCAGAGGAGGAGACAGGGGCAGTCTATTTGGTAGGGGCGGTTCAGCTCTATGGACTGGGCCAATATGCGGAAGCCGTGAACCGTCAGATCCACGTACTCCTTTTTCTTATACTCGGCCATCATCCGGGCCATCAACTCCCGGCCATAGCCGGTGGTCGAGACCCCCAGCCCCGCCTTTTGGAGTGCCTTCCAGGGGTAGGGGCGGTAGATAAGGCCGCTGTGCTTCAAAAGCCAAAGCTCCGCCGGGGTGAGGTATCTCCGCTTCAAAGGGGCGGAGTCGATGGAGATAAAGCCGGACAGGGAGCCGGGGAACCGCTCCATAAAGCACTGGGCTACATAGCCTCCCATGGACTGGCCGATGAGAACAGGCCTTTCCAGTCTCTCCTGCCGAAGGATGGCCCGGAGCCACACCGCCTTGCTATCCAGAAAAAAATCCAGCCGGAAGGGCCGAGAGGCCCCGTGGCCGGGGGCGTCCCAGACCAGAAGGGGATACCTTCCCTCAAAGGCGGCCAGCTGTTTTTCAAACAGCCGGTGGTCGGCGGTAAGGCCCGGAAGGAATACCAGGGGCACCCCCTCCCCGGGGCTTACCCAGTAATGGATAGTTCCCAGACGGGTCTGGTAGGTCTTTTCCTCCACAAGGCACACCTCCCCTGCTTACAGTCGCTGATAGACCACAATCGCCGACCAGGATCCCCCTCGCCGTACTTGTGGTACCCCTCCTCATCCCTTCGATAGGAAGGGCGTTGAACTGGCGGATCAGCTCCTCCTTCGAAAGAGCCACGGTCTACTCCTCCTGAATATTGGCCCCGTACCGGTTCAGACCCTCCCGGATCTCCTCCCAACGGTAGCCCCGGCGGGCCAGGGCATCGGAGGCCCGCTTCAGCTCCCGCTGGTCAGGAGCTCCCCCCCGGAACCGCTTTTGGAGGAAGGCGTCGATCCCTTCCTCCGGCTCCTGGGCCTCGGAAAGGGCTTCCTCCCAATACTGGCGGGGAACGCCCCGGCGGAAGAACTCATCCCGGAGCCTTCTTTCGCCGTAGCCCTTGGCAGAGTAATGCCGGGCCACGGTCTTGGCGTATTCGGCGTCGTTCAGATAGCCCAGCTCCTCCAGCCAGTCGGCCACCTCTCCGGCTTCCTCGGAGGTGGCCAGGGGGGGACGCTCCCTCCCGTCCCTGCCCTTGGGGCGGCGGGCGGTGAGCTTATCCTCCAGCTCCCTTCGGGACATGGGGCGGGCCGAGATATAGTCCAGCGCCTTGGTGCGGATGGTGCTGCGCCGGGCAGCCTCGGTCAACTGGTCATAGAGCGTGTCAGGGATCTCCATACCGGTATAGAGGGCGAAGGAGACCACCTCGCTCTCGGTGACCCGGATGCAGGAGCCGTCCTCCAGCCAGCAAAGCCACCGCTCAGCAACATGCTTGGAGGGCTCTAATTTCTCGATCCTCACCCCTTAGTCCGCGTCCTTAAAGTCCTCAGCGGACACATCCACCCCCCGGCTCACGCTCCGGGGCGCAGGGGCGGCGGGAGCTGCCGGGGGCGGCACAGAGGCGGCGGCGCGGGGCGCGGGCTTGCCGGGGAGGAGCTTGGCGGCGTTGGCCCGGATGTCGGCCTCCAGCTTCTCGGCCACCTCGGGGTTGTCCTTCAGGTACTGGCGGGCAGCATCCCGGCCCTGGCCGATGCGAACCTCCCCCATGGAGAACCAGGAGCCCGACTTCTGCACCAGGCCCAGCTGAACGCCCATGTCCACCAGCTCCCCCTCCTTGGCGATGCCCTCGCCAAAGAGGATGTCAAACTCGGCCTGGCGGAAGGGGGGGGCCACCTTGTTCTTCACGATCTTGGCCCGGACGTGGTTGCCGATGACGTCGGAGCCGTTCTTCAGGCTTTCCACCCGGCGGATGTCGATGCGGACCGAGGAATAAAACTTCAGAGCCCGACCGCCGGTAGTGACCTCCGGATTGCCATAGACCACCCCCACCTTCTCCCGAAGCTGGTTTATGAAAATGACGATACAGTTGGTCTTGGAGATGACGCCCGCCAGCTTCCGGAGGGCCTGGGACATGAGCCGGGCCAGCAGACCCACATGGGCGTCGCCCATGTCTCCCTCAATCTCGGCCCGGGGGGTCAGGGCGGCCACCGAGTCCACCACCACCACATCGATGGCGCCGGAGCGAACCAGGGCCTCACAGATCTCCAGGCCCTGCTCACCGGTGTCGGGCTGGGAGATGAGCATAGAGTCGATGTCCACCCCCAGGGCACTGGCGTAGACGGGATCCAGGGCGTGCTCGGCGTCTATGTAGGCCACCTCGCCTCCCCGTCTCTGGGCCTGGGCCACGATATGGAGGGCCAGGGTGGTCTTACCGGAGGATTCGGGGCCGTAGATCTCCACGATCCGTCCCTTGGGCACACCGCCGATCCCCAAGGCCATATCCAGGGCCAGGGAACCGGTGGGGATGGCCTCCACCACCACGTGAGAGTTCTCCCCCAGGCGCATCACCGCCCCCTTGCCGAAATCCTTCTCAATCTGGGCCAGGGCGGTGTCCAGGGCCTTCTTTTTATCGCTGGCCTGTCCGGGCTGGGTGACCATAGGTTTCTTCTTCTCTGCCATTTCATTTTCCTCCTATGTAGGCGGCGGCGCCGCATGATCTATAATTTGTACAAAAAGCTCTCTCAGCCGCGCAAGACCTTCTCCAGCGGCTTTCCTCCGGCCAGCTCATCCACCAGCTTATCCAGGCATCGGATCCTGCGCATCAGAGGAGCTTGTATCTCCTCCACCCGGGCACCGCAGACCACGCCGGTAATTTTCTCCCAGTTCTCATTCCACCTTGGGGCCTGCTCAAAAAATTGAGCACAGCTCACCGACTCCCGGAGCAATCTCTCCAGCTCTTCCCGGCCATAGCCGGTGAGCCAGCCGATCACCTTGTCCAGCTCCTCCCTGGTTCGGCCCTTCCGCTCCACCTTGTTCAGGAGCAGCGGATAGATCCGGGAAAATTCCATCTGATATACCTTTTCTTCCTTCATGGCTCCCCCACTGGATCCTTTGATTTCTGGTTCTCTTCACGAATCTATCCTACCGCATGTGCTGTCCAATAAAAGGGACTTATTATTCATTGATGGCCCCAGAGACCACCCGGAGGATGCCTTGGGTGTCCGGGAAGGTCTGGATATCCTCAAAGCCGTTCTGCCCCAGAAGGATCTCCACGTCGGAGGCCTGCCCGATCCCCACTTCAAAGAGGAGGCGACCCCCCAGCCGAAGGGCTCCCTTCCACTTGGAGCAGACCGCCCGGTAAAAGTCCAGGCCGTCCTCTCCCCCATCCAGGGCCAGGTGGGGTTCATATTCCTTCACCGAGACATCCAGGGTCAGGATATCCAAAGAGGGGATATAGGGGGGATTGCAGACGATCACGTCAAAGTCCCACAGGGCGGGCAGGGGAGGGAGCTTGGCGTCGGCGTAGGCGCAGATCACCCGGTCATTGAGTCCGCAGCGGCGGATATTCTGCCGGCAGATCCGAAGGGCTCCCTCAGACACATCGGCCAGCACCGCCCGGCACTCGGGCACATTGGCGGCCACCGCAAGGCCCACACAGCCGCTTCCGGCGCAGAGATCCAGCACCCGGCAGCCCTCTCCAGCGGCCCGGGCGGCCAGGATGGCCTGCTCGGCCAGCACCTCAGTGTCCATCCGGGGGATCAGCACCTCCCGGGACACATCCAGGGTGAGGCCGTAGAACTCCCACTCCCCGATGATATAGGCCACCGGCTCCCCCGCCAGACGGCGCTGGGTCAGCTCCAGCACTGTTTTCTCCACCTGGTCGGAGGCATAGAGGCTCAGATCCCGGTACAGCTCCTCCTTGCTCTTTCCGGAGGCATAGCAGACCATCTCCCGCGCTTCAAGCTGAGCGGAGGAGATCCCCGCCGCCTTCAGCTTCCGCCGGGCGTCCAGATAGAGGTTATTGTAGGTGGTCGCCATGGAATCACCCCGCTAATAAGTTAAAAGTTAAAAATGAAAAAGACAAGGCCGATGGGCCCTTTTCCTGCGACGCTCTCCAAAAAGCAGGGGGGGCGGTCTCACCGTCTTTTCTATCCGGTTTCCCCCATAGCTTTTTCACTTTTAGCTTTTCATTTTTCCCTTATTTTTTTACCACTTGTCCGCTCCCTCCTGCTCGGGCAGCACCTCAGTAAGGGCGCGGATGCCCACCTCAATCATGCTGTCGTCAGGCTCGAAGGTGGTCCAGCGCTGGATGGCCATCCCAGGGGTGCGAACCAGGCGGCAGAAGCCGCTGTCGTGGCCTCCCACGTAGCGGTTGAATTCGTAGGTGACGCTGACGATGAGGGGAAGCATCAATAGGTGGGCTCCCATCCGCAGGAGGGTGTTGTCCACCCTGACCAGAGAGAATACCACGCTGGACAGAAGGATGGACACCACAATGACCACAAAGAGGAAGCTGGTGCCGCAGCGGGGATGGTGCTTGGGCTGCTTCCTCACATTCTCCACCGTCAAGGGGAGCCCCGCCTCGTAGCAGAAGATGGTCTTGTGCTCCGCCCCATGATATTGAAAGGTGCGGTGGATATCCTTCATTCTGGAGCAGAGGATCAGGTAGAGCAGGAAAATGACCACCTTCAAAATGCCCTCGATCAGATTTCTTCCCCACCCGGGACAGCCGGGGAACAGGCGAACTGCCAAGCCCCCCAGGGCGGTGGGCAGCAGGATGAACAGGCCGATGGAAAAGGCCATGCCCATGATCACCGCCAGAGTAATGACTAGACTGGTCAGCTTTTCGCTGCCCAGCCATTTGTCCAGCCACTGCTCGAATTTAGAGGGCTCCTCCTCCGTCTCCTCCTCCGGATAAAACTCCGCCGAATACATCAGGGCGGTGACCCCGTTGTACATGGAGGAGCCGAAATTCACCACTCCTCGGATCAGGGGCAGGCCCACAAAGGGATATCTGTCCTTCAAGGCCCTCCGGGCCTCGGTCTTGACCTCCAGCTCCCCGTCGGGCTTACGCACCACAATGGACTTTTTGTCGGGCCCCATCATCAGGATCCCCTCGATCAGAGCCTGTCCCCCAATCATGGTCTTGAACCCGCCGGCAGCCAGGGAGAGCAGCATCCTCAGTCGTTTTATATATTTCAACACAGAAAACCCCTTTGGTAAAATAAAAATGAAAAGCGAAAAGGCCGGGACTGTCCCGCAAACCTCCGCCGGCCCATCCCCTCTTCCCCTTTTTGCCTCTTATTTTTCATTATAACAGACCCATCCCTCTTTTTCAAGAAGGATGGGCGAAAAATTAGAACTTATGTTCCATTCACTGTAGGCAGACCCACAGGGAGGCGGACAGTGACAAGGCACCCGCCCCCCTCCGCGTTGTCAATGAGCAGCTCCCCCCCATGCCGTCCCACGATCTCGTCGCAGACAGCCAGGCCAATGCCTGAGCCCCGGGCCTTGGAGGAGCCCTTGTAAAACTTGGTTTTCAGGTGGGGCAGCTCGTCCACCGGGACTCCAGGGCCGTAATCCCGGATGGTGATAACCCCCCACTCCTCCTCCCGGCGGATGGCGCAATCGATGCGCCCGCCGCTGCCTCCGTGCTTGGCGGCGTTGTCCATCAGGTTGCAGAACACCTGCCGCAGCCGCTCCGGATCGGCGTCCACAGGGGGAAATTCCTCCTCATCATCCTTATAGGTCAGCTCAATGCCATCCTTGCGGAAAAACTCCCGGTAGGTGTATACCGCATCCTCGAACTCCGCCTTCAGATCCACCGGCTCCACCGACAGGGTGAACCGGCCATCCTCGATCCGGGAAAACTCCAGCAGCTCCTCCACCATGTTGGTCAGCCGCTTGGCCTCAGAGACAATGATGCCCATGCCCTTGCGCACGTCCTCCGCATCCCGGACCTCCCCCCGCTGGATGGTCTCGGCCCAGCCGTTGATGGCGGTAAGGGGGGTCCGAAGTTCGTGGGAGACCGAGGAGATAAACTCGCTTTTCAGCTTCTCCGCCTGGTCGATCTGGGTGGACATATCGTTGATCGCGTCGGTAAGGTCGCCGATCTCGTCGTCATGCTGCTTCTCGATTTGGATCCCGTAGCTGCCACCCGCGATCCGCTTGGTGATCTCGGTAATGCCCGCCACCGGCTCCACAATGGATTTCACAAAATACAGGTTGGAGAAGTAGACCAGCATCAGGATCACCAGCCCTACCGCCGCCGTGATGGAGATCACAAGGATCATCTGCCGATCCACCAGCCGCAGGGAGGTGACATACCGCACAGCCGCCACCGCCCGCCCGTCGAAAAGGACAGGGACGGTCACCGCCATGATATGCTCCCCGGTGGAGGGATCTGTCCCCGTCCAGGGGGTGGTCTTTGGCTCCTCCGGGTCGAGAGCCCCGGCGATATCCGGCGTTCCGGGCGAGCTGTAGGCCGCCAGGCCGAAGGTGGAAAACCGGATAGTGCCGTTGGCCCCCAGGAACTGCATCTCCACTTTGTCCTTGCCCTCGTAATTGTTGTTCACATAGGTGACCACATGCTGATAGTACTCGTTTTGGGTGGAATATTCTCTGAAAAACTCTACCACATACTCCGCCTTGGTCTGAAGTCCGTTGGAGAGAGTAGCGTAGTAATATCCCCCCAGGGACACGGAGAAAGCGGTGATGGCGAACAAAATGACAAACAGCACCACGCCGATGGAGTTGGTCATCCACCGACGCCGGATCCCTTTTACCTTTGGCATTTTGTCCCCCCTCCTTCCCTTACCCGGCCGCGCTGCGGGCTTCACATCAGCGGCCGTTCTGCTCCTTCACGCCATCAGAAGCCCCACTTATACCCAAATCCCCACACAGTGGTGATATAGCTGGGATTGGTAGGGTCGTCCTCGATCTTGATACGCAGACGGCGGATGTTCACGTCCACGATCTTCACCTCGCCGAAGTAGTCCTTACCCCACACCGAATCCAGGATCTCCTCCCGACTCAGGGCCTTGCCGATGTTGTCCATAAAGAGCTTTACGATGGAGTACTCCACCTGGGTCAGCTTCACCCGCTGGCCGTTCTTCTCCAGAGTACGGTTCCGGGTATTAAGCAGGAAGGGAGGACAGCTGATCTCCCCGGTATCCACCGCCGGCTCCCCGGAGGCCCGGCGGCAAAGGGCGTCGATCCGGGCGGTGAGCTCCGCGGGGGAGAATGGCTTGGTCACATAGTCGTCCGCCCCGGTCATCAGACCCGTTACCTTGTCCATCTCCTGGGTTCGGGCGGTGAGCATGATGATCCCGATCCGGTTATTCCCCGCCCGGATCCGGCGGCAGACCTCAAAGCCGTCGGTGTCGGGCAGCATCACATCCAACAAGGCCACATCCACATCAGGGTTCCGCTTCAGCTGCTCCAGGGCCTCCTGCCCCGTCCCGGCCTCTACGGTCTCGTAGCCCGCTCGTTTGAGATTGATGACGATGAAGGAACGGATGTTAGCTTCATCCTCCAGTACCAGTACTTTCTTTGCCATATCGCTTCACTCCCTGTCAATTTGATCTTTTGTCTGAATCAATATCTGCCGTACCAGTCGGTGCGGATAATGGAGAACCTCTCCCGTACAGTCTCCTCGGTAAGGCCGCTGTCCCAGCCCTCCCGGAACTCGGCCACGTAGATGGTGGCCGCCTCCTCCGGACGGTCCAGGGCGTTCATGGGGTACAGCAGGAACCTGTTCCCCGCCTGGGCACGGGCCACCCGGCTGGAGCCGGTGAGTTTGTAGATGGTCAGGAAGGGCTTGGGATCTGTGGCCGCCTCCCCCTGCCAGTAGGAGAAGGTAACGCTCCTCTCCCCTCCCCCGGGCAGGTCGCTGCGGGACAGGGTCAGGTTGTTGTCCCACTCATCGGGCAGGATAAAATACCAGCCATCCCGGTCATTGTGGTAGGTGGTAAACACCTGGCTGGGCCTCCCCTGAAGATCGAACTGCCGCCAGTGGATCAGCCAGAAGTTCACCGTATCGCTGGTGATCCGGTAGTCTACCAGGGGCACCGGCTGGGGCAGCTCCATGACCCCGTCCCCGTTGATGTCCCGGGGCGGCACCTGGGTGTAAAACCGGACGGTCTCCAGACTCTCCCCCAGCTCCCGGTCTAAGGTCACATTCTCCAGCTTCCCCTCCCGGATGGCAAAAACATCAGTGATGGCCCCGTTCTCCCCATAGGAGGAGGTGGCGAAAATGGCGGGAACCCGATCCATCAGATACCCGCTCTGGATGGAGGTCAGGTAGTCGCCCTTGACCGCGCCGTCCCCCCCTACATAGGCCCCCACCGACAGGGGTGCCTCGCTGGTTTTCTCCAGTACCCCGTTGAAATCATAGAACTCCGCCTGGGGCACGTTCCCCCCGGCGGTGCGGAACACCACCAGCTCCTGCTGGTTGTCCTGATCCAGATCGCACAGGCGGTAGCCGTCGTAGTCGGTTCTCATCAGCTCCTCCACCTGCTCTGGCCCGATGGAGTAGGCAGCCAGGGAGTGGACCTGGGCGGTCATCTGCCAGGAGACCACCACCTCCTTGAACGGCTCGTCATCCATCTGCACATAATCCACACAGTTGATAGCCGTCCCCGCTCCCTCAATGACGGCCAGGGTCTCATACTCCTCCCCCACCTGGCGGAAGATGTAGATCTTCAACGGCTTCTCCTCACTGGGCAGGCGGAAAAAGGCGATAGCCTCCTGCTTTCCGTCCCCGTTCAGATCCTGAAGCTGTACCGACTGGATCATCTCTCCCGTCAAAGGGGCCGCGTACTCCCCGCCCATGTCCGCCACCTCACCGAGGCGGGCCTGAAGGGCTTCGTAATCCTTGGGGGGCTGGGGCACGGCGTAGAGATCCTCCACCGGCAGGAACACACAGCCGCTGAGCAGAACGCACAAAAGGACGGCCAGTCCAAGGACTTTGCCCTTTTCTCCTCTCATTCTCCCTCCCCCTTTCCGTCAGAAAATACTCAGTTACCGTCATTCTACCACATCCAGAAGAAAAATGATATGGTTTCTCCAAACTTTTTTACAGAAAAAACGGGAAACCGCCAGCAGACGGATTCCCGTTTTTTCAGATCAGACCGAAGTGGGCAAAAGCCTGGTATATCCCATCTTCCTCACACGCTGCCGTCACATACCCGGCGGAGGCCTTCACCTCCGCCGTGCCGTTGCCCATGGCCACAGGCACGCCCACGTGCTCCAGCATGGTCAGGTCATTCCCGCTGTCCCCTACAGCCATGACCTCCCCGGGAGAGAGCCCAAACCGGGCCATCATAGCCTCGATTCCCGCCTGCTTCCCCCCCTCCAGGCTGCACACGTCGGTGATGCCTTCAGTCCAGCTGACGGTGGTGCTGCGGTGCAGCAGGGGCCGGAGCCGTTCCATCTCCACCTCCCGATCCACATAGAGGGTGATAGCGTACACATCCCGCCCCGCGTCCATCTCCCCCACCTCCGGGATAGGCAGCTCCAGCCCGGCATTGTGCCGACGCACCCGCTCGTTCACCCGGCTGATGAGCACCCGATCCTCATAGGCGTAGGTGTAGGGGATCTCCAGCTTCCGGGCCAGCTCCTTGGTTCGGCCCACATCCCCCGGATCCAGGGGTTGCTTCAGCACCACCTCCCCCTCCCGGGTGAAGCAGTAGTGCCCTGTGAGACACACATACCCATCAAAGCAGTCGGGAAGCAGATCCATGATGTACCCCTCCTCCGGGATCCGGGTATGCCGTCCAGTGGCCACAAAGAGGAGGATCCCCCGTTCCTTCGCCCGCAGCAAGGCCTGGGCTGTCCGGGGGGAGGGCAGATGGGTTCTGGTGCTGACCAGGGTTCCATCCACGTCCAGAAATACCGCCCGGATCATCCTAATCACAGGTGCCGGATCCGGGGCATATAGCGCTCCAGCATCCGGGCGTTATACTCGTCAGTGCCGGGACAGTTGCCGCTGCGGAAGACTTGAGGCTCCACCCCCTGCTCCTTCAGCAACTCACAGGCGGTGAGAACGATGGAGTTGGCGATGGCCAAGGTGGCGATGGTGGACACCGGCCCCGCCTTGGTGCCGTCCTCCCGAACCTGTATGGTGGCGTCCCCCACCGGCACATGGTTGTCAATGCACAGGTGGCATACGTCGGGCAGATGCTTGCCGTCGGCGCGGCGGGAGGGCTTCTCCAGGTACGCAAAGGAAGAGATGCCCATGACTCTGGCCCCCCTATCGGCAGCGTACTCCGCCACCTCCATGCCAAAGGGGTTGATGCCCGAGGTGGAGGCAATAAGCAGACAGTCCTTCTCCGAGATGGGATACCGCTCCATCACCAGGGGGGCATAGCCGCTCATCCGCTCAATCTGGCTGCTCTTGGCTGCCCCCTCGTGGAGCATGGCGGAGGTCTCGAAAATGGGGTACACCGCCGCCAGCCCCCCCGCCCGGTAGAACAGCTCCTCAGCCAGCATGTGGGAGTGTCCGCAGCCAAAAACATAGAGAAGCCCGTCTCCCTTCAGTACCTCCGCCAGAATGGCGCCGGCCTGCTGGATCTTCCCGGTCTCCTGCTCTAAAACCGCTTCCAGGGTATCGTTTACGTTTTTAAAATATTCCTGATAATACATTTCCTTCCTCTCTCCTTCCGTATTTCCCGTTCTATTCCACATTGATGCTGATCTGGTACGAGTAGTTGTCTCCCCGGTACTTGGATTCGGTGTACTCCACGATCCGTCCGTTCTGATCCCGGCTCTGCCGGGTGATGCACAGGGCATGGGTGGGAACACCCTCCCCCAGCAGGGATTTCTCCCAGGGCTGCAAAAGCCCCACCTTGATATTCTGTTCGGCAGATACCGGCTTGACCCCGCATTTTTGGAACATAATGTCATAGAGAGAGGAAGCATCGTCAATGCACTCCTTCACCATGCAGCCGATGGAACACTCCAGATAGCAGGTTTCAATGGCCACCGGCACCCCGTCGGCCAGCCGAAGCCTCTTCAGCAGGAGTACTGAAGTTCCCTCCTCCACCTGGAGCTGTTCAGCCACCCGGGCCGAGGCCAGCACCGTCTCCACCGCCAGCACCTGGGAGCTGCCCGTCATATGCCGGGCCTTCATATCCTGAGAGAAGCTGGTCAGGTAGTTCAAGGACTGCCGTATCTGATCCCGCCGCACAAAGGCCCCCTTCCCCTGGATCCGGTAGATCTCCCCCTCCTTCTCCAGCTCCTCCAGTGCCCGCCGCACCGTGGCCCGGCTCACCCGGTACCGCTCGCACAGCTCCCGCTCGGTGGGCAGGCAGCTCTCTGCGGCATATTGCAGCTCCCGGAGCAGCTCATGGAGCTCCCCCATCAGATAGGCGTATTTGGGCCCGCCTGTTCCCTTCCTCTCCATTCCGTCCCTCCCCGGCAGGAAATAGGATAACTTGTACTTTTCATACCAGTTGTACTATTTCCGCCCTTTTTCTGTCCTCTTCGTCTGTTTTCAGCAAAGTCCCATATTCCACAGCGCTTTGGCGGCATTTTTACTAAATCCATTATACCAACTGGTTTGCAAACGCGCAATCTCTTTTTCCGTTTTTATGAGATTTTTTTGATTTTTCTTTTTGATTTTAGTTGCATTTCAACAAGACAAGTGGTATTATCATTTTGGAAGGTTCTCATTATCTTACGAAACGAGGTGATCCCATGCCCGAGGAAAGCATCCTGGTGGAGAAAAGCAAGCTCCGGATCCATGTCCCCGCCGATACCTGGCAGGAGGCCATCGCCCAGGCGGGAGCCGTCCTGGAGGAGGCTGGCAGCATTACCCACGACTATATCGACGCCATGATATCCGCCGTGGAGGAGTTCGGCCCCTATATCGTCATCATGCCAGGCTTTGCCATCGCCCACGCCGCCCCCTGTCCGGCGGTGAAGAGAGAGGACATCGCCCTGGTGACTCTGGAGAAGCCCCTGAACTTCGGCAGCCCCAACGACCCCGTCCTGGTCGTCCTGTGCGTGTCCTGCATCGACCACGACTCCCACCTCAATGCCCTGCAGAAGGTGGCCGAGGCCTTGGACTCCGAAGAGATCTTCCCCCAGATGGCGGCAGCCAGTACGGTGGATGAGCTGTTCGACATCCTCCACCACAGGTAAGTCCCTGTTTTTCTTTGATATCATGGCTTTGGCCTGATATAAAATCCAGTTTTGAAATGAGGAGTGGCTATGGAAGAACTGAAAATTCAGGCAGTGTGTGGCTTTGGATGCGGGTCTTCGCTTTTCCTGCGCATC
The DNA here is from genome assembly GCA_022792495.1 of Oscillospiraceae bacterium. Taxonomy (GTDB): domain Bacteria; phylum Bacillota; class Clostridia; order Oscillospirales; family Oscillospiraceae; genus Vermiculatibacterium. The sequence goes on from JAAWBD010000093.1 coordinate 26,741, forward strand.
AAGATCGATGAGGTACTGAAAAAGCACGGCCTTGCCGCCCGCACCTTCTGTGGCGACGTGGGCACCGCCTGCTCCGCCGACTGCGATGTGATCTTCACCTCCCCTGAGCTGGCTGACCGCATGAAAGAGCGGGCCACGGTGCCCATCGTGGTCATCAACAGCTTTATGGATGAGAACGAGGTCACCGAGAAAGTACTGGCCTTTTTCCAAAGCAAAGAGTCCTGAGAGAGAAAACCGTGATTTAGTATGAGGGAGGTTTTATTGTGAACGCTGTTCTTAACTTTATTATCACCCAAATTTTTGGCCAGGGTGCCATCTTCATTTCCCTGATTGCCCTGATTGGCCTGCTTCTCCAGAAGAAATCCCTGGGCGAGGTCGTCCGCGGCACCTTTATGACCGCCATCGGCTACTTCGTCCTGAACCAGGGCGTAGGCATCGTCTCCAGTACTGTCACCGACATCGGCACCGCCTTCAGCTCCTTTATGCCCAAGGCTGTGCCCTCCACCCCCGTGGATATTGGCGGCCAGTTCGGCACCCAGATTGGCCTGGTGATGATCATCGGCTTCGGCATCAACCTGCTGGTGGCCCGGTTCACCAAGCTTAAGTGCGTGTTCCTCACCGGCCATATGCTCTACTGGTTCCCCTACGTATTCATCGCCGCCGGCGTGGGCGCGGGCCTCACCGGGGCCCCCCTGGTCATCTTCGCCGGTGTCTTCACCGCCATCTACATGGTAGCCGCCCCCAACCTGATGCGGCCCCTGGTCAAGCAGGTCACCGGCACCGATTCCTTCTCCCTGGCCCACCCCACCACCACCCTCTCCCTGGTGGCTGCCGGCGTGGCCAAAGTCACCGGCGACAAGAGCAAGTCCACCGAGGACATCAAGTTCCCCCAGGGCCTGAACTTCCTGCGGGAAATCTCCATCACCGGCTCCATTGTGATCCTCATTACCTACCTGGTCATGGCTGTCATTCTGAAGGTCAACGGTCTGGTTCCCGGCGAGGTCTTCGGCTATGAGGCCGGCGGTGCCTTCACCTACTACTTCACCAAGTGCATGATGTTCGGCGTGGGCACCACCATCCTGCTCATGGGTGTGCGTATGCTCATCGCGGAGATCGTCCCCGCCTTCCAGGGCATCGCCACCAAGGTGGTTCCCGGCGCCATCCCCGCTCTGGACTGCCCCGTGATTTTCAACTTCGCCCCTAACGCCCTGATCATCGGCTTCCTGTGCGCTCTGGTGACCTCCACCCTGACCATCCTGATCACCCTGCCCATGGGCATCTTCCCCACCGTGGTCATCCCCCTGGCCTTCACCTGCTTCTTCGAGGCCGGCGCCGCCGCCATCGTCGCCAACGCTTACGGCGGCCTGCGGGGCTGCATCATCGCCTCCTTGGTCAACGGCATCATCATGGTTCTGCTGGTGGGCTTTGGCTCCTACTTCTTCATTAACACCATCAACGACTGGATGCTGGTCTACGGTGGCCAGGACTTCTCCCTGTGGGGGATCATCTCCGGCTCCGTGGCTCGTCTGCTGTCCATGGTGTTCTGAGAAGCCGTCCCTGGCTCCACTCCTCATTTCAAGCCAATTCACCCCAAAAGGGAGCCGCCGGCCCAAGCCGGCGGCTCCCTCCTTTCCTCCCTCCCTCACAGAGACCCTCCTCACTTTTCCGCTCCCCCCTACCCAAATCCCTCCCTTTGTGGTAAAATATCTCCACCCCAATTAACAAGGAGACGTCCCCATGTCTGTTTTGAAGCATATCCTCTCCCTCCATGCCCAGCGCTATCCCGCTATGGAGATCCACGACTATGTCAAGCTTCTCTACCAAAGCGAGTTCGGCCCCGGTCACCCCCAAGACCCGAATACGCTCCTGGCACAGCTCCGCCGGGAGCTGGCTCTGGCCCAGGAGGAGGGCAGTGCCCCTGCCTACGCCGTGGAGGCCATCGGCGGCGGCCTGTGCCGGGCCCATCTGGATCCCAAGCTCCTCTCGGAGGAGGATCTCCCCCTCCTCTCCCGCTGCCTGGCCCGCTCCTCCCAGCCCCGGGGCTCCCTGGTCGGTCTCTGGGAAAAGCTGGGGCTTCTCACCGCCATGGCCTGGTCGGGAGATCTGCCCCTGGATCCCCGGGAGCTGGAGCTCTTCCTGGCCCTCTACCAGGCCCAGGGCTGCCCTCCCCTCCCCCACAGCCAGACCTACCGGGAGGCCTACCGCCCCCACTACCAGATCATGGAGCGGGATCTTGCCCTCTACGCCCCCGCCCTCCGGGCCATCGACCGCCTCCTCCGTCAGACCCACGGCCCCCTCCTGGTAGCCATAGACGGCCGCTGCGCCAGCGGCAAGACCACCTTCGCCCAGCGGGCCGCAGAGCTGTTTGAGGACTGCACCGTGTTCCACATGGATGACTTCTTCCTCCCCCCGGAAAAGCGCACTCCAGAGCGTCTGTCCACCCCCGGGGGCAACGTGGACTACGAACGGGCCGCCACCGAGCTCTTCGAGCCCCTTCGCCGGGGGGAGTCAGTGGCCCACCGCCGCTTTGACTGCCACACCATGACCATGGGCCAGCCCCGGGGCGTTCCCTTCCACCGCCTCAACCTCATTGAGGGCAGCTATGCCCTCCACCCCGCCCTCTCCGGCTATACCCAGCTCCACATCCTCTTCACCTGCTCCCCCCAGATCCAGCTCGCCCGCCTCGCCCGCCGGGAGACCCCCGAAAGCCTGGAGCGCTTCCAGGAGCGGTGGATCCCTATGGAGGAGGCCTACCTCCAGAGCCTCTCCATTCCCTCCCAGTGCGACCTGACGGTGGACACCTCCAAGCTCCCCACCCAGGAGGATGCCCTATGACAGAGAAGGAACGTATGCTCTCTGGAAAGCTCTACCGGGCCGACGATCCGGAGCTCCTGGCCGGCGACCTCCGGAAATGGCAGCTGACCCACCAGCTCAGTCAAACCACCGACCCCGGCCGGGTTCGCGCCCTCCTCCGGGAGCTTCTGGGCTCCATCGGGGACAACTTCTGGATCCAGCCTCCCTTCTACTGCGATTACGGCTCCAACATCCACATCGGCGACCACTTCTTCGCCAACTACGACTGTATCATTCTGGATCCCGCCCCCGTCACCATCGGCGACCACGTATTCCTGGGCCCCCGGGTGTGCATCTATACCGCCACCCACCCCATCGACGCCGGCGTCCGCGATTCAGAGCTGGAGTACGCCAAACCCGTCCGCATCGGCTCCTCAGTCTGGATCGGCGGCAGCACCGTGATCAATCCCGGTGTCACCATCGGCGGAAACACAGTGATCGGCTCCGGCTCGGTGGTGACCCGCGATATCCCCTCCGGCGTGGTAGCCGCCGGCAACCCCTGCCGGATCCTGCGGGAGATCACCCCGGCGGATCAAGCCTACTGGGAAGCCCAGGCAGCTGAGTACTGGGCCTGGAAGGAAACAGAAAGGTGACCCCCTTTGTTTCAGCCTTCGACCATAAGGAAGCCCAGCTTCGCTTTCCACGAAGCCGGACTTTCCCCTCCTCTTGGCACACTGGCCCTCAAGGATTTGGGGGGCTTTTTTTTCTCCTCCTGGTGGAGGACGTCCCAAGCCTGTCGGACGATGGCGGGCAGCAGGCCATATATCACACTGGGATCCCTGTTTTTTATCGCCGGTGTCTCCGGCGTGATGGGGATATAGCTCAGGTCATTCTCCCCCTCTTTCTTCGGGGCCGTCTCTATCGAGCCGCTCCCTGGCACAGTTGGCGCATATGGCAAAGGGCATCAGCTCCATGCAGTCGGCTGCGGAGAGATCCGCCACATCCCCGGTGCCGCCTATGTTGGCCATGCACAGGCCCATCCCCGCCATCAGCGCGCCGGCCAGATTCTTCATAACAAACTGAAACCCCTGTTAGTATACGATCTCAATGTTTTCAGGCAGTACGTTCGGCACCTCAACTACCTGATCGGAACCAGAGGGGCGACCTCCTCCATCCACTTCGAGACCGGCGGCCGCCCCAGGATCCTCTACACCATCAAACCAAACGTCCTCCCTCCGGAGTCACCCTCTCGAAAAACAAAACAGACCAGGGGCCGGATCCCATAAAAGGATCCGGCCCCTGCTTCCGCTTTTCTATCCCTCTAAAGGTCCTGGCCCCTCCGGCCTCAGCCCTCCTTCAGCGCCCTGGTGGCGTTCAGGATGGCGATCACGCTCACCCCCACATCGGCGAAGGTCGCCCCCCACATGCTGGCCTTGCCCAGCAGGCCCAGCACCAGGAAGATCCCCTTCACCCCCAGGGCAAAGACAATATTTTGGTTGGCGATCCGCAGCGTCCGTCTGGCCATGGCGATGGCCTGGGCCAGCTTGGAGGGCTTGTCGTCCATCAGCACCACGTCGGCGGCCTCAATGGCGGCATCGCTGCCCAGCGCCCCCATGGCCACCCCCACGTCGGCCCGGGAGAGAACTGGGGCGTCGTTGATCCCGTCTCCCACAAAGGCCAGGGTGCCTCCGGCCTCCTTCTCCTTCAGCAGCTCCTCCACCCGCTCCACCTTGTCCGCCGGCAGCAGCTGGGCATAGACCTGGTCCAGCCCCAGCTCCTCCCCCACCGCCTGGCCAACCGGCTGGGCGTCCCCGGTGAGCATCACAGTCCTTCTCACCCCCGCCGCCCGCAAGGCGGCGATGGCCTCCCCGGCGTCGGGCTTCACCTCGTCGGAAATGATGATATGTCCCAGATACTCCCCCTTCACAGCCACGTGAACCCCGGTTCCCACCTGGCGGCAGGGGTGCCATACCACCCCGCAGTCCTCCATCAGCTTATCGTTGCCCACATAGACCCTCTGTCCGTCCACATCGGCCTCCACTCCCCGGCCCGCGATCTCCTCCACCTTCCCCACCCGGCTCTCCTCTATCTCACGGCCGTAGGCCTCCCGGAGGGATCGGGCAATGGGGTGGCTGGAATAGCTCTCCGCCAGGGCCGCCAGCTCCAGCAGCCCCTCCTCCGTCCCCCCCTCCGGGTGGATAGCGGTGACCTTGAATACCCCCTGGGTCAGCGTTCCCGTCTTGTCGAATACCACCGTCTCCGTCCGGGCCAGGGCCTCCAGGTAGTTGCTCCCCTTCACCAGGATCCCTGCCCGGGAACAGCCCCCGATCCCCCCGAAGAAGGTCAGGGGCACTGAGATCACCAGGGCGCAGGGGCAGGAGATCACCAGGAAGATAAGGGCCTGCCGGAACCACCCCGTCCAGTTCCCGTCTATCAGCAGGGGGGGCAGCACCGCCAGCAGTACCGCTCCCACCACCACCGCCGGGGTGTACCACCGGGCAAACCGGGTGATAAACTGCTCCGTTTTCGCCTTTTTCGTGGAGGAGTTCTCCACCAGCTCCAGGATCTTGGCCACGGTGGATTCCCCAAACTCCTTGACAGTCTGTACCCGCAGCAGCCCCGAAAGGTTGACGCAGCCCGAGATCACATTCTCCCCCGGCCCCACGTCCCGGGGCAGGGACTCCCCCGTAAGGGCCGCGGTGTTCAGGGTGGAGCTGCCCTCCAGCACCACAGCGTCGATGGGCACCCGCTCGCCCGGGCGGATGAGGATGATCTCCCCCACCGCCACCTCCTCGGGATCCACCTTCTCTACCTCTCCGTTCCGCTCCACGTTGGCGTAGTCCGGCCGGATGTCCATCAAGGCGGCGATGGATCTCCGGGATCTCCCCACCGCCACCGCCTGAAACAGCTCCCCCACCTGGTAGAAGAGCATCACAAACACCGCCTCCGGGTACTCCCCGATGACCAGGGCCCCCACCGTGGCGATGGCCATAAGAAAGTTCTCGTCAAAGACCTGCCCGTTTTTTATGTTCCGCAGGGCCTTCCAGAGGATATCCCACCCAATGGTAAAATAGGGGATCAAAAATACCAGGATCCGGGGCCCGGGCACATAGGGCCCCGCCAGCGCCGCCCCCACCAGCAGGGCAGCCGCGGCCACGATCCGGTAAAGCGTCTTTTTCTGCTTTCTGTTCAAAGAGGCTCCCTCCCAAAATAAGATTCCATATCATCCGGCATTCCCCATGCCGGCCCGTTTTATCCCTTCTGGCACACCGCCAGCCCCACCGGGATCCGTCCCGGCACCCGGCTCACCTGGGCAGGCAGTCCCTGGGCCTGCAAAAATTTCCGGTAGGAGGTCAGGGTAAACCTCCGCTGGCACCGGAACCCCAGCCGCTGATAGAGCCGGACGGACAGCCTGCCCCAGAGCCCGGCCTCCCCCAGCAGAAAGGTGGGCAATATCAGCCTCCCCCCCCGGGCCGTGACCCGCCACAGCTCCCCCAGGGCCTTCTCCGGCCGAAGGAGCAGGTGGAGCACATTGGCGGCAATGACCACGTCGTAGGTTCCCTCCCCGTCGGGCAGGGCGTTCATGTCCCGCACCAGAAAGGAGATGTTGGTGATCCCCCGCCGCCTGGCCTTGGCCTCCGCCTTGTCCAGCATGGCCTGGGACAGGTCGGTGCACATCACCGCCCCCGCCCGCTCCGCCGCCGCCAGGGAGAATTCCCCCGTCCCCCCGGCGCACTCCAGCACCGAGGCCCACTGGGGCACCAGCTCCCCCACCTGCCGCAGGGTCTCCACATAGGCCCTGCGGTTGAACCTCTCCGCCAGGTCATAGACCCCGGCGATCCGATCCCAGAAGCTCATCCCTTACCGCTCGATAGTGCAGTCGGGCTCCACCCTTCTGCACACCCGCACCACCTCATCCATGATCTCCTCGAACCGCTCCTCCTCCGCCTCGATGGTCAGCCTCTGCTGGATAAAGCTGACCGTAGCGGCGGTGACCCCGTCGATCCTGTTGATGGCGTCCTCCATCTTGGCCGCGCAGTTGGCGCAATCCAGGTCGGTCAAATCAAATTTCTTCTTCATCATGGTTTCCTCCTCAATTGGTTAAAATAATTTTTCGCCCCTCCGGGCAACCCTCCGGAGCCTGGCCTCCTTCATTCTCCCACATGCTCCATCCCCTGGGCCAGGATGGTCACCACATGGTCGTCCGCCAGGGAATAGAACACCGTTTTTCCCTCCCGCCGGTATTTCACCAGCTTGGCCTGCTTCAGCGCCCGCAGCTGGTGGGACACCGCCGACTGGGTCATCCCCAGCAGCTGGGTGATGGCCCCCACGCACAGCTCCGACTCATAGAGGGCGTACAGGATCTTGATCCGGCTGGAATCGGCGAATATCCGAAATAGATCGGCCAGATCATACAGAATGTCGTCCTCGGGAAGCTGGTCTCTCACCCGCTCCACCGCCGCCCCATGGTCATGGCCCTCCTCCAGGATATCTCTCTCTTCCGCCATGGTCTCCCTCCTCCTTTCTAAAACATATGAACAATTATTCATATGTTTATATTACTCCTCTCATTCCCTCTTGTCAACCCTTCCTTCAAAATAATTTTTCCCGGAGCCGGGGATACTGACCCCAGCGTTTCAACAAACAGAAAGGGGATGCACCCAGTATGGTCAACGTGCAGAAGGCCGCCGTCATCGGCTGCGGCTTCGTGGGCTCCTCCTCCGCCTTTGCCATGATGCGGACAGGAGTCTTTTCCGAGCTGGTATTGCTGGATATCGACAATGGTCGGGCTCAGGGGGAGGCCATGGACATCGCCCATGGCCTTCCCTTCTCCCGCCCCATGAAGATCTACGCCGGGGACTATGCCGACCTCGCCGGCTGCGCCCTCATCGTCATCACCGCCGGAGCCAATCAGAAGCCCGGGGAGACCCGGCTGGATCTGGTAAAGAAAAACGTAGCCATCCTCCGCTCCATCATCCCCCAGGTCGTAAAGGTGAACCGGGAGGCCATCCTCCTTATCGTCTCCAACCCGGTGGACATCCTCACCTGGGCCGCCCAAAAACTCTCCGGCCTGCCCCCCCGGCAGGTCGTCGGCTCGGGCACCGTGCTGGACACCGCCCGGCTGAAATACCTTCTGGGCCAGCGCCTTCGGGTGGACAGCCGCAGCGTCCACGCTTTTATCGTCGGAGAGCACGGGGACAGCGAGCTGGCCGTTTGGAGCGGGGCCAACGTCTCCGGCGTGGATCTGGAGCATTTCTGCCAACTTCGGGGGGTGGATGACCGCCAGGCCATGCTGAACCGCATCTACAGGGATGTCCGGGACTCGGCCTACGAGATCATCGACCGGAAGGGTGCCACCTACTACGGCATTGCCGCCGCGGTGGCCCGTATCGCCCAGTGCATTGTCCGGGACGAGCTCTCCGTGCTCCCCGTATCGGTCAGCCTCCAGGGGCTCTACGGCGTCCCCGACCTGTGTATGAGCGTTCCCGCCGTGGTGGGCCGGGGCGGCGCCGAGCAGGTTCTGGAGATCGAGCTGAGCCAGGAGGAGCGCCAGGCCTTCCACGCCTCCGCCCAGACCCTCCAGGAGGTAGCCCAAAGCCTGGAGCTATAAAAAATCACGGGTGGACAGCCTTCCCTGTCCACCCGTGTCTCATTCTTCGGCCCATCCGGCCCCCGGCCTTCCCCCCCTGGTCATCCGGTTTCTGGGATCCCCCAGCCCCAGGGGCTGGAGGATCCACCTGTCATACCGGTCCACAAACACCGTGATCAGGGGCCCGCTGCCCAGGGCGCACAGGATGGTGCCCACCCCGATGGGCCCTCCCAGCAGATAGCCCGCCAGCACGCACAGGCAGTCTATCCCGATCCTCCACCAGCGGTAGGGTATCCCCAGCCGCTCCTCCAGGTAGAACAGGATGATATCCCGCACATGGTAGCCAAACCGGATCCCCACAACAAGGGCGCTTCCCACGCACAGCATCAGAAAGCCCAGCAGAAGCGTAAGGATCCGGGTGGGCAGGGTCGTGGGGGGCGGCACATCCCGCAGCAGGGTCTGGGCCACCGTGACAAAGGGCCCCAGCACCGCCACGGAGTAGAGCGTTCCAAACCCGATCCCCCTTCGATCCACCAGGGCGCTGGCCGCCAGCATAACCACCATGACCAGAATGGCCGCGTTTCCAAAGCTGGTATGCAGCCGCTGGGCCAGTCCCTCCTCCAGCACGGACAGGGGATCCACCCCAAAATTGGTCCGCAGGGTGACCGTGATGCCGGTGGACATGATCCCATAGCCCAGGGTACACAGCAGCAGCTTTTTCAGCCACACAGAAATTTTACTTTTTTCCATATTTACGCCCTCTTTTTTCTCTTTTTCCGGTTACAAAACAGTTACAAAATAGCGACGCCCAGAGACGCCCCGCGGATTTCCGCGGGGCGTCTCCATGATCTCAACTCAAGAGTCGGAAACCACCTTCACAAAGAACTGCCGCTTCCGGGGCCCGTCAAACTCCGCCAGGAAGATCCCCTGGGAGGAGCCCAAAAACGCCTTTCCATCCTTCACGATAAGGGTCATATTACTGCCCAGAATACTGGTCTTGATATGGCCCGAGGCGTCGGTGGGGGTATCAAACTGGTGGTGGAAATCGCACCGGGTGGGCACGATCTTCTCCAGTTCCTCCATCATATCCACATGGCCCCGGGGATCCCAGAAGGAGGTGATGGTCAGCGAGCAGGTGGTGTGGTGGCAGTGGAGGATGGCGAAGCCATCCTTGATCCCGGACTCGGCAACGATCCTCTGCACGTCGGCGGTGATCTCGTGAAAGCCTTGGTACTGCGTGGTCAGACCGCCTTTTCCCATATAGGTCGCCATTGGTCATTCCTCCTTATACAATCACGATCTCGCTCTGGCGGAACCGAGCGGCGTTGGCGTCCAGCTGGTGGACAGGGCTGTCGGGCCGGAAGTCCGGGATATCCTTCAAAAGCCCGGTGAAGGCGGCCACATAGTCCATGGGGATGTGCTGCATCAGCGGGTTACACCAGCGGTACTCCGCCTTGGGCAGCTGGAACACCTCGCAGGCGGCGGGGAAATAGGCGGGGGAGGCGTTGGTGATCACCGCTGTAGGCCGGCCCAGAGCCACTGCGGTCCGGATGGTCTCGATCACCCGGTGGAAGGAGGGGGAATCCTCGTTGCAGACCACGAAGGTGCCCACCTTCTCCGGGGTGCGGTTGAAGTAGTTGATGTGGTTCCAGTCCTCGCTGTCGTCGTAGGTGGTCAGGCCGCCGAAGGACTCCACCATCTTGGCCGAACCAAAAAAGGCGGTGGCGTAATCGGCCCCGTCGCCGATAAAGTCCATCAGATCCACCCCCTGCTCGATCCACCGCTTGGACAGGGCCAGGGCCTGCTCCTCCAGCTTCTCCATCAGCTGGGGGGTATATTGGGCGGCGTAGCGCTGCATGGCGGCACTCTGCCCGGCGGCGTTGGCCTTGCTCATCTGGCCCCGCTGGGTGCTGAAATAGAGGCCGAAGTGGGTCAGGCCGTAGCAGGAAGCGATGTAGGAGGTAAGGCCCGGGGCATGGCTGGTGGGGGGCACGTTCAGCCGCACGGAATGCTTGGCGGCCTTGGAGAAGCCGCTGTCGGGATTGTCGGTGAAGGCAACCGAAATGCCGTTATACTTGTTGCACCGGAGCATGGCCTCCTCCACCCGCTTCACCGAGCCGGAGATGGACACGCCGCAGACCATGGCGTTGACCCGGTTGGTGCCGCTGAGCCAGAACTGGTGGTAGGTATCATAGTAGCGGGTAAACTCAATACACCGCTCCGCCTCGGTCCGGGTGCCGGGCACCATGCCGGTGGTGCTGGAGGTCTGGATGTTCTCAAACACAGGCTTGGCCACCAGGGCGGCGCAGTAGCTGTCCCCGCAGCCGGTGAGAATGACCCGGTTGACCTTTTTCAGCTCTCCGGGGGCAAAGATCGTATCGAAGTACTCCGGGGTGATCTGCTTGCCCATATGCACCACCGTTTCCGGAGCCATCCGGATCTGGCGCAGGAACTCATTGTGATATTCTTTCGCTGTCATGGTTACCCTCCCTTTATCGATCCGCCATCACGGATACATAGTATTGACGCTCCTGGGGGCCGTCATATTCGCACAGGCAGAAGGCCTGCCCCCCCTCCTCCGACACCAGCTGCCCGTCCTTGAGGATGGACAGGGCGGCAGAGCCGAAGAGGGCGTTTTTCAGGTTGGCCGCCGTCCCCTCCGGGGAGACCTCCTTCCGGAAGGTGATCCGGGAGGGGATGAGCCGCCGGATATCGGCCAGCAGATCCTCCTTGATCTTCAGGTCGGAGCAGGACAGGGTCAGGATCCCCGCGTCGGCGCAGGCCACCTGCACCGTCACCAGGCCATCCCGGACACCGCTCTGGGCCACGATCTGCTTCACTTCCCCGGTGATATCATGCACGCCGCATTTCTCGGTCACAATGCTTCTCACTTCAATCATAGGTAAGCCCCCCTTAAATGATTTCGATCTGGCTCTGGGTCAGGCGGTGAGGCGCCTTGTTCAGAAGCTCAAAGACAGGTACATCGTGGCGGAAGTCCTCTACGCCCTTCATTCGGCCCATGTAGCCCGCCACATAGTCAAAGGGGATATGCTGGAGCAGAGGGGCCATCCAGAAGAAGGGGGCCTTGGGGGTGGTGAACACCTGGAAGGAGGAGGCGAACTCCCCCTTACCGGCGTCGGTGACCACCATGCAGGGGCTTCCCAGCTGCTCCACCGCCTTCAGAGTCTCCTTCATACGGCCGAAGGAGGGGGTGTCGCTGTTTGTGATGGCCACCCGGCCGATGGTCTCGGGCTCCCGGAGGAAGTAGTTGATGTGGCACCAGTCCTCGCTGTCGTCGTAGCTGGTATAGCCGCCGAAGCACTCCAGCACCTTGGCCGAGCCGAAGAAGGCGGTGGCGTACTCGGCATAGTCGCCGATGAAGTCATAGGCCCGCAGATCCTTCCAGGTCTTGGCCAGCTCAAAGGCCCGATCCTCCATCTCCGGAAGGGCGGCGGCCCAGGCGTCGGCGTAGGCCCCAAAGCCCTTCTGCATGGCGTCCAGCTCCAGGGGGCTGACGGTATTCTTGGCCCGGGCGAACCGGAGGGCCAGCTGCATCAGGGCGAAGGTGGAGGCGATATAGGAGTTCCCGCCGGGCTGGTACTCTCCCTGGGGCATCTCCAGGGGCAGGACGTACCTGGCCTCCTTGGCGGCAGCGGAGTTGGGATTGTTGGTGATAAGGATGGTGTTAGCCCCATAGTGCTTGGCCCGCATCACCGCCTCCACCACCCGGCTCACGTTGCCCGAGATGGAGATGGCGATGACCAGAGGGGTGTTGGGGGAGTAACCCAGCATCTTGGAGCCCAGGTAGCGGGTAAACTCGATATTCCGCATGACCTTCACGTCCATCTTGGCCACGCTCTCGAACACGGGCTTGGCGGCAATGCCCGCCAGCCAGCTGTCCCCGCAGCCGGTGATGATGATCTGCTGGGCATCCCACAGCTCCTTCAGGGGCAGGGTGCTGACCAGCTTCTCCTCGGTCATGGTCTGCTGCATGGTCTTTAAAAAGCCGGGCGCCAGACGGGACTGTCTGGCCAAAGAGCTGTCGTAATCCATTTTATTCACGCTTTGATACCCTCCTGTTGTTGTGATTTAGCCTTCCGCCCTCCGGGCCTCCCCGGCCAGGGCCAGGCCCTTGGCAAGGGCCTGGGCCCGGAGCTCCGGGGTAAAGGTGGGCCAGGGGCCGTACTGCTGAACGTTATAGGCCGCCGCCACGTTGGCCAGGGCGGCGATCTCCAGGTCGTCATACCCTTCGCAGAAGGCCCACAGGGCCGCTGCGGTGGAGCAGTTGCCGCAGCCGGTGGGGTCGATCTCCTGCTCCCGGGGCACCAGGTTCACCGTGGGCATGAAAGCCACATGGCCGTCCCGGATCATATAGGAGCCCTTGCTCCCCGCCCGGAAGAAGCAGGGCCGGCCGATCTCCAGGATCCGCTGGATGGCCTCCTCCTCGGTGGAGACGGAGAACAGGGTATAGCTCTCCGTGCGGTTGAGGCTATAGATGTCGTAGCAGGGCAGGGCCTCCTCCACCAGGGTCTTCAGGTTCTCAGGCCGGCAGTCGGCGGTGAAAAGCTCCCACATGAGCTTTACCCCGTACTTCTCCCGCAGCCGGTCCATCCGCCGCTGGGAGTCCCTGTCCGCCACCTTGTCCACGGTGTAGAGCCCCTTTGTCCTCCCCTGGGAGAGCACCTGCTCCACCTTTTCGTACATTTCGGGCACATGGAAGTTCACATCAATGCCCAGCTCCCTGGGGCCGTAGAAAAACTCCTCGTTCCACTGGCCATCCGGCTCATAGCGCAGGCGGGCCACGGTGGTTCGGTTGGGATAGGTCAAAAAACCCTTGCGGCTGATATGGTTCCGGTCGATGAAGGCGCCGAATTTCTCCTCCATATCCGTCCCCACCGCCCCCAGGAAGAGGGCGTCGGAGGTATACTGCAGCAGGCCGCAGTAGGCGAACAGGCCGCAGCCCCCCATGAGATCCTCCATCTTCCGCCCGTCGGCAAAGGCGATATCGTTGAGGAACCAGGAGCCAAGGGCGATATATTCCATAGCCGTCAACCTCCCCTTTCTCTTATACTTGGTTTCAGGTGGGCTCCCCTGCCGGCAGGCCCGTCAGGGAGCTCTTCTTCCGCTTGATCTGCCGCTTCTGAGCCCAGAGCACCACCGCCAGTACGATGATGGTGATGAGGTAGGGCATGGCCAGCACGAACTGGGAGGGGAAGCCGAAGGGCTGGAGCCGGTTGCCCACCGAGTCAAAGAAGCCGAAAATGTAGGCCCCGGCCACTGTGCCCAGGGGATTGGCATTGCCAAACCACATGGCCGCAATTCCCATGAAGCCCCGGTTGTTGGTCATGTTCTCCACAAACATGGTGCTGTAGCCCAGGGACAGGTGGGCGCCGGCCAGGCCGCCCAGGGCGCCGCCGGCCAGAATGGCCTGGTACTTGATAGCGGTCACGTTGATGCCTGCGGTCTGGGCCGCCTGCTCCATCCGGCCCACACTGCGCATATGGAGGCCCCAGGTGGTCTTGTAGAGCAGGATGTAGAGCAGAACCACGAACAGGATCACCATCCACTCGGTAAGAGACCAGTTGTTGAAGATCTCATTCAGCACCGGGATGTTATCCAGGAAGGCCAGGTGGACCTTGGGGATGGGGGGGATCTTGGGATCGATGAAGGAGCCCGCGGTGCCGAACATGGTCTCCAGCAGGAAACGGGTCAGCCCCAGGACCAGAAGGTTCATGGCCGTGCAGATGGCGGGCATGTTGGCGCGGTAGCGCAGGTTGCCCACGGCGATGAACCAGGCGATAAGGACTCCCCCGGCCATGGCCAACAGGATGCCGATGATCCAGCTGCCGGTGAAGTAGCCTCCCACCACCGCCAGGAAGGCCCCCATGAGCATGATGCCCTCAGTACCGATATTCAGGATCCCCGCCTGCTGGGTCAGCGCCGCGCAAAGGCCGGCGTACATGATGGGGGTCGAATAGCGCAGGGCCGCGTACCACAGGCTTGGCGCGAACACGCTGGACAGGATCTCAGAAATAGAACCGCTCATTTACGCTCACCCCCTTGTACTGCCTCCGGGGCCGGCTCTGGGGCCGGAACCTCCCGGGTCTCGGGCTCCCCGGCGGCGTTTTCCGCCCGCGTCTCCTCCGACATCCGCTTTTTGTCCTTTTCAAGCTCCCCCTTGGACTTGCGCATAAAGAGGGTCTCCATACAGAACAGGACAATCAGGGCCGCCGTCAGGGTGTCCCCCAAAGACTTGGGCACCCGGGTGGCCGCCTGCATGGTGACCGCGCCGGTATTCAGAGCGGAGATGAAGAAGGCGGACAGGGGCAGCAGCACGATGTTGCACCGCACCAGCATGGCCACCAGCAGGCCTCTGGAGCCCAGGCCGGCGGCGAAGGACTGCATGAAGTAGCCGGTGTTGCCCAGGATCTCGATACAGCCGGAGAAGCCGGCGATGGCCCCGGAAAGGAGCATAGCCTTGACCCCCAGCCGCTTGCGGCTGATGCCGGCGTACTCGGCGTGGAGCCGGTTTTCACCTACGGTCTTGATCTCCCGGCCGAAGGCGGTTTTTTTCATCATCCAGTATACCACAATGGTGATGGCGATGGCAAAGAAAATACCGATGTTCAGGCTGGAGGGTTTCAGGAAACCGGGGAAGCGCACCCCCACCTCCTTGGACTGGGGCACCGCCTTTCCGGCGGTGAGGGGCCCCACCACGAAGAAGCCGCAGACATAGTTGGCCACCATGTTCATGAAGATGCACACGCACAGAACATTTACGTTCAGGTGGATGTTCAGAAGGGCGGGGATCAGGGCCCACAAGGCTCCCGCCACCACGGCGGCCACTATGCACAGGATGGCCAGCAGCACGGGGGGCAGATCCTTGCAGTAGATCCCCACCACGGTGGCCGCCAGGGCCCCCATATACATATCCCCGTCAATGCCGGTGTTGAAGAAGCCGGCATTGTAGGCGATGGTGAAGGCCACCGCGTTGAGCAGCAGGTTGGTGGCGCCCACCAGGGTGGTGCCGATATTTTTCTTCCCCACCACAGCGCCCCGCAGGAGGGCGGCGAAGGCGGCCACCGGATCCTTCCCGGCAAGGCCGGCCACCAGGATGATACCGATGGCCACGGCCAGAAGGGCGGTAAGCAGCACCTTCCGCACATTGGCGGAGGTTCCCGTTCTCAGCTCATTCATGACGCCGTCTCCTCCTTTCTGCCGCCGGACAGCATCAGCATACCCAGGTTCTCCTCATTGGCCTCCTCCACGGGCATGGTGCCCGCGATGCGGCCCTCGCTGAGAACCACGATGCGATCCGACAGGCTCAGGATCTCCTCCAGCTCTGCCGAGACCAGCAGCACCCCGATCCCCTGGGCCTTTACCCGCTGCAGGATGGTTCGGATGGACTCAATGGCGCCGATGTCGATCCCCCGGGTGGGCTGGGAGGCGATGAGGAGCTTTTTCACCTCGGTGACCTCCCGGGCCACCACCACCTTCTGGGCGTTGCCGCCGGAGAGGGAGGAGGTCAGGGCCTCCGCCCTGGGGGGACGGACGTCGTACTCCTTCACCAGCTCCTCCGCCGTCTTTTGGGCGGCGGCCTCGTCCAGAACCAGGCCGCCCTTGGCGAAGGGAGGCTTGCGCAGGCGGGTGATGATGATGTTGTCGGTAATGCTGGCCTGGCGGTTCAGGCCCATCCGGTTCCGGTCCTCGGGAATGTGGGCCAGGCCGGTCTCCCGGATGAGCTTGGGAGACTTGTTAGTGATATCCACCCCGGCCAGGGTGACCCTGCCCCGCTCCACCTCACGCAGTCCAGCGATGGCCTCCACCAGCTCGCTTTGGCCGTTGCCGTCCACGCCGGCGATGCCCACGATCTCCCCGGCCTTCACGTCAAAGGAGATGCCCCGGATCTTGGACAGCTCCTTCTCCCCACTGGTCCAGAGATCCTCCACCACCAGCACGGGCTCGCCCACCTCCTGCTTGGTGCGCTTGATATCCAGGAATACCTCCCGGCCCACCATCATCTTGGACAGCTCCCGGGGGTCGGTGTCCTCCTTGTTCACCGTACCGATCACCCGGCCCTGGCGCATGACGGTGATCCGGTCGGAGATCTCCATGACCTCGTTGAGCTTGTGGGAGATAAAGATGATAGATTTCCCGGCGGCCTTCAGAGTGTACAGGATGTCGAAGAGCTTCCGGGTCTCCTGGGGGGTCAGCACGCCGGTGGGCTCATCCAGGATGATGGTCTCGGCCCCCCGGGAGAGGACTTTGATGATCTCCACCCGCTGGGCCTCCCCCACCGAGATCTGGTCGATGCGCTTATTGATCTGCACATCCATGTTATACTCTTCGATATAATGCTGGATCTGCTTCCTGGCCTCATGGAAATCGATGATGATGCCCTTTTTCGGCTCAAAGCCCAGGATCACGTTCTCCAGAACCGTCAGCTCGTTGACCAGCATGAACTCCTGGTGCACCATGCCGATGCCGTTGGCGATGGCCACCTTCGGCGTCAGGCCGGTCATAGGCTTTCCGTTCACCAGGATTTCGCCGTTGTCGATGCCGTACATGCCGTACAGCAGCTTCATCATCGTGGATTTCCCCGCCCCATTCTCCCCGATCAGGGAGTGGATCTCTCCCCGCTTCAGCTGGAAGGAGGCGTCGATCACGGCATGGACAGAGCCAAAGCTCTTCTCAATACCCTTCATTTCAACCGCAAAATCGCTCAAACAGTTCACCTTCTTTATTATTAAGTCTCATCAGCCGCCCTGCCCAGGCCGGGATATTTATGAAAAAAGGGGCGGAGTTTCTCTCCGCCCCTTTTTCTTATACCGGTTCCGGCGTTTGAGCGGCGTCGCTCTATGGGTTTACGCGTTCTTTCCGTAGCCCTCATAGTTGGAGACCACGATGGTGCCGTCGGCGATCTTGGCCTTCAGCTCCTCGGTCAGAGCCAGCAGCTCCTCGATCTGCTCCAGCTGATCGGGATAGTGCTCCTTCATGACGCTCATGTCGGTCAGGTTCACTCCGCCGTACTCCAGATCCATGTAGATCCGCTCGTTTCCGGTGAACTTACCCTGCTCCACAGCCTTCTTGATGATCTGGTAGACACCCTCGCCGTTCTCCTTCAGCATGGAGGTCAGCACGTGGCCGGGGCGGTCGTTGTCCTGGTTCAGATCCACGCCGATGGCGTAGAGCCCGTTCAGCTCCGCGGCCTCGAGAACGCCGTTTCCGGTGCCGGAGGCCACATTCATAACGATATCAGCGCCCTGCTCAAACATGGCGTTGGTCAGCTCCTTGCCCTTCAGAGGATCATGGAAGTCCCCGGCAAAGGATTGAAGGATCTGGATATCGGGATCAATGTACTTCGCGCCCTCGGTAAAGCCCAGGAAGAAGTCCCGGAGAGCGGGGATGTCGTTTCCGCCTACCCAGCCGATGATGTTCTCCTCATTGACACCGGGGAACTGGGTCATCTTGGTGAAGGTAGCGGCCACGGCGCCGGCCAGGAAGGAACCCTGGTTCTGGGCGAAGGTCACGGAGACCACGTTGTCCCCCTCGCAGTTGGTGTCGGTGATGCCGAACATCACATCGGGATACTCGGCGCAGTGGGCGGCGATGGCGTCGCCCCACTGGGAGGCGGAGGCGACCACCAGGTCAAAGCCCTCCTCGGCACCGGTGAGGATCTGGTTTTCATAGTCGGCGTAATCGTTGGACTGAGAATAGGAAAGCTCGATGTTGAAATCCTTCTCCGCCTTCCGGGCGCCGGCTATGGCGGAGTCGGCAAAGGCCTTATCGCCCTCCAGCGCGGAGACCAGCAGAACCTTCAGAGGGGCCTTGTCCTCCCCGCCCTGGCTCTCCACAACGGGGGGATCGCTCTCGCCGCCCGGGGCGGTAGAGGGCTTGGGATCTTCCTTACTTCCACATGCGGCCAGGGAGAGACTCAGGGCAAAAGCCAGGCCGAGAGACATGATTCTTTTCATTTTCATAACGATCCTCCTAATTTTCATGTTCAAGATATTTCCGAACCTGTGGATCTGTCATGCTCCTGCGTTATCCGCAGTTCTTTTGCTGCTTGGGACTTGACAAACTTGGTCGGGTCATGCTATATAACGTTATAGGACGTCCTGTATTGAAGTATAACGTATTTTCTCCTATTTTGTAAACTGACAAATTTGTCGAAATTATTTACTCAAAATTGTGCAAATTATCCAGAGCAAGGAATTTCCCCCCTCCAGCTCCCATCCTACCCCTTATGGGCAAACAAATTTTGACAATTCTTCCCCAATCGAATATAATTGATATTGATCTGTAATGAATCAGAAACGAGGGCTGGCCTGTGGCACACGTATTAAAAGAGAACAGCGCGATCCCCCTTTACCGGCAGCTGAAGGAAAAGCTCCGAACCGACTATATCGACTCCAGCAGCGGCTTTGATGTGAGCAGCGCCATCCCTTCTGAGCAGGAGCTGATGCAGATGTACGGCGTATCCCGCATCACTGTCCGGAACGCTGTAAAGGAGCTGGTCAACGAAGGATTTCTAAAAAAAGTCCAGGGCAAGGGTACCTTTGTGACCCAGCTGAAAAATTATCCCCTCAATTCCGGCGGCGGCTTTTCCGTCACCTGCTCCCTGATGCACCTCACCCCCTCCACAAGGGTGATCGAGATGAAGGAAGTTCCGGCCTGCGAGGAGGACCGCCTGCTGTTCAGCCTTCAGAAGGAGGATCCCGTCTTTTATGTCCAGCGGCTGCGGCTGGGGGATGGTCTCCCCTTTATCCTGGAGCACATCTACCTGCCCCCCAAATTCCGCTACCTCACCAAGCAGGATCTGGAAAGCTCCCTCTACAAGGCCCTGGAAAAGGAGTGCGGCCCCGTCACCAACCCGGGGCCCAGCTGGATGGAGCTCCACCAGGTGTACGGGCGCAGCGCTGAGCTGCTGGGCCTGGAGGAGAGCTCCCCCGTCATCAAGATCCAGGAATACGGCTATGACCGGCAGCAGACCCCCCTCCATAGAACCAGACTGCTCCTTCGGCCTGATTTCCGCTACTATTTGCGGTAATCTGCAAAAAACAAAAGATCCCCGCGGCAGGGGTTACCCTGCCGCGGGGATCTTTTCACTTCCCAAGTCTTGTCAGGCGGAGATCTCCTCCGCCCGCTCCCTGCCCCTCATCCCCGCCAGCACGGCGATGTACTTCCCCATCAGGGGAATATAGGTGAGAAGAAAGGTCAGCCGGGCCAGGAGCCTGACCCGCAGCTTATCCCTTCTGGCAACCCGGGTTCCAAAGAGGATCCCGACGGAGAAAAGGCAGATCTTCAGCAGCGCCAGATCCTTCCAGGTGCTTTTTCGCAGAAATTCATCCGCACTGTCAAACAGCCAGTTCATGGCAAGCCTCCTTTTTCTCTGCTCCGGCCTTTCCGGATCCTCAGCCCTTCTTCCGATCCTCCTGGATCAGCACCTTCAGGGCCTCCACCCCCACCTCGATGGCGGCGGAGAGGTCGTGGCTCTCCTTCTGATCCAAGCCGGCGGCCTCCCGCTCCTGATTCCAGATCACATGGAAGCAGGAGCCCACCCGGACGCCCAGGGCGGCGGCGCAGCAGAACAGGGCCGCCGACTCCATCTCGGAGGCCAGAACCCCCAGCCGCTTCCAGGCCTCCCACTTGTTGAGCAGCTCATAGCTCACCGGCATCCGGGCGGGGGAATGCTGGCCGTAGAAGGAGTCCTTACACTGAACCACCCCGGCATGCCAGGGCTTTCCCAGGTTCTTGGCCGCCTGCACCAGGGCCTGCTGTACCTCGTAATCACTGACAGCGGGGAACTCAATGGGGGCGTACTCCCGGCTGGTTCCCTCGTGACGGATGGCTCCCGTGGCGATGACCACATCGTCGGACTGAACCTTCAGATTGATCCCTCCGCAGGTGCCCACCCGGACAAAGGTGTCGGCCCCGATGGCCACCAGCTCCTCCATGGCGATGGCAGCGGAGGGCCCGCCAATGCCCGTGGAGCAGACGCTGACCTTTTCCCCCAGGAGGGTGCCGGTGTAGATCACATACTCCCGGTTCTGCTGTACCTTGTAGGGCTCGTCAAAGTAAGCGGCGATCTTCTCACACCGTCCGGGATCCCCGGGGAGAATACAGTAGCGTCCCACATCCCCCTGCTTGCACTTGATGTGGAATTGAAGCTCATGTTCCTGCATCTTGGTCACCTCTCCTTATTATTTTGGGGTCTCTATCTTTGATTATATCCTAACAAGGATCGTTCCGCAAGAGGGAACTGGCCCGGCGGGAAAGTGGTGCTTGAAAAAAGGGGCGAATCTTGGTAAAATTGGGTGGATAACTATTCCATCCGCCCTCCGGGCGGTCAAAGGGGTTGGATCGTTTGGGTATTGAAAATCTGTTTTGGATCGGCTTCGTGGGGGGCGCCCTGGCCCTTTTGTTCGCATTGATCCAGCTGGGGCGGGTACTCCCCCTCCCCCTGGGGGAGAGCCCTGCCCAGGGCCTCTCCGCCGCCCTCCGCAAGGGAACCAACGCCTATCTGAAATGGCAGCTTCTCCTCTCCGGCGGCCTTCTCGTCCTGGCCCTGGCCCTGCTGGCAGGACTGTATCTGCTGGAGCTTTTGGAGCTCACCGCCCTGTGCGCCTTTCTCTCAGGAAGTCTGTGCAGCCTTCTGGTTGGGGCGTCCGCCGCCAAGCTCACCGCCGCCGCGGGTCCCCGGGCCGCCAACGCCGCCGGCGAGCGGCTGGACAGGGGGCTGAACGCCGCCCTCTGCGCCGGCTCGGCAGTCAGCTTTCTGGCGGTGGGGCTGGGACTGCTCCATGTCACCGGCTGGTTTTTCCTTCTCCGCCACCTTCTGGAGCAGGGCCCGGAGGAGACCGCCCTTTCTATGCTCTGCCTTGGTGCGGGGAGCGGCCTGACGGCCCTGCTGCTCCACATGGGCTCCCTTTTCTCCAGCTCCGCCCGGCTGGCCGGGCGGATGGTGGATCGGGAGATGGGCCTGCCCCCCGACTCCCAGCAAAATCCCGTAGCCATCGCCCTCCGGGTGGGACATGGGGTTGGCTCCGCCGCGGGAACCGCCGCCGGGATCCACTGGGGCTTTGAATCCTCCCTTCTGGCCGCCTTCACCCTGGGCGCCAACGCCTACACTGCCGACGATATGGGGTGGAACGCCCTTCTCTTCCCCCTGGCCACAGCGGCGGCGGGGATCCTGTGCTCCATCATCGCCAGCTTTGCCGTCCCTCCCCGGGACCGGGGAGACCGGTACTCCCTACCCTGGTCGGTACGGCTTTCCCAGCTTCTGGCCTGTCTGCTCACCGCCGTGGTCTCCTTCCCCCTGTCCTACTTCCTCACAGGCCGCTGGGATCTGTGCTGGGCGGTGACGGCGGGGCTCACCGCGGGCTTTTTCTCCAGCCTGCTGGGGGAATATTTTACCGCCGACACCTACAAGCCCGCTCGGGCTCTGGCCCAGACCGCCGAAACCGGCGAGATTCCCGCCCTGATCGGCGCTCTGGGCTCCGGCTTCACCGCCGCCGGTCTGCCCGGACTGCTCACTGTGGGGAGCCTTGTCACCGGCTTCCTCGTCACCGGCGGGGCCTCCAGTCCGGCCAAGGGCCTGTACGGCATGGCCCTGGCGGTAGTGGGTATGACCTCAGTGTGGGGGATATTTCTGGCCTCCTCCCTCTGCGGGCCCATGGGAGATAACGCTGCCGACACCCTCTCCCTTATCGATGATGAGGAGGCCTCCCGCCGCAGGGCGGACAGTCTGGCCGCCCTGGGCTCCGCCTCCGCCGGCGCCGGCCGGTGCCTGGACGCCCTCCTCACCGCCTCCACGGGGCTTCTCCTTCTCCTCCATCTCTCCGACCTTCTCCGGCAGGAGAGCGGTCTCTCCCCGGCCCTTCCCGCCCTCCCCCTGGGGGCTCTTCTGGGGGGGCTTGCCGCCCTGTTGTTCCTGGGGCTGCTCCTCCGGGGCGTCCGCCGCACGGCCCTGTCCGCCGCGGCCCAGGCCCAGGAGCAGTTCCAGGCCTCCGAGGGCCTGCTGGAGGGCGACGACGATCCCGACTACGCCGCCTGCGTGAGCCGCTGCGGGAGCCGGGCCCTGGTCTGCTCCCTCCTCCCCTTCCTGCTGGCCCTTCTCTCCCCCCCGGCCGCCGGCTTCCTTCTGGGGCGCCAGGGACTTCTGGGCTTCCTGGGGGCTCTTCTCCTTCTGACCTTCCTTCTGGGCCCCGCCCTTTCCCTCAGCGGTGGCGTCCTCAGCGGCGCCCGGCGGTTCGTGGAGAGCGGCAAGCGGGGCGGCCGGGGCTCTGAATGCCACCGCTCCACCCTCCGGGCCGAGGGGGCTCTGGCCCCCCTTCGGGACGTGGCCGGCCCCGCCCTGGTGGCCTTCCTGCGGCTGGCTCTCTCCGCCGCCCTGGTTTGCTGGATCGCCCTCCAAGCCTGTGACCTGCCCAGCCTGCTGGGCTGAGCCTTTTTTCCATCAAGAAAAACGCCGGGGCTTCCCCGGCGTTTTTCTTGCATCGGGATCGGACATCCTGTATAATGAACCAAAAAGGAGGCAAATGCAGTGAAACGACTCTGGATCGCCCTGCTTCTGGCGGGGCTCCTGGCCCTGCCGGGCTGCGGACAGTCCTCTCCTGGGGAGGAGGACTCCCTCCGGCTCCTCTGCTCCACCTACCCGGTCTACCTCTTCACCACCGCCCTCACCCAGGAGATGGAGGGGGTGGAGGTGACCCTGCTGATCAACTCCCAGACCTCCTGCCTCCACGACTACACCCTGACAGTAAAGGACATGAGGGCCATTGAAGCCGCCGACGTGATCCTCCTAAACGGCGCGGGGCTGGAGGATTTCATGGCCGATGCCCTCAGCCAGTCCCACGCGGCGGTCATTGACTGCTCGAAAAATATGGAGCTGCTTCCCCCTCTGGAGCACCACGACCACGAGGGGCACGACCACGGGGAGGAATATGACCCCCACTACTGGATGGATCCCCGTCGGGCGGCGGGGATGGTCAAGACCATCGCCGACGGCCTCGCCGCCCTGGATCCCGCCCACAAGGAATCCTATGGCCAGAGATGGATCTCCATCTATGACCGCATGGGGGGCATGGCGCAGGATTTGGACATCGCTCAGCTCGTGCTGGTCGATGCCGCAGGAAGCGCCCTTCCCCTGGAGGAGCTGTGCACCACCGACAAGCTCATCACCTTTCACGATGGGTTTCAATACTTTGCCCAAGCCTTCGGCTTGGAGCTTCTCAAGGCTATTGAGGAGGAGGAAGGCTCCACCGCCTCGGCCGCTGAGATAAAGGAGATCGTGGCCCTCGTCAAGGAATATGACATCCCCGCCATCTTTGTGGAGAAAAACGGCTCCCGGGCCACGGCGGAGGTCATCGCCCGGGAGACAGGCTGCGAGATCTACGAGCTGGACATGCTCATGTCCGGTACCGGAACAGGCGTCCAGCCCTATCTCGACGCTATGCTCTCCAACCTGAACACCCTTCTGGAGGCTTTCTCATGAGTATTCACGACCATAACAGCTGCCCCGGCCACGGCTGCGAGGGGCTGTGCTGCCTGGAGCTGAAGGACGTAGGGGTCTCCATGGGCGGCCAGGAGCTGCTGCGCTCCATCTCCCTCCACCTCCACTGCGGAGAGATCGTGGCCCTGATCGGCCCCAACGGGGCGGGGAAATCCACCCTCTTCAAGACCATCCTGGGCCAGCTGCCCCACTCCGGCGACCTCCAGTTCCACCGCTCCGACGGGAAGCGGAGCCGTCCCATCATCGGCTACGTCCCCCAATCCCCCGCCTTTGACCGGGGGGATCCGGTAAGCGTGCTGGACTTTCTTTCCGCCGCCATCGCCGATTGGCCTGTGTTCCTCCCCATCCCCGGCAAGCTGCGCCGGCAGGTGGGGCTCTGCCTGGAGCGCACCCACGCCCAGGGGCTTCTGGACAAGCGGATCGGTGCCCTGTCCGGCGGGGAGCTCCAGCGGGTTCTCATGGCTTTGGCTCTGGAGCCCCTGCCCCACATCCTTATCCTGGACGAGCCCCTCTCCGGGGTGGACGTGGAGGGGGAGCGGCAGCTTTTGGACATGCTGGATGAGCTGCGGAAAACCTACGACCTCTCCATCCTCCTCTCCACCCATGATTTCGCCACCTTGGAGGGATACGCCGACAAGGTGATCCTGCTGAAAAACACCGTCCTGAAGCAGGGCTCCCCCACCCAGGTGCTGGGCAGCCCGGAGTTCCAGGATGTGTTCCATCTGCGGATGGGAAGGGAGGGCTTGTAATGGAGCTGTGGTACTCTCTTGTAGAGCTGCTGCCCTTTGAGTGGGCCCAGTCGGGGCAGATGTTTTTCATGAAGAACGCCCTTTTGGCGGTGCTGGTCATCTCCCCCCTGTTCGGACTGCTCTCCACCATGGTGGTGCAAAGCCGGATGAGCTTTTTCTCCGACGCCCTGGGCCACTCCGCCTTCACCGGGGTGGCCATCGGCGTCCTGTGCGGTCTGCAGGAGCCCCTTTGGGCGGCGGTGGCCTTCGCCCTTCTCTTCTCCCTCCTTTTCACCTGGGTGCGCCGCCGCTCCGACCTGGCCAGCGACACCGTTATCGGGGTGTTCTCCTCCACCGCAGTGGCCCTGGGCATCTTCATAGCCACCCTGGACGGGGGCTCCTTCACCAAGTTCAACTCTCTTCTTGTGGGGGATATTCTGAGCGTGGAGCCTCGTAAGATCCTCCTTCTCGCCGCCATTTTGGGGGTGATCCTGGTGCTGTGGCTCTGCGCCTACAACACCCTCCTCCTCTCCGCCCTTCACCCCGCCCTGGCGGACAGCCGGGGGATCCGGGTCTTTTGGCAGGAGGCCGTCCTCAATGCTGCCATCGCCCTGGTGGTCACTGTCTCCATGACCTGGGTGGGCCTTCTGGTCATCAACTCCCTGCTGGTGCTCCCCGCCGCGGGGGCCCGGTGCGTAGCCCGAAATACCCGCCAGTACCACCTCTTCTCCGTCCTGGGCGCTGTGGTCTGTGGATTGGCTGGGCTCATGACCTCCTATTACGCCGGTGCCTCTGCGGGAGCCTCCATCACCCTATACCTGGCCCTTTTCTTCACCGTCTCCATGATCCTGAAAAAACACTAAGGAGGCTCTCCCCTTCATGTTTACCGATTACCATGTGCACACCGCCTTCAGCGACGACTCGGTCTATCCCCTGCCCCAGGTGATCCAGGACGCCATCGCCATGGGAATGGAGGAGATCTGCCTCACCGACCATGTGGACTACGGGATCAAGGTGGATCCAGACTCCGGCCAGGAGATCCCCCGCTGGAACGGCTACCTCCTGGCCAACACCGACTACCCCAGGTATGAGGCCGCCATCCAGGAATCCCGCCGCCAGTACGGCCACCGGATCCGGATCAAAATGGGCCTGGAGTTCGGGATGCAGCTCCACACCATCCCCCAGTTTGAGGCGCTCTTCCGCCGCTACCCCTTCGATTTCGTCCTTCTGTCCATCCACCAGATCGAGAACAGGGTATTCTGGAACCAGGATTTTCAGCAGGGCAAGACCCAGCGGGAGGCCCACCTGCGCTATTATGAGGAGATGCTGGAGCTGGTGCGCCGCTACAAAAATTACAGTGTCCTGGGTCATGTGGATCACCTCGTCCGCTATGACAGGGAGGGCCCCTGCCCCTTCGAGACCATCAGCCCCCTCCTCACCGAGATCTTCCGCCAGGTCATCGCTGACGGCAAGGGCATTGAGCTGAATACCTCCTACCGCCGCTACGGCCTGCCCGACTCCACCCCCGCCCGCCCCATCCTGGAGCTCTACCGGGATCTGGGGGGCCGCATCCTCACCCTGGGCAGCGACAGCCACAAGCCCGAGCACCTGGGAACCTATATCCGGGAAGGCCGGGAGCTTCTAAAAAGCCTGGGCTTTCGGGAATTCTGCACCTTTGAGAAAATGGAGCCCACCTTTCACCCCCTCTGACAAAAAACCGTCCGGCCTTGTTGGGCCGGACGGTTTTTCTTTATCTTTTTTCCAGGCTCTCCGTTGAGGCGGCCACATCTCCGGCGAGCCTCTCCCCCTTCTTGGGCAGAGTGGCCAGGTAATTTTCGATCCCCTTCGCCGTCCCCTGGGCGATCTTTTCCTGGTACTCCGGCTTCACCAGCATCTCCAGCTCCTCGTGGCAGGACATGAAGCCCATCTCCAGCAGGGCCGCAGGCATGTAGGTCTCCCGAAGCACCACATAATCATTGGTCAGCAGCCCCCGGTCGATGGAGCCCGCCGCCGCCACCACCGCCCGCTGGATACACCCCGCCAGTCTCTCCCCCTCCACGCTGTTGGGGTAGGAGTAAGTAAAAGTCCCCTGGAAATCCGGCTTGACCTCGCTGGCATTGGCGTGGATGGAGACAAAGATATCCCCCTTGGCGTTGTTGGCAATATCGCACCGGTCATAGAGATCCACGTACACGTCCTCGCTGCGGGTCAGGATCACGTTGTATCCCTTCTCCCGCAGCAGCTGAGCCACCCGAAGGGTGACCGGGAGGGTGATATCCTTCTCCCGCACCTCCTCGTATTTGGCCCCGTCGGCGCTCCCCCCGTGGCCCGCATCCAGCACCACCGTGAAGGCGGTGGGATCCTGAACCGGGCTTTCAGGCAGCTCCGCCCCGGTCTCCGGTGGCTTTACCGACACCACCACCGCCTGAAGGTTGGCGTCCCCCATCACGGTCACGTTCTCCCCATACCTGCACCCCCGGGCCAGATCCAGCACCACCCGGGTGAGCTTCTCCTCCCGGGGGTCAATATCGCTGTCATGCTGGGCATACCGCACCCGGCTCACCACTGGATTTTCCGGCCGCAGAACCCCATCCTCGCCGCTGGCGATCACCACCCCGGGAAGGTCGATGGCCACCCGGTCTCCCAGGTCGGTGACCCGGTACTCCGGCCCCCCGCTGAGATAGATGGTAATGGTCTGGGCGTTGTCGTCGGCAGCGATCCGGGTCAGCCGGTTCCGGGCCGGCCGGAGCTGGGCGCCGGGGGCGGTCACCAGGGCGGCGTAGGCGTCATTATCCCATTCCACCTGGGCGTGGAGCTGCTCGGATACGAACCGCAGGGGCACCAGAGTCCTCTCCCCGCCCCCATACCGGGCGGCTACCGCCGGCACCCCACCGGGCAGGGTCATCTCCTGCCCATTCACCTGGGCCACAGCGGAGCCCAAGGTCAGCAGCACCCGATCCTCTCCTGTCCGGATCTCCACCTGCCGCTCCTTGGCCAGCCAGCTCACCTCCGCCCCCAAGGCCTCAGCGATGGGCCGGACGGGGATCATCGTCCGGTGATCCGTCCCATTCACCGTCTGGGAGATGGCGGGCAGCTCTGAGGTCATAGGCTCCCCGTTGAGCACCACATTCACCACCTCGGCCACCCCCTCCGGGCCGTAGGTCATGGTCTCCTCATCGTGGAAGGCCACCGTCACCTTGTCCGGCACAACGGCCAGGGCCGGAACCCCCCAGCCCAGGATCAGCGCCAGAGCGCAAAAAAACAACATCAGCTTTTTCATGGAAAAACTCCTCGGAAGTTTCGACAGTTTATCCCTATTTTAGCGGCTCTCCCCCAACCTTGTCAATGGAATTGGCTGGAAATCCCCCGGCTGAACTTTCCCCTTCGATGTACCAAAACGTACAACCTTTCCCCCTTTTCCCCCTGCCATAACGGGGACAGCTCCCGCCCCTCCGCACAAAAAAAGCCGCGCTGTACCCCCGTACAGCGCGGTCCCTACCTTCTCTGTCACATCATATTTCTCGCCTTTTTGTCCCGCACATAGATATGCTTCACATTGGCCGCACTGGTGGGTCTGGCGTCGATCTCAAACCGGTCGATGGACTTCACCAGGGTGGTCAGCTTCTCAAACCCATAGTTCCGGGGGTCAAAATCCGGCTGCTTCCGAGGCAGGATATTCCCCAGCTCCCCCATAAAGGCCCAGCCGTCCTCGTCGGACACGTCCTGAACGGCGGAGGCGATAAGCCGCACCACCTTCTGGGGGATGGCCTTCCGGACGGCGGGGGCGGGACTTTCCTTCTCCTTCACCCCAGGTTTGGCCTCCTTCCCCCGGATCACCTCCACATAGATGAACTTGTCGCAGGCGGCGATAAAGGGCAGGGGGGTCTTTTTCTCCCCGATGCCATAGACCTTCTTCCCCGCCTCCCGCAGCCGCAGGGCCAGTCGGGTAAAATCGGAGTCGCTGCTCACCAGCACGAAGCCGTCCACCGGCTGGGAGTAGAGGATGTCCATAGCGTCGATGATCATAGCCGAGTCGGTGGAGTTCTTCCCCGTGGTGTAGCTGTACTGCTGCACCGGGATCAGGGCGTTCTCCAGCATCAGGGGCTTCCAGGACTCCATGTTGTTCATGGCCCAGTCCCCGTAGATCCGCTTGATAGTGGGGGTGCCGTACTTCACGCACTCCTCCATGATCTCCTTGATGGCGGTGCGGGGCGCGTTATCCCCGTCGATAAGGACGGCGATGCGGAAGCTGTCGTTCTCCATATTTCTCCCCCTTTAGTCGCTGACCACAAAGTGGCTGAACCGGAGCATCTCGAACCAGTCATCGGAGGAGAACACCACGTTCTTTTCATCCTCCAGCACCGCCCCGGGGTAGAAGCTCTTAGAGTAGGCCGTCCTATGCTCCCGGAACCGAACGGTCATCTCAAAGAAGTCGGGCAGAGCCACCTGGCACTTCTTGGCGTTCTTCACCGCCTTCTTGGCCCCCTCCCGGATGGCCTTCACCGCCGCCTCGGGATGGATGGACAGAGTGGCGCCCCCCCGCCCCTCAAAAACAGGGACAGTGGTGATCCCGGGGATCAGCTCCTCGGCAAAATCGCACAGCGCCTTGTCCCCGGACAGGAATACCACCGGCACCCCGTAGTACCCGGCTGTGTAGGCGTTCATCATAAACTCGCTCATCCGCACCCCGTTGAGGGTGACGAACTCATTCTGCCGGTTCATGGTGTGGCTCAGGGGGTTTCCTCCGCTGGCAGCCCAGGCGTGGTAGCCGGTAAAGAGCACCGCCCCAAAGTCCCCCGTATCCAGCCCGCTCATCATACTCAGGGGATCCCCCACCCAGCCCCGGAGGATCCGGGCGCTCTCGGGAAGGGCCCCGGGCTCAATGTTCCGGGCGGAGTCGTGGGCGTCCCGGACGAAGAGCTGGGCGGCCTTGTCCGCCGCCAGCACCCCCTCGCAGCAGGCCGCCACCTCCCGGGTCATCTGCTTCTGATAGGGGACATAATCCTGGGGAGTGGAACGCTCGGTCTCCGGCCAGGCGGCGATACCGCAGGTTCCCTCAATATCCGCGCTGATAAATACATTCATACCGTTTCTCTCCCCTTCTCGATGTAGGCTTCCACCTCCTGGAGCTGCTCCAGGGTGTTGACCCCCAGCATCTCCTGGGCCGTGCAGGCGGCGCAGACCCCCACCTTCTCCCCCTGGCCCACCAGCCACGCCGGGGCGTCGGTGAGATAATACTCCCCCTGGGCGTTGTTGGGCCGCAGGGTGGTGAGCGACCGCCACAGGGATCTTGCGTCAAATACATAGACCGAAGTGTTGATCTCACAGATCTCCTTCTCTTCCGCCGTGCAGTCCTGATCCTCCACGATGCGGGCGAAGCCTCCCTGGGCGTTGCGGACGATCCGTCCCATGGGCATGGGCTTCTCGGCCACGGCGGCCAGGATGGTGCACACGTTGCCCTCGGCCCGGTGCTGGGCCACCAGGGCCTCATAGGCCCGGCGGGGCAGCAGGGGCATATCTCCAGCGGCGATGAGGATATCCCCCTCAAAGCCCTTCATGGCCCCCTCGGCGCACTGCACCGCGTGTCCCGTCCCCAGCTGGGGGCATTGGAAAACCTTGGGGTAACCCGGGAAGGCGGCGGCCACCTTCTCCCCCTCATAGCCCACCACCAGCAGGATATCCCGGCTCTCCAAAAAGCCCAGCTCCTCCAGCACATACCCCAGCAGCGGCCGCCCGGCGGCCACCCGGAGCACCTTGGGCAGATCCACCCCCTCGGTGCGCAGCCGTGTCCCCTTCCCCGCGGCAAGAACGATGGCCTTGATCCCCTTTTCCATGGACAGATCCCCTCCTCCAAATATTTTCAATGGATAGACCCAGTATACCACACCGGGAAATTTTTTCAATGAAAAAGACGTCTCTTTTCCCCATCCTCCCCAAAATATCCCTCTCTATCCCAGCCACCCGTTATAGTAGGCCGCCAGGATCCCCCATTCTCCCTTCCCTTTTCATTTCCTTGATTTTATCACAGGGGCCACACGCCGTCAATCCGACCCTTTGCTTTTCCCCGCCCCATGTGGTATACTTTCCCAAAATCCATACAGGAGGGATCCCCCATGTCCTTTACCCTGCCCCCATACCACGCCCCCGACTTCACCCAGCCCCACCTCCTCTCCGCCCCCGACGCCCTCTTCTCCCCCGCCCCCCGGGACGGGGTGGCCCCTCCGGGCTACCACGCCACCTCCATCTTCCCCGAGTACTTTAAGGTCAAGGGCCGCTGGCTTCTGGCCTCCGACAGCCGCATGGACTGCGTGGCAGTCCTCCGGGAGGGGGAGATCGCCGTGGTGGAGTTCCGCAACCTCAGGTCCGGGGATCTGGTGGCCCTGGGCCGCAGGGAGGACGGCTCCGAGGGGATCTATCTCCACCCCCACGGCTTCTCCGCCCCGGACCAGCGGGAGGAGGCCTTCGCCTTCCGTCAGGGCCGCAGCCGGGAAACCGCCTACTCCAAGGACTATGATTCCATCTACCAGCTCCTTCGCCACGAGAGGGATCACGGCCATATCCTCTGGGTCATGGGCCCCGCCTGCGCCTTCGACGCCGACTCCCGCGCCGCCTTCGCCGCCCTGATCCGCTCCGGCTATGTCCACGGCCTCCTGGCCGGCAACGCCCTGGCCACCCACGATCTGGAGGCGGGCTACCTCCACACCGCCCTGGGCCAGGACATCTATACCCAGGAGAGCCGCCCCAACGGTCACTACCACCACCTGGACACCCTCAACGCCGTTCGCGCCGCCGGCTCCACCGCCGCCTTTCTCGCCAGCGGAGCGGTGAAGGATGGTATTCTTTACGAGTGCGTCAAGCACCAGATCCCCTACGTTCTGGTGGGCTCCATCCGGGACGACGGCCCCCTTCCCGAGGTTTACCCCGACGTCTACGCCGGCCAAAACGCCATGCGCGCCGAGGTGCGGAAGGCCACCACCGTGATCTGCATGGCCTCCGCCCTCCACACCATCGCCACAGGGAACATGACCCCCTCCTACCGGGTGGTGGATGGGGCGGTTCGCCCCCTCTACTTCTACTCCGTGGACGTCTCCGAGTTCGCCGTAAACAAGCTTCGCGACCGGGGCAGCCTGGCGGTACGCACCATCGTCACCAACGTCCAGGACTTCATCGTCAACATCAGCCGGGGCGTGGCCGCCCAATGACCTCCCCGCTCCCAAGCCCGGCCCTCCGCCGGACAGGGGACATCCCACCCTATAAGCTCCAAGAAGAGGCCGCCTTTTGAAAAGGCGGCCTCTCGATTTCTTCTTCTCCGGCAGGGGCAGTCCAAGCCCCATCCCCCTCAGCTCTTCCCTTTTCCTTTCCCCTGCACCTCCGAGGGCGTCACCCCCGCCACCCGCTTAAAGGTGGCGCTGAAATAGGTGATATCCCGGTACCCCACCAGCTCCGCCACCTCATAGACCTTGCTCCGGCAGTCCTTCAGCAGCTCTCTGGCCCGCCCGATCCGGTACTCGGTGATGTAGCTTCCCAGGGTCCTCCCCGTCTCCCTTTTGAACACGTGGCTCAGGTGCCCCTCGCTCAGCCCCAGGGACTCCGCCACCTGGGCGATGGACATGTCCGGCTCGGCATAGTGCTCCGAGACATAGCGCATGGCCTCCATTACATACCGGCTCTTGGCCCCCGCCGGGGCCTCCCCGGTCTCTCCGGCCCCCTCCGGGCCCGCCAGGCGCCTTACCGCCTCCTCCAGCTCTCCGTCGTGGAAGGGCTTTAGAAGGTAATCCACCGCCCCCAGCTTCACCGCCGCCTGGGCGTAGGAAAAGTCGGAGTAGGCTGTCAGCAGGATCACCGCCGCCGGGTTCCCCTCGGCCCGCAGCTGCCTCAGCAGCTCAATGCCGTCCATCCGGGGCATCTTGATGTCGGTGACCACCAGCTCCGGCTTCTCCCGGCGGATCACCTCCAGCCCCTCCGCCCCGTCGGCGGCCTCCCCCACCACGGCGCAGTCCACGCTCTGCCAGTCCACCGTCATTACGATCCCCCGGCGGACCAGCTCCTCGTCCTCCACGATCACTACCCGCTTCACAGCCCTTCCTCCTCTCTCCTTCGGATGGGCAGGCACACCCGGATGCAGGTCCCCTTCCCCCCCTCCGGGGGGAGGAACCGCAGCCCGCTGTCCGGCCCGTAGTGGAGCCGCAGGATGGCGTCCACATTGTACAGCCCATAGTGCCGGCCCGACTCCGGCTCCCGCCGGGCCAGGAACCGCTCCATGCTCTCCCGGGACATGCCGCAGCCGTCGTCCTCCACTGTCAGCTCCAGCTCCCCGCCCCTCTGCCGGGCGGACAGCCGGATATACCCGTGGCTGCCGTCCTCAAAGCCGTGGATGATGGCGTTCTCCACCAGGGGCTGAAGCATCAGCTTGGGAACCAAGGCGTCCAACAGCTCCCCCTCCACCCGGGTCTCATATTCAAACTTTCCCGGGAACCGGAGCCTCTGGATCTCCACATACCGCTCCAGCAGCCCCAGCTCCTCCCCCAGGGTGTCAAACTCCCCGGCAGAGATACTCTGCCGCAGGATATCCGCCAGATCCGCCGCGATCACCGACACCTCGGGGGCCTGGTGGATCTTCCCCAGCCACTTCAGGGTGTCCAGAGTATTGTATAGAAAATGGGGGTTCAGCTGGGCCTGCATCATTCGGATCTGGGCTTCCCCCAACTCCTGCTGCTGGCGGATGGACTCCTCCAGATTCTCCTTCAGCCGCTGGCTCATCCGGTTGAACCGGCCTGAAAGCTGCCCGATCTCATCGGTTCCGTGAACCTCCACCCGGACGCCCAGCTCCCCCCCCTCCACCGCCGCCATGGCGTTGTTCAGGGAGCGGATGGGCCGGAACAGCTGCCGGCTGAAGCTCACCGAGGCCCGCAGGCACACCAGCACGCACAGCAGCAGGGATACCCCCACCGCCAGGTAAAACAGCCGTAGCACCCAGTCCGCCAGAGGCTGGGGCTGGCGCAGGGCCAACCAGAAGCCGCTGCCCTCCTCCTCCAGAACGTGGTAGGTATATCCCTCTCCCGCCTGGGCCAGCGGGATCCCGTCCAGCAACCGCCCCCGGAGCCGGGCGGCAAGCCCCTCGTCCTGAAGGGTGGGAGAGGCGTAGACCTCATTCCACCGGGGATTCAGCACCAGCACATCGCTGCCCGCCGGGTACTTCCCCTCAAACAGCCGCTCCAACTGCTCCTGGCCCACCTGGGCCACGGCGTAGCCCGCCACCTGATCCCCCCGGGTGATCACCCGGGCCAGCCGCAGGCCGCCGCCGGCCACCCCGTCGTAAGGAGATATGTCCCGGCATACCACATCCCCCTCCTCCCGCGCGGCGAAGAGCAGTCCCCAGTTCACCTCCAGCCGCTCCACCCCGCCGCTTCCGGTGGTGTAGAGCAGCTCCCCCTCCCTGTCGTACAGGGAGAAATCCGCGTCCCGGAGCAGGGGGGCCGCCGTGTCGTAAAGGGCATTGTAGATCCGGGTATCCCGCCCCGCCCGGTTTTCCAGCGCCGCCCCCACCGACCGGTTCCCCCCCAGGGTCTCCAGCACCTGGCCGCAGGCCTCCAGCCGCTCTCCCAGCCCGGCGGTCATGGCTTTCAGCTGGCTCTCGGCGTTGGCCTCAGAGCTGCTTTGGAGGGAGAAGCGGAACACGTTCAATATCAGCAGGACACACACCAGCAGGGGCAGCACCCCCACCATCAAAAAGGCGGACATCAGCTTCTTCTGAAAGGAGGAGCGGATGGGTGAACGGACGGTCCTTCTCATGATACCCCTCCCTTCCCCGCCTCCCAGCGCGCCAGGAACTCCTCCTTGATCCCCGAGGCCCAGGCCACATCATAGTCGATGATCCCGATCTCCTCCTCCCCGGGCAGCTCCTCCCGGTCATGGACGTCGGAGCGCACCGACCGCCGGGCAAAGTCACTGACCACCAGGGCCTGGACGTCCTGGCTCTGGACAAAATCCAAAAATTCCACCGCGTTGTCCCGGTGCCGGGCCCCCGCCACCAGGGCGGTGCCGTCGGGCAGGGCGCTGGTACCCTCCCGGGGGTACACCAGGGCGATATTGGCCCCCTGACCCAGCCGCTTCAGGGCAGTCTCCTCCAGGGTGATCCCCACCCAGCAGGAGCCCACATCCACCGCCGTCACCACATCCCCGGAGTCCTCCAGGATGTTTCCGTCCAAATTCTCCTCAAACCGGGCCAGATTTTCCCAGATATCCCCCTCCAGACAGGAGAGCATGGTGATGGCCGCCGTGTAGCTGGAGCCGGACACAGCGGGATCGGCAAAGGCGATCTTCCCCCTCCACCGCTCCTCCAAAAGGCCGGCCCAGCTCACCATCTCCCCCTGGGAAACCAGTCGGGTATTGTAGATCAAAACCACCGGCAGGGAGGAGAAGGGGGTCCACCGATCCCCCGACTGCCGCAGGCCGGGCTTCAGCAGCTCGGATCCCGGCCCGGCATAGGGCTCAAAGCAGTCCTCGTAGAGCTGCAGGCTCTCCACCCCGCCGCCGAACATCACATCGCACCCGGGCTCGTCCGCCTCCGCCGCGATCCGCTCCAGCAGCTCGTTGGAGCCCCCGGTTACCACCTCCACCCACAGCCCCGTCCGATCCTCAAATTCCTTGATAATAGGGCCGTAGACCTCCTCCTTATGGGAGGTATATACCACCAGGCGCTCCTCCTCACCGGGAACCATACCGGTGAGGTCGGGCCCTGCCTCCTGGCAGGAGGCGAGAAAAAACAGGCAGGCAAAAACGGCCAATATCCCTCTCTTTTTCACTCTCTCCCCTCCTTTTTTGGTTACAAAACGGTTACAAACTTGTTTCCACCGGTTCCTTTTTCAGATCTCGCAAAAAATCCTCCAGCACCGCCGGAACATCCCCGCACTGCCGGGAAAACCGCCGCCGCAGCTCCGCCGGGGCGGAATCCATCAGCCAGGGCTGCCCCGCCGCGGCCAGCATGGGAAGGTCATTCCAGTTATCCCCAAAGGCGGCTACCTCCTCCAGCCCAATGCCCAGAGCCTTGCACAGCCCCCGCAGGCCCGTGCCTTTGTCTGCCAGGGTGAAGTCCACCCAGTCGGGGCCGGCGGCGGCCATGCCCAGGTGTCCCCATTGGGGCCCAAGGATCTCCTGGGGCTCCGCCGTCCCCTTGGGGCAGTAGACCGAGACCTTCAGGATCTCCTCCGGCATCTCCTCCGGAGACTTTAAGACCTCCACCCGGTTACCCTTGCTTTGGGCCAGAAAATCCAGGTACTCTTGGGGAGGGGCGCAGAGGTAGCTGGTGTTGGCCCCGGAGAGGAGCAGCTGACAGCCAGGAAGGGCCTGGATGGCCCGGGACAGCTCCACCGCCTCCCGGCGGGGCATGGGAGTCTTGGCCAGGATAGGGGCGGTATCCTCAGCCCCTGGGCCGTAGAGGATGGCCCCGTTCTCCGCCAGGAAGCACAGCTGGTCAGCCACCGGGGCGAAGAGCCCCCGCAGGGAGTGGTACTGCCGGCCCGAGGCGGGACAGAACAGGATCCCCGCCCGATCCAGACGGCGGATCAGGGGGAAAAGGCTTTCGGAAAGTTCATTCTCCCCGTAGGGAAGCAGGGTACCATCGATATCGGAGGCGATGAGCTTGATCATAGGTGGGCTCCTTTTTCTCCCCAGGCTGCCGAAGCTTGCCGGAAAGGGTTTATTTTCCTTTACTATACCATAAATTGCCCCCGAAAGTCCACCTGGACTTTCGGGGGCGGAGGACGGAGGGGGCGCAGGGGTTCAAAGGATCGTATCCCCCTCCTCCCTCCTGTCTATGGCAAATTGTGGTCTCCCCACTGTTTCATGTAATCGATCACATCAATGAAGCTTTTCCCTAAATCGGACAGAGTGTAGGTCACCCGCGGCGGGATCTCCTTAAAGTCATGGCGGATCAAAAAGCCATCGGCCTCCAGCTCCCGGAGCTGCTTTGTGAGGGAGGATTCCGTGATCTCTCCCAGCTGGCGGCGAAGCTCTCCAAACCGGTGAATGTCATAGAAGGCGATATAGTAAAGAATCTCCAGCTTCCATTTGCCCCCCAGGATCCTTTGGAGGGTGGACATGGTTTTGCAGCGTTGGACCGCCGCCTCTGTTTTTCTCATGCTTCATGACCTCCTGAGGGCATTATATCAGACCCACGTCAAAAAACAAGGTACTGCAAAAAAGTACAGTACTTTTATTTTCCATGTGCCATGCTATAATGGCAAAAAAAGCAAGGAGGTTTTCCCATGCACTACACCGGAACCATATGGAGGCCGCCCTATGAGGCTTCCTCGCTGCTGCTGGAGGTAACGGCGGGCTGCACCCACCACAAATGTAAATTCTGTACCCTCTACCACGACCTGCCCTTCCAATTCAGAATGTCCCCCCTGGAGGATGTGGAGAGCGACCTGCGGGAGGCCCAGCTTTGGAGCACAGACCCCATGGCCATGCTGTCGGCCCGCTTGCAGGGGCTGCCCAGGCCGGAGCGTATCCAGAGGGTCTTTTTGACCGGGGCAAACCCTTTTGTATTGAAATATGAGCGGCTTATGGAGATCGCCCACCTGATCCGGGAATATATCCCCTCGGTCAAAACCATTGGCTGCTTTGCAAGGATCACGGATATTACATTGAAATCAGAGGAGGAATTGGCCTCCCTCCACCGGGCCGGATATGACGGGCTGACCATCGGAATAGAAACCGGCGATGAGGAGGCCCTGCGATTCATGAACAAGGGCTATACCGCCGCTGATATCGTGACCCAATGCCGGCGGTTGGACCGGGCCGGGATCCACTATAGCTTCTTCTATCTGGCCGGGGTCTCCGGCGCAGGCCGGGGCGAGGCGGGGGCACGGGCCACCGCCGGGATCTGCAACCAGCTTCACCCAACCCTCATAGGCGTCAATATGCTGACCATTTACCCGGATTCTGAGCTTTATCAGGAGATCTGGCGCGGCAGCTGGCAGGAGGAAGGGGAGATGGAAAAATACAGGGAGATCCGCACCCTGCTTGAAAACCTGGAGATCCCCACTGAATTTGCCGCATTGGGGGCTTCCAACGCGATCCAGCTTCAAGGGAAGCTGCCGGAGGACAGGGAGGCTCTGTCCACAGCCCTTGACAAGATCATCGAAAGCGGAAAGGAGGATGACCTGCGGGAGTACCGGGTCAATCTGAGGCACCTATGACCGCGTTTGGAAAAACAAAATACCGCGCCACAGCAAAAGAAAAAAAACCGCCGCGCCCCACAAAGGACAAGGGCCGGGCGGTCAGGAAGGCCTCCCCTGCCAAGGGATCAGGGGAATCGGCGAATATGGGGAAGGGCGGGCCGCTTTGGCGGCCCGCCCTTTTGCGCTATGCTTTACTGAAGCTTCAGGGAGCCCTGGGTGATAAGGCGGCCGTTTTTGCGGCTGAAGAGAACCAGCTCCCCCCCCTTGAAGTCCAGCTTGATCTTCTGGCCGATGCGGTAAAGAACGCCGCCGAATACCACGCCGGTGAGAAGGTAATCCCCCACCCTGACCTTCACCGTGGTCTCCATGCCCGTGGGCATGGCGGAGTAGATCTCCCCCTCCAGAGCCCCCTGCTCCGAGAGCTCCAGAAACTCGGGACGGACGCCCACCACGAAATCCTCGTCGGTGAGCTCCACCTCGTCGCCAAAGTCCTCCTCCTCGTCCACCTTGGCAATGTGGTGGCGGAAGAGAACGTCCTTGTTCCCCTTCTCCACGTGGCCCTTACTCTTGGCCTTCTCCGCCTCGGCGGCCCTTACGGCCTCCGCAGCGGCGTCGGTCTGGGCAAACCAAGCCTTCAGATCCAGGGGGGCGGCGGGGGTAAAGGTGGCCCGGAGGCCGTCCAGAAGGGTGAGGGCCACGGAGCCGTCAGGATTCTGGGCGCCCTTGGCGTCCATGAAGTTGATGGCCGGGTTGCCCACGAAGTCGGCCACGAAGGTGTTGTTGGGCCGGCCGTAGACTGTGAGGGGGGCGTCGTACTGCTGGAGGACACCGTTGTCAATGAGACAGATCTTGGTGGCCAGGGTCATGGCCTCCATCTGGTCGTGGGTGACGTAGACAAAGGTGGAGCCGGTCTCCAGGTGGAGGCGCTGGAGCTCGGAGCGCATCTCCAGGCGGAGCTTGGCATCCAGGTTGGACAGGGGCTCGTCCATGAAGAGTACCGCAGGCTCGGGGGCCAGGGTCCGGGCGATGGCCACCCGCTGCTGCTGGCCGCCGGAGAGCTCGGCGGGATAGCGATCCATGAACATGCCGATCTTCACGATCCGGGCCACCCGGCGCACCGACAGGTCGATCTCCTCCTTGGACAGCTTCCGCACCGAGGTGACGGGCTTTCCATTCTTAAGGTAGGTAAAATCCTCGGAGAGCTCGCAGCCCTCGGCGGCGCACTTCTGCCTGGCCGCGGCCAGAGTCTTTTCCAGCTCAGAGATCTTGGCCTTGGCCACGGTGGCGGGCTCCATGGAGTCCTGGAGCTTGCAGCCCATGAGCTCCTTGGCGGTGTAGAGGGAGATCTCGTAGCGGTCGATGAGCTTGATATGGGCCTTGTTCTCATCCAGCTTGCCCTTCTTATCCACGCACTCCTGGATGGTCTTTACCACGTCGTCAGGGCGCTGGAGGGCGTGGAGGAGGGCGGCGGCCTTCCGGGCCTCCAGGTCGATCTTGGGCAGCGCCTCCTTCACGTTGGTCAGGCCGAAGGAAATGTTCTGGTAGACCGTCATATTGGGCCAGAGGGCGTAGTTCTGGAACAGGAAGCCTACCTTCCGCTTGTTGGCGGGGATGTTGATGCCCGCCTCCGAGTCAAAGACCACCTGGTCACCGATGGTGATACGGCCCGAGGTGGGGGTCTCCAGCCCGGCGATCATCCGCAGAGTGGTGGTCTTGCCGCAGCCTGAGGGGCCCAGGAGGGTCACGAAGGCGTTGTCCTCAATGGTCAGGTTCAGGTCGTCCACGGCGTAGAATTTATCCCACCGCTTGGTCACGTGGGTCAGTTCGATTTTCGGCATGGTTAATTCCCTCCTATCCCTTCGTCCAGACTGGCTCCGGTGAGCTTGTTGACCAGGGTGTTGAATATGAGGATGGTGATGATAAGGATCAGGTTGATGCCGCTGGAGAAGGCGTAGA
>JAAWBD010000094.1 GCA_022792495.1 Oscillospiraceae bacterium
ACCGCTTTCCCCGTGATCTCCCCCAGGGCCTCCCCGTAGGCCTCCAGCTGGGGGCGGTACTCCTCCGCCCGCTCCAAAAGCCTTTCTCCGTACACCTGGTCGGTCTTGAAGTCCACCACGGTGATCCCCGCCCCCGTCTCAAAGTAGCAATCCACCACCCCCTGGAGAAGCACCTGCTCCCCCTGGCCCGCCTGGGGATAATAGCGCTTCGCCGGGGAGAGCACCGAGAACTTGAACTCCCGCCGCAGCGTCCCGGAGCCCATGGCCTGCCGCCCCAGCTCCGAAGCGAAGAAGGCGCAGACCTTCTCCCCCTCCACCGCCTGGGCCTGCTGGGGGGTAATGAACCGCTCCTCCACAAGCCGCCGGATCTCCTCCTCCACCCCCGCCACGCTGCCGCAGCGGTCAAAGTCGATGTACTGCATCACCAGGTGGAGGGCGGTGCCCTTCTCCGCCGGGGTGAGCCCCAGCCGCT
This sequence comes from Oscillospiraceae bacterium, assembly GCA_022792495.1. Lineage (GTDB taxonomy): Bacteria > Bacillota > Clostridia > Oscillospirales > Oscillospiraceae > Vermiculatibacterium. The sequence goes on from JAAWBD010000094.1 coordinate 473, forward strand.
CCGCGGCGAACCGGGGCCTGTCAAACCGGGGCGGGCTGGGGGGCCGGGGGGCCTCCTGGGCCGCCTCCTCGTCCAGCTCCCGCCCCTTGAGCTGGGTAGCGGTGAGCTTGGAAGGCAGCTCCACCTCCCCAGCATAGGGATAGACCCAGCGGAAGGCCTCCGCCAACGCTTCCGGATCCACCTTCCCCTCCGCTGCCGGAGCCTCATCCATCCGCCCTCTAGGCGCCTCCACAAAGGGGGCCGCATCCACCCACCGGATGTCCCAGGGAGCGCCAAACTCCGTCCCGGGGGCCACCATGGGCTGGAACACCCCGTCCCGCAAACCCTCCGCCTCCGGCCGGGCCAGAGCGGGCAGCAGCACCCACTGGGCAGGGGTGAGGCAGTCCAGCAGCGCCTGGGGCTCCACGGGAACCCCGGCCGAGGGCAGCAGCTTCTCCACCTCCCGCCATCCCCGGGTAAGGGCGCAGGTCATGATCAGCTTCTCCCTGGCCCGGGTCATAGCCACATAGAGCAGCCGCAGCTCCTCAGCGGCAAGCTCGTACTCCATCTTCTTCCCCACCCCTTGCCGGGCCAGGGTGGGATACTCCACCATCCGCTCCAGATCCAGCCGCTTGGGCCCCAGCCCCAGCTGGACATGGAAGAGCATGGGCTGGGTCATGTCGGTCTTGTTCAGCTGCCGGGAGAGCCCCGCCAGGATCACCACCGGGAACTCCAGCCCCTTGGAGCGGTGGATGCTCATGATCCTCACTCCGCCCCCCGCGCCGCCCACCCCGGGCAAGGCCAAGGGCCGCTTCTCCTCCTCCAGCTGCCGGAGGTAGGCCAGAAACCCAAACAATCCCCGGTGTCCCGCCCCCTCGAACTCCCGGGCCAACTGAGCCAGCAGAAGGAGGTTGGCCCTCCTTGTCTCCCCCTCGTCCATGGCCCCGTAGATCCCCAGAAGATTCGTCCTGTCATAGACCTGCCACACAAGGTCGGCGCAGCTCTCGTCCACCGCCTGCCGGCGCAGGGCCTCCAGCTCCCCCAGGAACTCCTCCACATCCTCCCCCTCCGCATGGGTAAGGGCGGTGTAATAATCCTCCCCCGGGGCGGCAGAGCGGATCTGGGCCAGCCGGTCGGCGGAAAAGAGATACACCGCCGAGCGCAGGGCGGCGATCAAGGCCACGTCCTGTCGGGGATTGTCGATGATCCGCAGGATGGACAGGGCCACCTGGATCTCGGTGGCGGCGAAGAAGTCCCCCGCCCCCTCGGCCGACCAGGGGATCTCCCGCTCCCCTAAGGCTCCGGCATAGTGGTGGAGAACCGAGCCCGGGGAGCGGAGAAGGATCACCACATCCTCCGGCCGAGCAGGCCGCAGTCCCCCCTCCCCGTCGGCCACAGAGAAGCCTTCCTCCAGCAGCCGTCCGATCCTCTGCGCCACAAACCGGGCCTCCAGCAGATCCCGGGGAGTCCTGGGCCCCTCCTCCTCCACCTGGGAGCCGTCCAGCAGATCCAGCTCCAGGGCATAGTCCTCCCCCCGGCCTGGAAAGGGCTCCTCCCTGGGAATCAGAGCCTCCGCGTCCGCATAGGCCATCTCTCCAAAGGTCTCGCTCATCACCGCCCGGAAAAGGTAGTTCACCCCCTCCAGCACCTGGGGCCGGGATCGGAAATTCCGGGACAGCAGCACCCGCCGGAGCTCCCCCGCCCCCGCCTGCTCCACCGGCTTATAGGCAAGATATTTCCTCAAAAAGATGGTGGGATCGGCCAGCCGGAACCGGTAGATGGACTGCTTCACATCCCCCACCATAAAAAGGCTTCTCCCCCCTCCGGACAGAGCGTCGAAAAGGGCGTTCTGAACGGCGTTGGTGTCCTGATACTCGTCCACCATCACCTCCCGGTACCGCCCGCCCCACCGGCAGGCCAGATCGGTGGGGCGCCCGTCCTCCCCCACCAGCAGCCGGGCGGTAAGGTGCTCCAGATCGGAGAAATCCAGCACCCCCCGCCGCCGCTTCAGGGTGGTGTAGGCCTCCTCCAGATCCCCCACCAGGGCAAACAGCCCCCGGATGGCGGGGTACACCGCCCCCATATCCTCCAAAAGCCCCTCAGAGGTGTCGGCAAAGAGGGCGGAGAGCTTCTCCATCCGTCTTTTGCACTGATCCCGCAGGGTTTTGATCCTGGCCTGGGCCTCCTCGTCCTCCACATTCCGGGCTGGGCCCAGCCGTGAGAAGGCCACCCCTCCCATCTTCTCTACCGTCTCATCCCAGCCCTCCTGGGTAGCGGCCGAGAGGGCCAGCAGAGCGTTCATAGTGGCCTGAATGCTGGGGCTGTATGCCTTCTCCAGCGCCTCGTCCCCCTCCGCCAGCTCTAGCAGCCCCAACATCCGCCCCGCCCAGTAGTCGGCCTGGCGCCTGGCGTCGGCCAGCAGCAGCCTCCCCCAGGGGGTCTCTCCCGCGTCGGCGACCCCCTCCAGGGCAAAGACCTCCTCCTGCTCCCGGAGCCACCGCTCCGGAGCCGGGTGGCTCTGGATCCGCCCCCGCACATCCAGGGCGATCTCCATCAGCCGGCTGTCATCCCGCCCGGCGGACATGGTGTCCACCAAAAGGGCAAAATCGCTGCCGGCCGTAATGGTCTCATACCGCTTGTCCAGCACCTCGTTGAGAGCCTCCCTCAGCAGGACGGCCCCCTCGTTCTCATCGCACAGCCGGAAATCGTGATCCAGCTCCAGCCGGTGCCCCTCCTCCCGGAGGAACTGGGCGCAGAAGGCGTCGATGGTGGATATCTGGGCCTTATAGACCAGGGTGGCCTGCCGCCGCAGCTTGGCATTGGAGGGCTCCCCGGCCAGCCGGTCGGCGATCTCCGCCACCACCCGCCCCCGCAGCTCAGCGGCGGCGGCCTTGGTGTAGGTGATGACCAGGAACTGGTCTACGTCATATCCCTCCTCCACATAGGCCAGCAGCCGCTCCACCAGCACCCGGGTCTTTCCTGACCCGGCGGCGGCCGATACCAGCAGCCCGCCCCCCCGGTCATAGACCGCAGTATGCTGCTCCGGAGTCAGTTGAAACGCCATGGAAACCCCTCCTTTCCCTTCAGAAAATGCTTTTCTCCCTTTTTCTATAATAGAGCGCCACCAGGAAAAATGACAGTGACTGCCCAACAAGGATCCTCACGATCTGCATACTGTCCGCTTCCCCCAGCGAGATCACATGGAGCATATTTGCGGCAACGGCGTTGTTGAACAGGTGATCGCCAAGTCCCATCCACAGCGTACCCGTCATCCTGTACAGAAGCGACCATTTTATGCTCATGATCCCGGCCAGCAGGATATATCCAGCCCCCATGACCAGCAAATTGGCAAGGGATATCCTCCCTTCCACATGATCTCTCATGGGCATGACCCAATGCCAGATTCCAAATAGAAACGCGATAAAAAGGGCAGAATCTATAAAGGACTGTTTTTCAGCCAGGAGCTTCATGAAAAGGCCCCGGAACACCCCCTCCTCCATCCAGACATTTATCAGGTTGAACAGGATGCACAGGACAAAAAAGAGAAGTCCATCCTGCCTTGCCGTTTCCCCGCCGAGCAAAAAGCCGCTCACGTAGAACGCGAAGGATACCGACCCATTGGCTTGATACAGGATCAGGGCTTCCACGAGATAGGCGAGCAAAAAACAGCCTCCCCCCAGCAGCAGCCCTTTCCCGATACCAGACGCCGCCCCAGTTCTTCCCAGGCCAATATCCCCCCAGCCACTGTGCAGCATACGGAGAACCACCGTCAAAACCGCGATTCCGAAAACCTTATGCAGGAAATTTTCCGAAAGGATGGTCGCATCCGTCCTTATGACAAAATACTCGATCCATCTGGCCGCCCCGCAGAGGCAGAAAAGGATCACACAGCTCAGCACCGGACGCTCTTTTATCCTCTTTTCCACTCCACCGAGCCTCCCTTCGGGAATGTTACCGCCCCTTTTGCCCCATAGGGAAAAGGGGGTGGCGCATCATTCCATCCCCTCCCAGAACTCCTCCGCGTCCACCTTGGAAAGCCACCGTCTCCTGTCCCCCCCCTTCCCCTCCCGGAACTGGCAGGCGGCAGCGTAGTCGCACCACATACAGGCGTTCTGCTGGGGCCCCCGCCAGAAGGGGTCGGCGGCGATGTTCCCCGCGGCCAGCTCGGCCGCCACCTCCCCCAGGGCCCGCCGGGTGTGCCGCTCCAGCTTCCCCAGCCGCTCGGCGCTCACCAGCGCCTCCCCGGATACCCCGCCCTTGGCGAGAAGCCGCACCGGCAAAAACCGGTAACCCCCCTCGGCGTGCTCCATGGCCTCCAGCACGTCCTCCTCCCCCAGTACCAGCCCCTTGCGGCAGAGCTGCTTGTCCACCGCCCTCTGCCGCTCGTCCTCCCCCATGGCCCGGCTCCCGGCCCCCAGGGCCTCCCGGGCCGGAAGATACAGCACCCCCGCCGGGACGATCTCCTTTCCGAAAAGGGCCCTCCCCTCCTCCTTCAGGGTGAACAGATAGAGCAGCATCTGCAGCCCCAGCCCATTCCACACGTCGGTAAGGTCAAAGCTCTTCCGCCCCGTCTTATAGTCCACCACCCGCAGGTAGAGCTTTCCATCCTTCTCCCAGCCGTCCACCCGATCCACAAACCCGGTCACCGACAGGGTCACCCCGTCCCGCTCCAGCTCCACCGGAGGCAGCTCCTGCCCCTTCCCGAAACCCAGCTCGAAGGCGATAGGCGTAAAATCAGAGCTCTCCAGCTCCTCGCACACATTCTTCACCACAGCGTACACCGACTTCTCCAGCCGCCGGAACAGATACCGGAACCGGGGGGTCTCCCCGGCCAGTCCCCCCAGCTCCTCCTCCACATACCCCTTCACCACCGCCGACACCTGCTCCCGGGTGGGGATCCCCCTCCCCTCCCGTTGGCGGAGGATGTGCTCCAAAACATAGTGGACAAAGGTTCCGTACTCCGGGGCCTGGAACCCGGCGGGCTTCCTGGCCCTGGCCTTCAGCCCGTACTGCATAAAATAGGAGAAATGGCAGGACTTATACCTGTCCATCCGGGAGGCGGACATGGGCACCCGCTTTCCATACAGGGCCTCCACCGCCGGCCGGGTCAGGCTCCCCCGCTCCATGCCGGCCGCCCGCTCCATCCGCTCCACCAGGGGGGCGTATTCCGGCAGCTGCCTCAGCGCCCGGGCCGCCTCCCGGCTCCGCCCCGCCGCCTCCAGGGCAGGCCGGGGCGCCGAGAGCCGAAACCCCTCCCCCAGCCTCCGTTCATCCAGCAACGCAAGCTCGGGAAACCGCTCCCGCAGTCTCCGCACCAGCAGGGAAGGCCTCCGCTCCTCCCCCCCCATTCCCATCCCGGGCCAGCTCACCACCAGCCGATCCGAAGGCAGGGCGCAGGTCTCGTACAGAATGGTCATCTCCCGCCACAGCTTATCCGTAAGCCGCGGAGCGGTCTCCAGCCCCAGCCCGGCCAGCAGGGCCCGGTCCTCGTCCCCCAATAGCCCCGGGGAGGGCGCCGCCGCCGGGATCAGCCCGTCGTCCGCCCCCAGAATGTACAGTACCTTACAGTGCTTGTGGGCCAGCCGGGGCATCTCCCCCACCGTCACCCGGTCCAAAGACACCGGGATGGCTCCCACCTGATACTGGCCCAGCACCAGGGAGAATAGCCGGGAGAACTCCTCCCAGTCCATAGCCATCTCCCCCAGCAGCTCTGCGCACTGCTCCAGCGCGGCGCACAAAATCTGCCACAGCTGTTCATACTCCGCCGCCAGGGCCGCCTGCCCCGCCTGGCGCAGCTCCTCCGCCCGCTGAACCAGCCGCCCGGCCAGCCCCAGCTCCTCCAAAAAGCGGTACAGCCCCAGGGCCAGCCCCGTCCCGGTCTTCTCCCGGCACAGCCGCAGTCTCTCCAGGGGCTCCGCGATCCTCCGGCGCAGGGCGTCCAGCTCCGCCACCATCTCCCGGTCCCCCTGGCTCCACTCCAGGCCGTAGCCTCCCGGATGCTTGTCCCATGCCCCCTTCTGGCTCCAGGCGTTCCCCCGCAGCTCCCACTTGAGCACATAGTTCTCCAGCCGGTCCACATCCCCCGGCTCCACTCCGGCCAGCCCGGTTTTCAGGTACCGGAACACGTCCTCATACCGGTATCCCCCCGCCACGATCTCCAGCGCCCCGGTGACCAGGGTCAAAATAGGCTTCTGGAGCACATCCTCCATCCGGGCCAGAAACACCGGCACCCCATACCGGGGGAAGATCAGGGAGATAAGGGGCCCGTAGACCTCCATGCTCCGGGCGGTCACCGCCATCTCCCTCCAGCGCCAGCCCTCCTCCCGGCTCAGCCGCCGCAGCTCCGCCGCGGCCCGCTCCACCTCCGTCCAGGGGGATACCGCCCGGTAGAGCTCCACCCCTCCGGGGCTCCCGGCCACAGGCTGGCATACAGGCTCAAACAGCCCCTCCTCCACCAGCCGGAGCCCCTCCGCCGCCGGGGCCCTCTCCCGCCGCACCTCCACGTCCACCCCCACCCCGGCTCTCCGGGCCAGGGCCGTCAGCTGCCCCGCCGTCCGCCGGGCGGGGGCAAACACATCCGTCTCCTCCCCCTCCAGCCCATCACAGGTCAGGGCCACCGTCACACTCTCCCCCTGCTCCAGCAGCCTCTCCAGCACCTGCCGCTCCTGGGCGGTAAAGTCGGTGAAGCCATCCAGGTAAAGATCCTTCCCCTCCCCCCAGGGGCACTCCTCCAGTGCCTGGGCCAGCTTGGTCAGCCGATCCCGGGGATCGGCTCCCCTCTGCTGGCAGTAGGCCTCGTAGGCCCCGCAGATCAGGGACAGGTCATAGAGCTTGTCCCCCGTCTCCCCCCCGATGGCCTCTGAGGCCTCCAACAGCTTCCCCGGGGAGATGGCGGCCGCCTTGCACTCGTCCACCGTGGCCGCCAGCTGGGATAAAAAGGCGGGCCGGCGGGAGGGCCGGGCGTACACCTTCAGCCGGTCCGCCACCGACCGCAGGGCCACGTCCATCAGCAGCAGCCGTCCCCCCGGATCCAGGGTGGGCTCCGCCAGCCCCCCCGCCACCGAGAACACCCGGCTGGCCAGCCGGGTGAAGGACAGCACCTCCGCCCCCAGGCTCACCGAGTTCCCCGCCACGGCGCACAGCCGCCGCTCCGCGTCGTGGGAGTGCTGCTCCGGCACGATGAGCACCTGGCCCCGGCTTTTGACCCCCTCGGCCATCCGGTTCAAAATAAGGGTGGACTTCCCAGTCCCCGCCCTCCCCAGTATCAGCTTGAGCACAGCACAGCCCCCTTCTAAAAAAAGTGAAAAATGAAAAAGCTGTTATTCTGTGGCCGCCTGGGGCGGCCTGTTTCGATCGTCCGGCTTCGCCGGAGGGCTTCCTTTTCTTTTTACTCGCATTTCCAGAAGAACACGCTGTACGGGGGCAGCTCGCTTCCCCCGCCGAAGTCGTGCTCCTTCCCTGTGATCAGGTCTACCCCCCGGCCGCAGCCGGCGTCAAAGTGGGCCACGTAGGGCTCCGAATCGGCGTTTACCGCCACCAGCACCCGCTCGTGCTCACTTCTGCGCTGGAACACGGTCTGCCTGTTGGTCAGCACCAGGTCGGTGAAATCCCCCCAGCACAATGCCTCGCTGTCCCGGTGGGCCCGGGCCATGGCGGCGATGGCGTCGGTGAGCCCATTCCACTCCGGGGCCTCAAAGCTGGGCCGCAGGGCCGGATCCCCCCAGCTCTTCTCCCCCTTGGCCCCCCACTCGCTGCCGTAGTACACGCAGGGGATCCCCGGCATCCCAAAGAGCATCCCATAGAGAAGGGGCAGGTGGCCTTCATTCTGCAGAATACTGGCCGCCCTTGTCACGTCGTGGTTGTCTCCAAAGCACATCAGATGCTTGCCCTTGTACAGCGTCCACCCCTCAGGCCCAAACTGCCGCTTCAGCGAGTGGACGATCTCAAACAGGTTCATGGAGTTCAGGGCCGACCAAAGCCCCTTATAGCACTCATAGTTGGTGCAGGAGTGGAGCAGTCCCTCCCCCACCCACCGGTTGTAATCCCCGTGGAGGGTCTCCCCCACCAGGAAAAAGTCCGGCTTCAGACCATCGCAGAACCCCCGCAGCCGCCGCAGAAAGTCCGGTTCCAGACTATAGGCCACGTCCAGCCGCAGCCCGTCGATGCCGAATTCCTCCACCCAGAACCTCACCGTATCCAGCAGGTAGTCCACCACCGCCGGGTTCCGCAGGTTCAGCTTCACCAGCTCGAAATGCCCCTCCCACCCCTCGTACCAGAACCCGTCGCCGTAGTTGGAGTTGCCCTCAAAGCTGATGTGGAACCAATCCTTATAGGGGGAGTCCCACCGCCTCTCCTGCACGTCCCGGAAGGCCCAGAACCCCCGTCCCACATGGTTGAATACCCCGTCCAGGATCACCCGGATCCCCCGGCCGTGGAGCCTCTCCACCAGCCCCCTCAGATCCCCGTTATCCCCCAGCCGGGGATCCACCCTCCGGTAGTCCCGGGTGTCGTACCCGTGGCGGTCGCTGTCAAACACCGGCCCCAGATAAAGCCCGTTGACCCCCAGCTTCTCCATATGCTCCACCCAATCCCCCACCTTGCCAAGCCGGTGGCGCAAAACCCCATCGTTCTCCTCCGGCGCCCCGCAGAAGCCCAGGGGATAAATGTGATAGAATACGCTCTCCTCTGCCCACATAAGATCCTTCTCCTCCCTTATTCATGATCCCCTCTATTGTACCACAAACTCCCCCGCAAGAAAAGCCAAAATCCCCCCATCCCCCAGGCATGTCTCCTATCCATCAAGCTATTCCCCTTTACATCCATGGCCGCCGCCTCCCGGCGGCTCCCCGCTTAAAAAAGGGGCCGCGCTGTACCCGTACAGCGCGGCCCCTTTCCTTTCTCTTCTCAGTACCCCTCGCCCTTCATTCCCTTGGCGATCTTTACCAGCCGGGAGGTCCCCAGCCGGTCGGCCCCCAGGGCGATAAAGTCCTCCCCGTCCTGCACCGAGGCGATCCCCCCCGCCGCCTTGATGCGGACCCCGGGCCCCACGTGCTCCTTGAACAGCTTCACATCCTCCCGGGTGGCCCCGGCGGTGGAGAAGCCGGTGGAGGTCTTGATATAGTCCGCCCCCGCCTGGGTGACGATCTCACACATCTTGATCTTCTCCTCGTCGGTGAGCAGGCAGGTCTCGATAATGACCTTCAATATCCTTCCCCGGCAGGCCGCCTTCACATCCTGGATCTCCCCCAACAGCCGGTCCCACCGCTTGTCCTTCACCCAGCCGATGTTGATCACCATGTCGATCTCGTCCGCCCCGTGGCGCACTGCGTTCTCCGCCTCAAAGGCCTTGACCGCGGGGGTGGAGTACCCGTTGGGGAAGCCGATGACGGTGCAGACCTTCAGCTTATCCCCCAGATACTCGTTGGCCCGCCGCACAAAGCAGGGCGGGATGCATACGCTGGCGCAGCCATACTTCACCCCGTCGTCGCAGACCTCCTTGATCTGCTCCCAGGTGCAGTCCTGCTTCAAAAGGGTGTGGTCACAGTGGCTCAATATCTCCTTCAGCTCCATACCTTCTCTTCCTCCCAACTTGATTTCAGCGGCGCTCCCGAATATCGGAACGCCCCACCAGATAGTCCAGGGACACGTCAAAACGATCCGCCAGGGCAATCAGCTTCAAAAACCTGGGGTACCCCTCCCCATATTCATACATCTGATAGGCACGGGGCGTTACTCCAAGCATCTTCGCCATATCCTCCTGATTTATTCCTGCTTTTTCACGCTCTTCCTTCAGTCTTTCTCCAAAAGCAGCCATAAAGTGCCTCCTCCCCCTTGACACGAAGTTAATCTTCGAATATAATATGCGAAGATTAACTTCGAAAAGGAGCTGTTAATGTGAACGATATGCTCTATAACCTTCTGCTTGAGTGGCCCGGCTTAGACTCCGCCCTGTCCATCCAGCTTCGCAGTATGCCCCAATATACCGTTCTGAACACACAGCTGGAGGCCGCCACCCGGCAGCTGGAGGCCTCCCTCGGCCCGGATGGGGACAAGGCCTATCTGCGCTTTGAAGCCGCCGCCAACGCCATGAACTCCCTGCTGGGCGACGCCGGCTTCCTCTGCGGCTTCCGCTTCTGCGCCCGGCTGCTCACCGGGATATTATTTACAGCTTGACCAGCTCGTACTCCCGGGTGCCCAGGCCGATCTTCTCCCCGTGCTCCAGGCAGGACTTCCATTCGCTTCCCTCGGTGGTATTTTCAAAATGGTCGTGGTGATCCACAAAATCCTTCCTCCCCATCTGCCGGTGGAGCTGGGCTCCGGGGATGGGCTCCTGGGCCATGCAGGCGTCGGCGCAGGCCTGGTCAATGGCCACCGGATCCAGGGAGGCGAACATCCCGATGTCGGGCAGGATGGGCACGTCGTTCTCCCCGTGGCAGTCGCAGTTGGGGGAGATATCCTTCACCAGGCTGATGTGGAAGCAGGGCCGCCCGTCCACCACCGCCTTGGCGTACTCCGCCATCTTCCGGTTAAGCATCTTCACGCTGTCCCAGCTGGGATTGGAGATCACATCGAAGTTACAGGCTCCGATGCACCGGCCGCAGCCCACGCACCTGTCGTGGTCGATGGCCGCCTTCCCGTCGCCGCCGTAGGAGATGGCCTCCTGCCCGCATTGCTTGGCGCACTGGCGGCAGCCCACGCACCTGGGGGTGTCCACCACCGGCTTGCCCGCCATATGCTGCTCCATCTTTCCCGCCCGGCTTCCGCAGCCCATGCCGATGTTCTTGATGGCTCCGCCAAAGCCGGCCTGCTCATGGCCCTTAAAGTGGGTCAGGGAGATGAACACGTCCGCGTCCATTACCGCCCGGCCGATCTTTGCCGTTTTGATGTACTCTCCCCCCACCACGGGAACCTCCACATCGTCCAGCCCCTTCAGCCCGTCGCCGATGATGACCTGACAGCCGGTGGACAGGGGGGAAAACCCGTTCTCATAGGCCGCGTCCAGATGCTCCAGGGCGTTCTTCCTCCGCCCGATGTAGAGGGTATTGCAGTCGCACAGGAAGGGGATCCCTCCCCGGGCCTTCACATAGTCGGCCACCGTCTTGGCATAGTTGGGCCGCAGAAAGCTAAGATTTCCCGGCTCTCCAAAATGCATCTTGATACAGACAAATTTCTTCTCCAGATCGATCTCACCCAGCCCCGCCTTGTCCAAAAGCCGGGTCAGCTTATCCAGCTGGCTGGTGCCCACATTCACATGAAAATCCGTAAAATAAACCTTCGACGCGCCCACAGCAATTTCCCTCCTATTATCCGGTTACAAAAAAGTTACGAGTTATTACAAAACGGTTACAATCAAATCCCCAGGCCCAGCCCGCCGGTGATCTTCCCCATGGAGTCGGCGGCGTCGGTCTCGGCGGTGCGCATGGCCTCGTTGACAGCGGCCACCACCATATCCTGAAGCATCTCCACATCCTCGGGATCCACCGCCTCAGGGTCGATAGTTACAGACAGCAACTGTCTCTGCCCGTTGACCTCCGCCGTCACCATCCCGCCGCCGGCGGCGGCGGTGTAGGTCTTGGCCGCCAGCTCCTCCTGCATTTTTGCCATGTCCTGCTGCATCTTCTGGACCTGCTTCATCATGTTCATGTTCATGCCGCCGCCCATGCCGCCGAAACCGCCCATGCCGCGGCTGTTAAAGCCCTTTGCCATATCTTTTCACTCCTCGGTAATAATGTCCCCAAACTGCTGTCCAAAGGCCAGCAGATCGTCTAATTTGTCGTGCTCCTCCCCCTCCGCCGGAGAGGGCTCCGCCCCTGGGGCGGAAGGGATCGGCTCTTGCGGAGAAGGCGGAGCCCCCACCGTCACTACCGCCCGGAGGGACAGCCCCAGCTGTCCCTGGGCCACCTTCTCCACCGTGGCTAAAATCCCCGGCCGGGAGATCATGTTCTTCACAAAATCGCTCTGGGCCCACAGGGTCAGGACTGAGCCCTCAACGCTCCCCCCCACCATGGAGGGGTTGGAGAGAAAGCTATACTCCCCCATGGGGATCCGGCCCCGGAGCGCCTCTATCAGGCCGGGCCAAAAGCCTCCCGAGACCGGGGCCGTTCTCTGCACCGGGGGAGCCGCCGGCGGTTCTCGCCGCGGGGGCGCAGGGGGCGCCGCCGCCCGAACCGGCGGGGCGGGGGGCGCCTCCACAGGGGGAGGGGACTCCATGCCCCAGGGAGGCGCCTCCTCCGGAGGCGCCTCGGGGGCAGGCTCCTGGAGGTGATTTTCCGGAGGCTCCTCCGGTGAAACTACCGGGGCCGCCTCCTTTTTCTGCACCGGCTGGGCCGGGCTCTTGGGGGGCACGGCTATATTGCCCAGGGTGGCCAGCTCCTCCAGCCGGGCCATTCTGGCGTTGAGGCCGGCAGCGGAGTCGTCCAGACTCTCGTCACACAGCCGGATCAGGCACAGCTCCGCGTCCACCCGGCGGTTGGCGCTGCGGCCCAGGTCGGCCCCCGTCCTTTGCAGCTGACCCAGCAGCTGGGCCAGGCGGGGGGTATTCAAGGCCTCGGAGAGGCTCCGGAGGGTCTGCTCGTCATAGCCCCCGGCCATCAGTCCCGCCCCGCCTCTGGGGGCGGTTTTCCGGATCAGAAGATCCCGCACCAGGGAGGAAAGCTCTCCCAGAAGGCTCCCCACGTCCTTCCCCGCGGCGTAGAGCCGATCCATCCGCTCCAGGGCGGCGCCGGTGTCCCGGCGGGCGATCTCCCCCAGGAGGGCGGCGGTCTCCAGGTTTCCCGCCAGGCCCAGGGCTGTGAGGATCTCCCCCTCTCCCAGCCGACCCTCCCGGCCCGCGGCACACTGATCCAGCAGGCTCAGGCCATCCCGCATCCCGCCGTCGGCCAGGCGGGAGAGAAGGGCGGCGCCCTCGGGGGTGAGGGGGATCCCCTCCTCCCCCGCCACATACTGCAGCCGCCCGGCGATGTCCGCCGGGGAGAGGCGCTTGAAGGCAAACTGCTGGCACCGGGATTTGATGGTGGCGGGCACCTTGTGGAGCTCGGTGGTGGCCAGGATGAACATAAGGTGCTCCGGGGGCTCCTCCAGGATCTTCAGCAGGGCGTTGAAGGCGGGGGTGGAGAGCATATGAACCTCGTCCACGATATAGACCCGCTTCCGGACTGCCGCGGGGGAATAGATGGCCTCGTCCCGAAGGGCCCGAACCTGATCCACTCCGTTATTGGAGGCGGCGTCCAGCTCCAGCACCTCCATCACCGAGCCGTCCTCGATGCCCTTGCAGGCGGGACATTCATTGCAGGGGTTGCCGTCCACGGGATGCTGGCAGTTCACCGCCCGGGCCAGGATCTTGGCGCAGGAGGTCTTTCCTGTGCCCCGGGTGCCGGTGAACAGGTAGGCGTGACTGAGCCGATCCTCCTGCACCTGGCGTTTGAGGGTATCGGTGATATGGCTCTGGCCCACCACGTCGTCGAAGGCGCGGGGACGCCATTTGCGGTAGAGAGCCTGATACATGGGCGTTCACCTCTTTCTCTGATGGCTTTTGTGCTTCTGCTATACCCCCGGAATTTCAACTGGGTGTATGGAAACGTACAACTATTTTCTCCTCCCCCGGTTCCACGAGGAACTGAAACAGCTTCACCGCCAGGGGCCAGAGCACGGCGGCCAAGAAATATTCAATGTCTCCCAGCCCGTTCAGGGAAAACCTCAGGCCGCAGATACCAGCAGGCCCCGAGGGCTCCTTTGCCCTGCAGGCTCCCCCATCCCCACCCTTCCGCTTTCTCTGCCCCGATAACAAAAGAAGGGAAGAAAGGCCGGGCCTTCTTCCCTTTTCCGGCCTGTGGCAAGACCGCGCACCGGCCTTTGAAGTCCGGACTATATCCGTTACCCAGACAGCCGGCTCAGGAGCGGCGCTCCCGCGGCACACGTCCGATTCCGCTTAGTGCTGCTCGGTTCCCCGCCTGACACGGTTCACGGATGGGCGTTGCGCGGGACCGATCCTTCATCACTGCTTTTCTGGG
>JAAWBD010000009.1 GCA_022792495.1 Oscillospiraceae bacterium
ATGGACGGCCCACCGGAAAGCAACCGTTTTCTGGTGGGCCGTCTGTGGAGCTACGCCCCGAAAAGCCGGGCCAGGGCGGTGAGGAGGATACAGGCGCCCATCCCCAGGGCGGTGGGCAGGGCGAAGGCCAGGGCGGTCCATTTCCAGCTCCCGGTCTCCTTGTGAATGGTGAGAAGGGTGGTGGAGCAGGGCCAATGGAGGAGGGAAAAGAGGGCCACATTGACCGCCGTCACCCAGGTCCAACCGTTTTGGAGAAAGACAGCCTTCATCTCCGCAAGGCTGCCCAGCTCCAGGAGGCTGCCCTGGGAGAGGTAGGCCATAAGGATGATGGGGATGACGATCTCGTTGGCGGGAAAGCCCAGGATAAAGGCCAGGAGGATCACCCCATCCAGGCCCATGAGCCGGGCGAAGGGATCCAGGAGGGCGGCGCAGTGGGCCAGGAGGGTGGTCTCCCCCACTGTCAGGTTGGCCATGAGCCAGATGAGGAGTCCCGCCGGGGCGGCCACCGCCGCCGCCCGGCCCAGGACGAAGAGGGTGCGGTCAAAGATGGAGCGGAGGATGGTCTTGCCCAGCTGGGGCCGGCGGTAGGGGGGCAGCTCCAGGGTAAAGGAGGAGGGGACGCCCTTCAAAACCGTGGTGGAGAGGAGCTTGGTGGCGGCGAAGGTGAGGCCGATCCCCAGCAGGATGGCACCGGTAAGGAGGGCGGCGGAGAGGAGGGAGGAGCCCAGAGAGCTCCCCGCTGTGCCGGCGAAGAACATGGTAAGAACGGCGATCAGGGTGGGAAAGCGGCCATTGCAGGGGACAAGGTTGTTGGTGAGGATGGCCAGCAGCCGCTCCCGGGGGGAGTCGATGATCCGGCAGCCTACCACCCCGGCGGCGTTGCAGCCGAAGCCCATACAGGTGGTGAGGGCCTGCTTGCCGCAGGCGCCGCATTTCCGGAAGGGGCGGTCCAGATTGTAGGCGATCCGGGGCAGGTAGCCTGAGTCCTCCAGCAGAGTGAACAGGGGAAAGAAGATGGCCATGGGGGGGAGCATGACGCTGACCACCCAGGCCAGCACCCGGTAGACCCCCAGCACCAGGGCCCCGTGGAGCCAATCGGGGGCGTGGAGGAGGGAGAAAAGGCCGGTGAGCCGGTCCTGGAGCCAAAAGAGGGCGGCGGAGAGGAGCTGGGAGGGGTAGTTGGCCCCCACGATGGTGAGCCAGAATACCGCCGCCAGCAGGGCGATCATGATAGGGTAGCCGGTGCGCCGGCTGGTGAGGATCCGGTCCAGCCGCCGGTCGGCGGCGCTGTAGCCGCTGCCGGGGGCGGTGACGACGCCCTGGCAGAGCTTTTCCGCCGTGGACACCAGGGAGGAGACCAGAAGATCCTGGAACCGCTCCCCACCAAAGCCCCAGCGCTCCAGGGTCTCCCGCTGCTCCAGGAGGGCGGCGGCAAGGGCCTTGTCTTTCGTGGGATCCTCCCCCAGGTAGGCGGAGATATCCCGGAGGAGGGCGGGGTCGCCCTCCAGCAGCTTGAGGGCCAGCCAGCGGGGGTTCAGCCTCCCGCTCCAGTGGGAGGGGAAGAGGGGGAGGAGAGCCTCCACGGCCTGCTGGATCCGGTGGGGATAGGAGACCTGAAGGGGGGAGGGAGCCTCCCCCTGGGAGACCTGCTCCAGGGCGGAGAGGAAGGCGGAGAGAGTCCGCTTTTTCCGGGCCACCGTGCCCACCACCGGGACGCCGAGACGGGAGGAGAGCAGCTTCAGGTCGATGTGGATCCCCTTCCGCCGGGCCTCGTCCATCAGGTTTACGCAGACCACCACCCGGGGGCAGAGCTCCAGGGTCTGGAGAACCAGGTTCAGGTTCCGCTCCAGGCAGGTGGCGTCACAGACTACCGCCACCGCGTCGGGGGCGCCGAAGCAGAGGAAATTCCGGGCTACCTCCTCCTCGGCGGAGTGGGCCATGAGGGAATAGGTGCCGGGGAGATCCACCAGCAGAAAGCCCCGGCCCTCCTTCTCACAGCGGCCCTGGGCGTTGGTCACTGTCTTGCCCGGCCAGTTTCCCGTGTGCTGGTTCATGCCGGTGAGGGCGTTGAAGAGGGTGGATTTGCCCACGTTGGGATTGCCGGCCAGGGCGATGACCCGGTCGGCGGGGGACTCTCTGCGGATCACCAGCTGGCTGTCCACAGCTCCCCGGCCGGTGGAGCTGTGGGTGAGGCCCACGGCCTATCCCTCCCGCAGGAGAACGTCCCGGCCATCGGTGCGGCGGATGGCGATGACGGCCCCCCGGATGAGGAAGGCGGAGGGGTCTCCCCCAGGACTGCGGCCCAGGCATTCTACCGGAGTATTCTCCACAAGCCCAATGTCCAAAAGCCGCCGGCGCATGGCGCCGGTGGAATGTAACGTCCCCACGATCCCCCGCTGTCCGGGCTGGAGGTCGCTGAGACAAGCAGTATGTTCCATATATAACACCCTTTGCGTATAGTTGGCTGGCCGGGCGGAAGCCCGGTCATTCCAATCTATGGCGGAAAAGCGGTCATGGTGCGGAGAGATTGACGAAAGGGGGGCGGGTGTGGTAGAATAGCAGAGCACAGGCGGGCATGATGAAATTGGTAGACATGCGAGATTTAGGTTCTCGTGGAGCGATCCGTTGGGGTTCGAGTCCCCATGCCCGCACCAGCTCAGAAATTCCCACCGCCGCTTCGTTTCCGGCTATGCCGAAAACTGCGCTGTGGTGGGAATTTCTTCGCTTTCAGCCGCGATCCGCTGCGCTGGTTCGCGGCTGATTTTGGGTGTGGCCCTGGTGGATAC
>JAAWBD010000095.1 GCA_022792495.1 Oscillospiraceae bacterium
CGGGGCCCGGTTCATCTATCCCGCCTTCGGTATGACCCTACGGGATCGCCAGCGGGCCTACTATTATGAACAGCTTGTCCGCCGATTTCCCGGCGTGAGGGAGAGGTACGAAAAGCAGTACGGAGACCGGTACTGGTGCGTCAGTCCCAGGGCAAAGGAGCTGTGGGCGGCCTTCTCCCGGCGGTGTGGAGAGCGGGGACTTCTCTATGAGATGAAGCATATTATCTCCGCCGCCAAGCGGCCCTATGGGGATACCCAGCTCACCTTTTTTGATATGTAGCGGGGACGGCGTTTGCCGTCTCCGCTTTTGCCATAAGTGGAAGCGATGGCAGGGAAGTCCCTGAATCGCAACCTTCCTTTGTTAACCCAGCGCCTCCACCTGGGAAACGCAGACGAAATAGATCCGCCGCAGGGTCTCATCCGCTAGGATAAGGGCAGAGCCGACGGAACCCAGAACAGTCACATTCCGCAGGATCAGGGGGCCCACGCCCAGGGTGGCCAGACGGCTCAGATTACGGGTGGCCAGCTCAGCCAGAAGGCCCTCGTCACAGCAGCAGTTGTCGTAGTCACAGTGGGCGCCGCAGCTTCCACAGCCGGAGACAGTGCCGCCGTTGGCCTGGATGGCCCGGCGCAGATGCCGCAATGCCCGGCGGTAGACGGTGGCCTCGGTTTCCTCAGGCTCAGTGGGGAGGGTCAGGCCAAAGGCCAGGGCCTTTACAGAGCGCAGGGAGAGCTGCTCCACCTCCTCCAGAGCCAGGGTGGTGGCGCCGGGGGTGGTGAAATAGGCGGAGCCCCCCACATCGATCAGGTCGCAGTTGCAGGGGGAGAACCGCTGGAAGGAGGCCTCCAGGCCACTGATGTTGTCCGCCCCGGCGGCAGGAACGGTCAGGCTGCCGCCGACAGCCAGGGTGCTGGTAAGGAAGAAAAAGGAGTCAAAATCCACCAGGGTGGCCAGCTCCGCATTGCAGAGCAGCCGCAGGGCCTCCACCATAGAGGCTTTACAGCAGCAGGTGGGGGCGGGCTCGGGGGCAGCCTTGAGACAACTGCAGCCGGCAGCTTCAACTTCGGTGGTGGTTAAGGGACAGGCGGGAAACAGCTCCTCCGCGGTGAGGAGCTCCTCCTCGCGGCAGCCGGTGTGGTAGCGGCGCATATAGGTTTCAGGGGTCATAAAAATCACTCCCATTCGATTTGGGCGGGCAGGGAGCCCGCCCAAGCCATTGTATGGAAGGGGAGGGAGAGGCGTGAAGCAGGGAAGTATGAAGAGATTTTTAATTTCCTTCGATTTCACTTGCGCCCGGAGAAAAAAGAAGGTAAAATAGAGCCAGGATTCCAAAAATAATAGGAGGTATGACCTATGGCATTTTTTGATTTTGAGACCATTAAGGACAAGGCCAAGGATCTGGCCCAGACCGGTGTAAACAAGTCCAAGCAGCTGGGTGAGATCGCCAAGCTGAACCTGGCCAATGTAGGCGAGGAGGACGCCATCAAGAAGGCCTACATTGAGATCGGAAAGCTCTATTACGCCGAGCGCGGCATGGCTCCTGAGGCAGCCTATACCGCTCTGTGCGAGAAGATCACCGCCGCCAAGGTGAACATTGAGGAAAACAAGAATCGCATCGAGGAGATCAAGGCGGAGGGAAATATCGTTGATGCCGACGTGGAGCCTGCTTTTACTGTGGAGGAGACTCCCAAGGCAGAGGTGGAGACCCCTGAGATCCTTCCCCAGGCTCCCGTGGAGCCCTTGGCTGACGACACCAAGCAGGATTGATAGGAAAAGTCCCGGCTGAATAAGCCGGGACTTTTGCTTTCCGGGTATAGGAGAAAAAAGGCCGCTATCCCTAAGGGATAGCGGCCCATTTAACCCTGCTTCAGTTGTTTGCGATCCTGCGGGCGCCGATATAAATGTTGAGATAGTAGCCGGAGAGATTGCTGATCTCCACATTGTAATGGTTGGTGGAGGCGTGAATGAACTGGCCGTCGCCTATGTACATTCCCACATGGGAGGCAGAGGTGCGAACCCGGCCATTGTTGAAGAAAACCAGATCGCCGGGCTGAAGCTCCTCAAGGGATACCTTCACGCCGTTGCTCATCTGAGCGCTGGCGGTGCGGTTCAGACCATAGCCAAAATGGGCGTATACATATTTGGTAAAGCCGGAGCAGTCGAAACTCTTCGGGCCGTTTCCGCCCCAGACATAGGGAACGCCCAGGAACTGCTTGGCATACTCCACCAACTGCTCGGTGACGGGAGTTACAATATCCCGATCTCCCCGGGAGCCCTCCTCGTCCAGACAAGGAGTGATATAGTCGCTGGAAGCGTAACCCTCCAGCTCCTTCCAGCCGATCTTGAACCAGCCGTTTTCCATTCCCAGCAGAGAGACCACGTCACCGCTGTGCAGGGTGGCGATCTGTTCCTCTTCGGTGCTGGGGCCGGAGCGAAGGTTGAGGGTGGCGCCGTTGGTCATCACCCGGCCATAGCCCAGATCGGTATTGGCCACGGTGGCAAGCTCCAAAAACTCCTGGAGCATATAACCCTCAATGGTGTTATAATCCACCTTGTACCAGATCTCGTCCACTTCCTCCAGAACCACGACCACCTCGTCCTTGCTGGCGGTGGCCAAAATGGAGCTCTCGGCCTCAGCCTCGCCCCGAAGGCGGAGGGCGTCGGCGGTAACAGTGCCTACCCCCAGGTTTTCTGCGGAAGCGGAGACAACACAGAGAAGGGTGAGCAGCGCGCCCAGAGCGGCGGAACGAAACAATTTTTTGGTCAGATTCATGGGTACCAGCTCCCTTTCTCTCTCTGATACTTCTGTAAGGGGGAATTACTTTCCGGACAGGGCCCGCTCCAGCCAGATGGCGCCTACGTCCATGGCGTCGTAAAGGCTGGCCTTTTCGCTTTTCTTCACCACTCGATCCCGGCTCTTCAGGTCGGGATCTGTGAGCTGAAGCTGGACGGAAACCTTACTGGCTACGTCCATATCCCCTTCCTTTCGGGTGGCGAGGACTTGGAGGGCGATAATGTATTTGTCGGCCATGCTGCCGTAATAGATTAGGTTATCCTTTCGGCGAAGGGGGTGACCCTTGTAGGTCAGGGGGATGTCATTCTTCTTGTCAGCCATGTGCTGCCTCCTTGGATTGTTACAGGTATGTTTCAAAGTTTGTAACCAGATTGTAACATCTTGATACCGCTTTGTCAACAGCAAATGGGAGAAAAAGACAGAGAATTATTTGCGATAGAAAGACGGCTATGGTATACTGTAAAGCACTGGAGGTTTACGACAATGTTATTTTGGAATTTGATAGGGACAGCCGCCTTTTTGGCAGCTTTTGGTGGGCTGGTGCTTCGCTGGCTTGCCCAGGGCGGCTTGGGCTTGCCCAGTCCTTTTTCTGACCCTCTGCCGGAGCGGCGGGGGGAGCTCTCCGGGCCGGAGACATGGATCAAAGTGTTTGCGGCAGCGCTCCTTTTCCGGGTGGCGGTGGGTGTGGGAAGTGTGGTTCTCTACGACCTGCTCTCCGGTGCGGGAATAGGGATCGAGGGATTGCCGCAGCTGTGGCAGCGCTGGGATGCGCCCCACTATATCCATCTGGTTGAACTGGGATATGGAGGGTATATTGAGGACGGAAGGCCGTTGTTTTTGGTCTTTTACCCTCTCTATGTGTGGCTGACCAGAGGGGTGGCAGTGCTGATTCCCGATACGGCCCTGGCGGGGATGGCGGTAAGCTGGATATGCTTTGCCTGGGGGAGCGTATACTTCTACCGCTTGGTTGCAGAGGAGTATGGTGGCGGGGCGGCGAGGAGGAGCCTTTTGCTGCTGTGGGCATTTCCGTTCTCCTTCTTTTTCGGGGGCATTATGACGGAGAGCCTGTTCCTTCTCACTACTGCAGCGGGGCTTTACCATATCCGGCGGCATCAGTGGGGAAGGGCGGCGGCGTGGGGGATTCTGGCCGCCATGACCCGGATGCAGGGAGTGCTGCTCATCGGGGCAGCTTGTGCGGAGCTGTGGTGTGAAGTAAAACCGCTTGCTGTGAAAGGGAGAGAGAGGAAACAGGCCTTTTGGAGCATGGGGAGAAAGGTTCCAATGCTGGTGGCGCCTGTTTTGGGAAGCGGGGTCTACTTTGCCCTTAACTACCGGGTGACCGGAGACCCCTTTGCGTTTGCGGAGATGCAGCAGCATTGGAGCCAGGGCTTCCAATGGTTTCCGGAGGTGCTGGGGTATTTAGCGAAGAATGCGCTTACCTGGCCCAAGGTAAGTACCCGGTGGGAGATGTGGATCCCGGAGTTGCTACTGTTCCCGATATTTGGCTGGCTATTATGGAAAAGCTGGAAAAAGCATAGAAGTATGTTTACCCTCTATGCCTTCGTCTATTTCTTATTGACGCATTGCCTTTCCTGGCTGCTCAGCGCCGGGCGGTATCTGTCCTGCGCCGTGCCCTGCTTCTTCTTTGCGGCGGAGGAGTTGGAGGGGAAGCCTGGGAGGACGGCGGCGCTCGCGGCGGTAATGGGACTGCTTCAATGTGTATTCTGCTACCGGTATCTCTGCTGGGGGCAGGTAATGTGAAGGAAAAACCAACAAAAAAGCGACCGGAAACATTGTTTCCGGTCGCTTTTTTTGGTGGTGTCAGCGGGAGACAAAATGGAAGGTCTTGCCGGAGATAACATCGGCGATCAGCTCTGGGCAGAGCTGGTGGTTTGTCAGTTCGATGGATCGGGCGGAGATATCCCGGCAGGCGGCGGCGCATTTCAGCAGGGCTTCCCCGTCCATCTTTTCCAGTAGGCAGTGAAAGAAGCTGGCGGCTACCGTATCCCGATAGTGGGCGTAGAGAGCGGAATTTTTGTGGGGAGAGCTGTATTGGCAGAGAAGGACGGGCCCGTTTCCCATATAGGAAAAGCGGTCGCTTCCATAGCACAGAAGGAGAGGGCCGTTGATCTGCCGGCGCAGCTGGGCGGTGATGGCAAAGACGGCGCCGTCATCCTCCGGGGCCGGGAGCTCCCGCTGGGTGAGGCGGCAGGCGATCTCCAGATTGGCGATCATCCCATTGAACTGGCCCAGGAAGGAGGCGTACCGCTGGATCCGGGTGGTCTTGGAGCAGGTGAGAAAAACGGGGGAATAGTTGGAGGAGACATACTGCAGGGTTTCGGCGGGGACGGAATCCTCCACGATGATGGCCCGGGCATGGCGGAGCTTATACCGCTTTTCGGTGAGGAATTCGGGGGTGAGGTGAAGCTGCAGCTTCATATTGGCAGCCCCCAGAATGACCTGGGAGTAATCCAGTGATCGGAGCTCCAGGTATGTGGAGCTCCGGGAGGCGGGGACAATGAGCATATTGTCCACATTGATGCCCAGCTTCCGGTATTCATTGAGAAGTTCTCCCCCCAGGGAGTCGGAGCCAATGGCGGAGATGCAGGAGATGCTGTGGCCCAGACGGGTCATACTCTCACCAATATTTTTTGCGATCCCTCCATAGGAGACGGTAAGCTCCTGATCCTCTACAATGGCGGTATGGCTGGAGAAGAGGGGGGTATCCTGATCCACAACGGTGCGGTAATCAATGCTGGAGGTGCCGATCACATAGACGGTCTTTTGATTGTCCAGCACATAGCCCCGGCCCCGGATATAGCCCTCCTGCATCAGGTGGGAGATATACACAGAGATAGAGGAGCGGGTGAGGCCTAGCATGGCGGCCAGTTCACTTTGGGAGAGCATGGGATCCTCAGTCAGCTTATCTAAAATGATTCGTTCATGTTTTGTCATAGGGGAGGCCTCCGCTCCTTCAGATTCCTTGCTTTTTGAAGCTCTTATTATGCAGTTTATCATCCTGGAACGGGAGGACACAATGGGCGTTTTCGACAAAAAAATGATACTGTTATTGTAACGATTGTGCATTTACGTGGCCTGAAATGTAGTATATACTATATTTAAATCAAAAAGCTACATTGCGAAAAGGTGGTCGTTTTTTTAGATGAAGAAGGGATGGAAAGGGGCTGCGGGATGGGGCGGGGAGAGATATCCGAAGCTGTGGCTGAAGATCCCCATTTACTTCGCGGGAATGGCCATTATGTGTCTGGGTACCGCTTTTTTTACCCGGAATGAGTTGGGAAGCGACGCGATGAATACCCTGTTTACTGCTATAGCGGTGAGGCTGGAGATCCTACCCGGCGGGGTGTATACGGTGTTTAATACCAGTATGCTGCTGGCGGGGTTTCTCTTTGCCAAGCGATATATGGGGATCGGGTCTTTCCTGATGATCCTGTGTCAGGGCTTTTTCCTCAATTTTTGGATGGTAGCGCTGGAACAGACTCCTTGGCTTTTTGAGGGGGCTGGCTGGAAAACGGTGAGTGCGGTTTTGGGATATGTGTGCCGGGCCTTCGGCGGGGCAGTTTCCACTTCGGTATGTCTTGGGACGGCGGGGTTTGAGGCCTGCCTTTTCTCCCTGGCGGATCGGATCAAGATCGAATATAAGTATCTGAAAATGTTCAGTGAGGTGATCTATTTTACGGCGGCCCTCTTTTTGGGCGGGGTCTACGGGATCATGACGGTGGTGGAGGTTCTCCTCTACGGAGCCGGGATCAGCTTCTTTATGATCCGGCTGAACCGGGGTCCCTGGAAGCGGCTGGGGATCAGCGATGAGCGCAACGAGCTTTCCCGGAACAAAAGAAGGCCGCATGGACGTGCTTGAACCCCATTGGGATGGGTTTGAGAGAAGGGGGGAGATGGGCGCCCTCCGTCTATAAATTTGCCTATCAAAAAGAAAGGATGAGGAAAATGAAGAAAAAATGGACAGGTCTTTTGGCGATCCTTCTGGCGTGTGCGCTGACCGCCTGCGGCGGGGAGAAGGAGCCGAAGCCCAGCCAAGGGGCGGAGAATGATCCGCCGGCCAGCAGCCAGCAGAGCGAGCAGCAGAGCGAGCAGCCGAGCGCTGGCGAGAACCACAGCATCATTTACATCTGTCTGAATCTGGGCGACCTGTCTTTCAATGATATGGGCTGGGACGGCTGCCGGGCCGCCGCGGAGAAGTATGGCTGGACGGCGGAGGTTCTGGAGCTGGGCAAGGATACCTCCACCTATGAGAACGCCTTTTTGGATTCCATTGACAGCGGGGATTATGACATTGTGGTGACCCAGTCCAACTATGGACTGTCCGACCTGTGCATCAAGTATGCGCCGGAGTATCCGGACATCAGCTTTGTCAGCTATGACATGTCCGCCTCTGCAGAGATCTCCGGGGACAATCTGTACGGTATCGCCTTTAAGCAGAACGAGGGCTCCTTCCTGGTGGGCGCCCTGGCGGGAAAGCTGACTACCTCCAACAAGATCGGCGTGTTCATCTTTAATGATGTGCCTGTGGGAAATGACTTCCTTACCGGCTACATTGCCGGCGTGCGGCACAGCAATCCCAATGCGGAGGTAAGCGTGGCTTACGGCGGTGGTACAGCGGACGCCTCCAAGCTTCAGGAGGTCTCCTCGGCCATGTTTGACAGCGGTGTGGACGTGATCTACGGCGTGTCCGGTTCCGCCTATCCCGGGCTGGCCAGGGAGGCCACCAACCGGGGCGGCTTTGACAAGGGGATCTATGCCATCGGCGTGGACAGTGACATGTGGACGGTGTATACCGCCTCTGAAAACGCAGGGATCGCCGACGTGATCATCACCTCCATGCAGAAGAAGGTGGACGAGGCGGTGGTGTACGCCATGGATCAGTATGTTGAGGGAACCCTTCCCTTCGGAAGTGTTCAGGCCTATGGGATCCTGGAGAACGGCGTGGGCATGGCCGACAACGAGCACTACCGGAGCTGCACGCCTGAGGATGTTCTGAGCTATATGGAGCAGCTGCAGGAGGATGTGATCTCCGGGACGGTGACTGTTCCCTCCTACTTTGATTTTGAGAGCTACGATGAATTCGCGGCTTGGAGAGATCAGTAAGGGGTCAAGGACTGCATGACATAGAACGTATAGGCTTCGGGGGAGATGGACTTCGGGTCTGTCTCCCCCGGGCAGTAAAGGGGGAGAACCAGCTTGACAGAAGTGCTTCGTATGGAGAACATAACCAAGATCTACCCCAACGGATTCATGGCCAATAAGGATGTGAATCTGGCCATCAACACGGGGGAGATCCATGCTCTGGTAGGTGAGAACGGCGCGGGAAAGACCACGCTGATGAAGATCCTGTTTGGGATGGAGTCCTTCCAGGGAGGCAGGGTGCTGCTCAACGGGGAGGACGCCGATATATCCAGTCCCCTGGACGCCATCGACAAGGGGATCGGCATGGTGCACCAGCATTTTATGCAGGTTCCGTCCCTGTCCGTGGCGGAGAATGTGACCCTTGGGATCGAGCCGGGGAAGGGACTGCTGTTTGACCAAAAGACCGCCTCGGAGATCACCCAGGAGATCTCGGACAAGTATCAATTGAAGGTGAACGCCCAGGAGAGGATCGCGGATCTGGGAGTGGGGCTGCGGCAGAAAGTGGAGATCCTGAAGGCCCTTGTCCGGAAATGCCGGATCCTGATCCTGGATGAGCCCACCGCTGTGCTGACGCCCCAGGAGACCCAGGAGCTGTTTGTGCAGCTGAAGGCTCTGAAAAAGGATGGGATTGCCATCATCTTTATCTCCCACAAGCTGGAGGAGGTGATGGAGCTGTGCGACAGGGTGACGGTGCTCCGGGCGGGACGGACGGTAGGAACGGATGTGATCGGGAATCTGGATCCGGCTAAGATATCCCGGATGATGGTAGGCCGAGACGTGATCCTGAAGATCCAGAAGGATCCGGCGAAGCCCAAGGATGTGGTGCTGCGGGTATCGGATCTGGAGTACAGGAACGGGGAGAACGTGAAGGTGGTCAACAAAGTCTCCTTTGTGGTGCGCCAGGGGGAGATCGTGGGTATTGCGGGGGTAGAGGGAAACGGACAGAACCAGGTGGCGGAGCTGGTAGCCGGGATGCTGCCCCTTGGTCACGGCACAGTGGAGATCCTGAGGCGGAGCATCAAGGGAAAAAGTGTACGGAAGATCCGGGAGATGGGACTGGCCTACATATCCGAGGACCGGATGCTCTATGGCTGTGCGGCCAATCTGCCCATCCGGGAGAATATCATGGCAGACCGGATCCACACCCGGAGGTACAAAAAGCTGGGCATTTTTACGGATCCAAAGAAGGTCAATGAGGAGATCGACCAGCTGATCCGGGAGTTTGAGATCGCCTGCGATGATCGCTCCCAGCCGGTTCGGATGCTGTCGGGAGGCAATATCCAGAAGGTCATTGTAGCGCGGGAGTTTTCCAGCGGAGCACAGCTGATCCTGGCAAACCAGCCCACCCGGGGCATCGATGTGGGCACCACGGAGATGATCCGCAAGACCCTGGTTCGGAAGGCCCGGGAGGAAGGGGTGGCGACCCTTTTGGTCTCCTCGGATCTGAACGAGATCCTGGAAGTTTCCGACAGGCTGCTGGTGATGAAGGATGGGGAGATCGTGGCCCATTTCCAGGATACCTCTCAGGTGTCGGAGGATCTGCTGGGCGAGTATATGCTGGGGGTCAAATGCATGACAAAGGAAGAGATGGGTGATTTGGTATGAAGGAAACAAGGCGGATCGAGTTTCTGTTTGAGATCTTTCGAATCCTGGTGGCGCTTGCCATCGCCTATGGGCTGACCCTTCTGTGCATCATGCTGATCAGTGATGATCCGGGGCACGCGGTGTATATGTTCGCGGTGGGGCCCTTTACCTCCAAGCGGAGGCTGGGACAGCTGTTCGGAAAGTTTATTCCCTATCTATTGACGGGAACTGGAATGTGCTTTGTATATGCCTCCAACCGGTTCAATCTGATCGGGGAGGGCGTATATCTGATGTCTGGGTGTATGGTGGCCTTCTTCGCCACCCAGGTTTTGGGGACGGGAACGCCCCATATCCTGTTTATTCTGGTTCTGCTGTTGGTGGGAGCGTTGACGGGCGCGCTTTTTGGCTTGATCCCGGCGGTGCTGCGGGAGAAGATGAAGATCAATGAGACGGTGGTCTCCATCATGATGAACTATGCGCTGCTGTATCTGGCCAATTACATTGTGAAAACAAAGATGTATGATACCGAGATCACCTATATGGCCTCGGAGCAGCTGCCGATGGCGGCAAGGCTCACCACTTTGGTTCCCGGGACGCAGATCCATACGGGGCTGATCATCGGGATTCTGGCGGTGGTCGTCACGGCGCTGATCTTTTACAGGACATCCCTGGGCTATTCCATCCGGATCTGCGGCTCCAACCCCAATTTTGCCAGGACGGCGGGGATCGGGATGACGGGCAGTCTCATCGTGGCGCAGGTGCTGGGAGCGACCCTGGCGGGAGTCGGCGGTGCGGTGGATATGATGGGGATCTATGACCGGTATATGTGGACGGCGCTGACCAATATGGGGTTTGACGGACTGCTGGTGGCGGTGTTATCCAAGAAAAATCCTGTTTTTGTTCCGCTGGGGGCTTTCCTTTTGGCTTATATGAGGACGGGAGCTTCCATTCTGAACTATACCACGGAGATCCCCATTGAGTTTGTGGATATCATGCAGGCTATCATCATCCTGCTTATCGCAGCGGAGCACTTTATGGGGAAATACAAGGAGAAGCTGATCTTTGGAGCATCCAGGGAAAAGAACAAGGAGGCGGCGTGATGGGACTTGATTTTATAGCGAGGTTTCTTTTTTCGGTGATCCGGGTGTCTACGCCGCTGATTTTCGGCGCGGTGGCGGCCTGTATCACGAGGAAGGCGGGGCTGTTGAACCTGGCCATTGAAAGTATGATGCTCTCCTCCGCCTTGACGGGGGTTCTTGTCAGCGGCGCCACCCAGAGTTTGACGGTGGGGATGCTGGCGGCCTTTGTGGCGGCGGTGGGAATCACCATGATCATCTCCTATTTTGCCTTTGTACTGAAGTGTGACCTTTACCTGACCAGCATTGCCATGAATACGGCCTTGGTGGGAGGGACAGTGTTTGTCATGTACCTGGCGACCGGGCAGAAGGCAAACACCTCGGGCAGTGTGGCCAGTCTGTACGTGGGAAATCTGGATATTCCGATCATCAAGGACATCCCCTTTTTGGGAACCATTCTTTCCGGGCACAATGTGCTGACCTATGTGGCGTTTCTGATGATTGGCCTGGCCTGGTTTTTGCTGTACAAGACCAAGATCGGGCTGCGGATCCGCTCGGTGGGGGAAAGCCCTCAGGCGGCGGAGTCTGTGGGGATATCTCCCAGAAAGATATACTTTTTGTCCTTTGGCCTTTCCGGCTTTGTTGCGGCGTTGGGCGGGATGTACATGTCCATGGGATATTTGACCTGGTTTGCCCGGGATATGATCGCGGGACGGGGCTTTATCAGTATGTCAGCTATGAATATTGCGGCGGGGGAGCCGGTGCACGCTGCATTGGCGGCGCTGATGTTTGGGTCGGCGGACTCCCTGTCCAACTATATGCAGATGGGGAATTTTCCCTCGGAGCTGATCTCTATGTTCCCTTACGTGTGCACGGTGATCCTTTTGGTGCTGATGGCGGCGATCCGTATGATCAAGGCTACGGTAGATAAGCAGCACGCCTAAGACGGGGAGCGAGAACAAACGGTTAGGCTGGAATCAATAACAGTAGGAGGAATGCTATCATGGCACGAAAGATCATTTTGGATGTGGACACCGGCTCTGACGATGCGGTGGCCATTATGGCGGCCATCCTGTCTCCGGATATTCAGCTGGAGGCGGTTTGCTCGGTGGCGGGGAACAAGGATATCGACAAGACTACGGAGAATACCCTTCGGGTGGTGGAGCTCTTGGGCGCAGAGGTGCCGGTTTACCGGGGCTGCAGGGAACCGCTGGTAAAGTTTCTCTGTCCTGACAGGCTGGAGCGGGAGGAGAAAAAGAAGGTGGTCAAGGATGGAAAGGTGGTGGAGATGCACTCCGACTACCTGGACATTCCGACGGCCACCATCAGGGAGCAGGATATCAGTGCGGTGGAGTTTTACGTGCAGTATCTGCGCCAGGCGAAGGAGCCGGTGACCCTGGTAGCGGTGGGGCCGCTGACCAATGTGGCTATGGCCCTTATGGTGGATGGAACGATTGCGGAAAAGATCGAGGAGATCGTGGTGATGGGGGGAGGATATAACATCACCAATGTGACCCCTACGGCGGAGTTTAATATCTGGTATGATCCGGAGGCGGCCCAGCGGGTGATCAGCAGTGGGGTGAGGGTGACGATGGTACCTCTGGACGCCACCCACGCGGCATGTATCACCTTGGATGACTGCAAGCGGTTTCGGGCCTTGAACACGGTGTCCGGGGATTTTGCCGCAGAACTGTGCGAGCAGCGGATCGTGATGCACAACGCAGCCCAGCCGCTGGATGTGCCTGATGCGGCGGCGGTTCATGACGCGCTGTGCATTGCCTATCTGATCGATCCCGGGGTGCTGAAAGATGTCCGGCATGTACACTGTGTGGTAGGCTTCCGGGATTTCTGCGAGGGACAGACCATTGTGGATCCCCGGTACTATACAGAGGAGAAGAATTGCTACTACGCCTTTGATGGGGATCGTTTTAAGTTCGTGGATGTTTTGTGCGATCTTTTTGCCCGGGATAAAAGGAAGGGGAGGTAATTGGAAATGACAAAGGTAATCTTGGATGTAGACACCGGCTCTGACGATGCGGTGGCCATTATGGCGGCGGCTCTTTCGCCGGAGATTGATCTGGTTGGGATATGTACCGTGTGGGGGAATCAGGCCATTGAGAATACCACGGACAACACCCTTCGCCTGGTGGATGCGATGGGGCTGAAGGTTCCCGTGTATAAGGGATGCGACACCGCTATGGTAAAGTATCTGACCCATGACTATGTGGAGAATGTGGAGCGTCCGGCGGTGATGCATAATGGCAAGGCCTTTATTATGCACAGCGAGCATCTGGATCTGCCGGAGGCGGTCAGCAAGCCGGAGGATGTGCCGGCGGCCTGCTTCTATGTGGATTATCTGCGGAAGGCGAAGGAAAAGGTGACGCTGATCCCGGTGGGGCCCCTGACCAATCTGGGACTTGCCCTTCGCATCGCACCCGACATTGTGGAGAACATTGAGCAGATCGTGGTGATGGGGGGAGGCAGTAAGATCACGAACTGCAACTCCTGGTCGGAGTCCAACATCTGGCATGATCCTGAGGCGGCGCAGATCGTGGCCAATTGCGGGGCAAAGGTGGTGTGGGTGCCTCTGGACGCGACCCACCAGGCCTGCATTACGCTGGACGACTGCAAGAGATTCCGGGAGATTGATACCTTCCCGGCGAGGTTTGCCGCGGATCAGTGTGAACAGCGGATCATTGTACACAATGCTCAGCAGCCTTTGGATATCCCGGATGCGGCAGCGGTTCATGACGCGTTGTGCGTGGCCTATGTCATAGATCCCGCGGTCATTACGGATCTGCGTCACTGTCATGTTGAAATCGGACTGTCGGGCTATGGAGAGGGGCAGACCATCGTGGATCAGCGGGCCTATCCCCTGGAGAAGAATGGCTATTTTGCCTACGATGCAGACCGGTTCAAATTTGTGGATATGCTGTGCGACTGTTTTAAGCGGGGAAAGAAGTAAGGGCTGAGAGGGAACGGGATCGGCGGCCGTGGGAAACGATGGAGACGTCGGTTCTTGCGGCCGCTGTGCTTATTAAAGGGAGGTACTATGCGGAAGATCATACTTGATGTAGATACAGGGACAGATGACGCCATCGCTATTATGGCGGCGGTGAGAGCGTCGCAGCTTGAACTGACAGCCTTATGCTCTGTTCATGGGAACGCCGCGGTGGAACATACCACAAAAAATACTTTGAACGCGGCTTATGCCGCCGGAGGAGGGACTATCCCTGTCTATCCGGGGGCGGCGGATCCAATGGTGAAAAACCTCATTCCCTCCCGGGCGAACCCGGTGGAGGAGCCGATCCTAAGCGGGACAACAGAGATCAATGGAGTTGTGGTATCCATCAACCCTGATCTGCTACCCTTGAAGGAGTCCCCGTATCCGCCCCAGGAAAAGCCGGCGGCTCTCTTTTATGTGGAGGAGCTTCGGAGCAGGGAGGAGAAAGTTACTATTGTGGCCACAGGGGCTATGACAAACCTGGGGCTTGCCCTGAGGCTGGATCCCCGGATCACGGAGAAAATAGAAGAGATCGTGATAATGGGAGGCGGAGTGCAAAAAACCAACATTACAGCGGCTGCGGAGGCGAATTTTTTTAAGGATCCGGAGGCGGCGGCCATAGTTTTGGACAGCGGCGTACCCATCACCATCTGTACTTTGGATGGGACGCACAGCTGTGGGCTGACAGAGGAGCATGAAAAGCGGCTTAGAGGGGTGGGCACACTGCCTGCCATTTTTACGGCCAATGATGTGCGGGTACGGCGGGAGAGCTACAGCCGGCTCCAGCCGCTGGAGAGGGAGGGGACGGCGCCGATCCATGACGCATTGTGTATTGCCTATCTGATCGATCCCGCTGTAGCGACAAGGACTGTGACGGCGGCCTGCAAGGTGGACTGCTCGGATGGGATCAGCGAGGGGCGGCTCCAGGTGGACGGCCGGCACTTTCGGGAGGGGGCGGAGGTTCATTTGATCCTGGAGGCGGATCCGGATAAGCTGTGCGATATTTTGGTGGACACGTTTTTAGAGGAGGGGTGATGGCATGGTGGAAGGGAAAAGAAAGGTGATCCTGGATGTGGACACAGGGACGGATGACGCCACCGCCATTATTTTGGCTGCGCTGGCGCCGAAGATCGAGCTGCTGGGGATAACAACGGTGTGGGGAAATCTGCCCCTTTCGGTCACTACGGAGCAGACCTTGATGATCACAGAGCTGATGAAAAAGGATATCCCAGTCTATGTGGGTTGTCCCGGGCCTATAGCGCGGGGACTATATCCGCAGGCACACAAGGAGCATAGGCGAGTTGCTGTGGACGCGAAGGGGAAAGAGTATGGTTACCATGATCTGTTTCAGCTGCCAAGGCCGTCGGCTCAAGCGCAGAGGCGGCATGGGGTGGATTATATCGTGGAGACCTGCCGTACCTCGCGGGAGAAAATTACTTTAGTGGCGGCAGGGCCTCTGACCAATATTGGTATGGCTCTTCGGATCGCGCCGGACATTGTAAAAAATATCCGGGAGGTCGTTGTAATGGGGGGAGGGATCACCCAATCCAACAGCACTCTGTGCGCCGAAGGGAACATTTTTCGCGACCCAGAGGCGGCGGAGATCCTGCTGAAGAGCGGGGCGCCTGCGACTTTCATTACCCTGGACGCCACCCACCGGGCGGCTCTGCCGGTGGAATATGTGGATAGGTGTCGGGGCTTGGGAAATCCTGTGGGGGACTTTTTCGCGGAGATACTGCGTCAGAGGATCCGGGTATACAATGCGCTGCAGCCGCTCTGGAGGGGGGATATCGCACCGATCCATGACGCGCTGTGTGTAGCCTATCTGCTGGATCCGGCTGTGATCCCGGATATGCGGAGGGTTCATTTGAATGTTTGCCTGGATCACGGGAATGGAGCGGGAGCGTTTTTGATCGATACCCGGTACTATCATCTGAAGGAGAATGCCAATGTGGCCTATGACGGGAGCTGGGAAAGGTTCGGAGAGGTCGTGATGGATACGCTGGAAAAGGCTGAGGGTTTATTTTGGAAAGGGGAGGAGAAATAAGGTGAAATACGATCTCTGGATTAGGAATGGGACGTTGGTATCTTCCCGGGGAAGAAGGAAAGCGGACATAGTAGTCAGGGACGGTAAGATCGATGGGATCATTGACAGTGGCCGGAGCATTGAGGCGGATCAGATCCTGGAGGCGGAGGGACGGTTTATCCTGCCGGGACTTATAGATGGACATGTTCATTTTCGGGATCCGGGATTGACCCATAAGGAGGACATCTATACCGGAAGCCGCTCCGCACTCTATGGGGGGTTGACCTATGTCATTGATATGCCCAATGTGCATCCCGTTACATCGACAGCTGAACGGCTGCGGGAGAGGATAGAGATGGCCCGGGAGCGGGCCTGCGTGGGGATGGGATTTTTTGCCCTGTTGACAGAGGAGAATCTTGGAGAGATGGAGGAATTGAAGCGAGCGGGAGCGGTTGGCTTTAAGATTTACCTTGGCACGTCGGTGGGCGAGATCGCCGCGCCGCCGGACGGGGTCATGCTGGAGCAGTTTCGCCGTGCGGCTGAGCTGAACATGCGGATCGGATTCCATGCGGAGAATAACGCCATCAACGACTACTTTACGGAACGGGAGATGGAGAGAGGGTCAACTTCATCAGAGGATTTGATCCAGGCCAGGCCAGGGTTTTCCGAGGCGGAGAGTGTGGGGAAGGCGATCCTTTTTGCCGGTGAGACCGGAGCGAAGATCCATATATATCATGTGAGCAGTGGAAGGACCGTGGAATTGATCCGGCGAGCGAAAGCGGCCGGGGTGGATATAACGGCGGAAACCTGCCCCCATTACCTGCTTTTGGACAGGGTGGACTATGGCAGGCTGGGCCCTGTTCTGAAGGCGTTCCCGCCTGTGAGGGAGAGGGAGGATCGGAAAAAGCTCTGGGAAGGGATGTTGGATGGGACGATCGACATGATCGCCACAGATCATGCGCCCCATACAAAGGAGGAGAAGAGCGGAGACATCTGGAGAGCGATGGCCGGCGTGGCGGGGGTGGAGATCTCCGCCAGGCTGATGCTGACTGAGGTGGCGGAGGGGCGGTTGTCACTGGAGAGGCTGGTAGCGCTGATGAGTGAGGGGCCGGCGAGAGTATGGGATCTTGAGGGGCGGGGAAAGATAGGGGAGGGATACGGCGCTGACCTCACCCTGGTGGATCCGGAGAGGACAGGTGTGATCCGGAATGACGATCTGCATGGAAAGACCAATGTAACGGCTTTTGAAGGGGTTCGGACAGTGGGAATGCCTGTGGCATCGGTAGTAAAGGGGAAGGTTTTCGAACTGGTCTGAACAGGGAAACGCCCCAAGAGCTTATAGCTCTTGGGGCGTTTCCCTGTTTAAAATAAGGGTGCTTTTATGCATGAAATACACAGTGGAGCAGAGGGCCAGAAGCATGAGGAGGCCTTCTATGGGCTGTGTCCAGGTGACGCCGGAGAAGGAGAGCACCAGGGCATAGCGTTTTAGAAGGTAGGCGTGATAGCCGCCAAGGGAGGCGAGCTCTGCGCCCACAGCGGCGGGGGTGAGAGGGGGATGATTGCAGGCCAGGATCACCAGGAGAACGCCGCCCAGAAAAAAGTATCGCTCATGCATGTAGGGGAGGAGGAAGGGGATCCCCAAAGATAGGGCCGCTCCCGCCAGGGTAAGGGTCAGGGCACTGAGGCGGTCTTTCCGGAGGAAGAGGAAGGCCAGGATCCCCAGCATAAAGAGGAAGGCCAAAAGGATGGCGGTTTTGGGAACCCAGGGGGCAGGCTGGGATCGATAGGGGAGCAGGGAAAAGACAGAAGGGGAGTTATAATTGACGGTCTGCCAGGAGACGCTGTCTCCCGCCTGGTTCCAATAGACGCTCAGAATATCCTTTATGGGCTTGCCGGCCATAAGGGCGGGGGCCATGGACAGAGCAAAGACTCCGGGAAAAACAAAGAGGTGGCTGAATTTGATCTTTCCGGCAAGCCACAGAGCGCACCACAGCGGAATGATAAAGATGGCCTGGAGCTTGAAGGAAAAGGCGAGGGACAAAAGAGCGAGGGAAGCGATGGGCCGATCCTTTAACGCGTAGGCCAGAGAGTGGACGCACAGGGCGGCCCAAACGCTGTCACACTGGCCCCAGCACGCGCCGTTCAGGATCACGGTGGGGAGGAGGAGAAGGATCGAAAAGGACAGAAGTGGGCCATAGGAGCTGTTGCTCAGAGATCTTGCCAGCCGAAAACCGCCCCAGGCCAGAAGGAAATCAAAAAGAATGGAGAAGAGCTTGATGCCGTAGAGATCGGGGAAGGGAAGGTAGGAGAGGAGGGCGAGGAGATAGAGGTAGGGAACGTTATAGTTGCCCACAGGATCCTTCAGGGCGGCAACGCCGCCGTTTTGCCGAAAATGCTCCACCCAGCGGGAGAGAAAATCCTGATAATCCAGGGTGGCGTGATCCAGCAGGAGGATGCGGAGGAAGAGGGACAGGCCGATGGGGAGAAGCAGGAAGAGAAGAGAACTTCTGCTGATCCCGGCCCGATGAAGGAGCCAGAGAGAGAATGCGGCCAGAGCAAGCAGACAAAGCCCCACCGCCAGCCGGGCGGTGGGGCTACCCTGGGCCAGGCCCAGGGATTTCAATAAAGTCAGGAGAAGAAACCCAATGCCCGTTAGGGCGGCAGGTCTGGAAAGGGAGTGGGACATAAAAAACGCCTCCTGCAAAGAGATAGCGGCACATAAAAAGGCCTGGCATAAAAGCCGGGCCAGGATTCTGCGCAATTTAAAGAACGCCATGTCCATGGACAGTCAAAAAACGAAAAAAGGAACAATTTTGCTTGACTTCCTGAAATGGGCATGGTATACTTAAACGCTACTATATATAGGGGGGATAAGATTCTGATCGTCCACCTTGACGTTAGTTTACCACGGAAAGGGTCTGCTGACAAGAGAAACCGGGATCCTTTTCACAACTGCGCCGGGTGTTCGAAAAACGGAAAATGACCCTCTTTTATGCAAAATTACGAGAAAAATCAAGATGGAGTGTGGGAAAAAGGGAAGGAGAACCCATTTCCCGCCGGAAATACCAGAAAATGAGGTGTGATTTCTACATGGTCAAGGACGTCTATTACGGCAAGACCCTCCGCAAGAGCTTTGCCCGTCATCTGGAGCCCCTGCAGATGCCCAACCTCCTGGAGATCCAGAAGAACTCCTACCAGTGGTTCCTGGATAAGGGACTGCGGGAGGTGTTCCGGGATGTGGCCGCCATCACCGACTACGCCGGGAACCTGGAGCTGTCCTTTGTGGACTACTCTATGGATGAGGAACCCAAGTACTCAGTGGAGGAGTGCAAGGCCCGGGACGCCACCTACGCCGCCCCCATCAAGGTGAAGGTGCGCCTGCGCAACAAGGAGACCGAGGAGATCAAGGAGCAGGAGATCTTCATGGGAGATTTCCCCCTGATGACCAGAGCGGGAACCTTTGTGATCAACGGTGCGGAGCGGGTCATCGTCTCCCAGATCGTCCGGTCTCCCGGTATGTATTATGCCAGGCTGGCGGACAAGGCGGAGAACCTGACCTACACCACCACTGTGATCCCTGGACGGGGTGCGTGGTTGGAGTATGAGACGGATCTGTCCGACGTGTTCTGGGTTCGCATTGATAAGAACCGAAAGATCCCTGTGACCTGCCTGATTCGGGCGGTAGGGCCCCGAACCGACGCAGAGATCCTGGATATGTTCGGAGAGGATCCCAGGATCGTTTCCACCATGGAGAAGGACACCTGCCGGACATATGAGGAGTCTCTTCTGGAGATCTACCGGAAGCTCCGTCCCGGCGAGCCCCCCACAGTGGATTCTGCCGAGAGTTTGCTGAACGCTTTGTTTTTCGATCCCCGGCGCTACGATCTCTCCTCGGTGGGCCGGTATAAATTCAATAAGAAGATGGCCATTGCTCCCCGCCTGAGCGGACAGACCCTGGCCCTGCCCATCACCGACCCTGCCACGGGCGAGATCCTGGCTGACGCGGGGGAGATCATCACCCACGACAAGGCCTGGGCGCTCCAGGCCAAGGGTGTCAATGAGGCCGTGGTGGATGTGGAAGGCCGGCAGGTGAAGGTGTTCTCCAACCACATGGTGGACATGAAGAACTTTGTCACCTTTGATCCGGAGGAATGCGGGATCACCGAGTATGTCCGGTACAGCGTCCTCATGGATCTGCTGACCAAGGCTGGGGGAGATGAGGAAGCTCTGAAGGAGCTGGTCGCCGACAACCGGGATGAGCTGGTGCCCAAGCATATCATTGTGGATGATATGATGGCTTCCATCAACTATCTCAACTGTCTGGCCAACGGCGTGGGGACTCCTGATGATATCGACCACTTGGGCAACCGCCGTCTGCGCTGTGTGGGCGAGCTGCTTCAGAATCAGTTCCGTATCGGCTTCAGCCGGATGGAGCGGGTGATCCGGGAGCGGATGACCATTCAGGATCTGGATATCGTCACCCCCCAGAGCCTGATCAACATTCGGCCCGTTACTGCTGCTATCAAGGAGTTCTTTGGCTCCTCCCCCTTGAGCCAGTTCATGGATCAGACCAATCCTCTGGCGGAGCTGACGCACAAGCGCCGTGTGTCTGCCTTGGGCCCCGGCGGTCTGAGCCGGGACCGGGCTTCCTTCGACGTCCGTGATATCCACTATTCTCACTATGGCCGGCTGTGTCCCATTGAGACTCCCGAAGGCCCCAACATCGGGCTGATCTCCTACCTGGCCTCCTACGCCAAGGTGAACCGGTATGGCTTCATTGAGACCCCCTATCGCAAGGTGGACAAGGCTACCGGTAAGATCAGCGAAGAAGTGGAGTATATGACCGCCGATGTGGAGGATCAGTATATCGTGGCCCAAGCCACCGAGCCTACCGACGCCAACGGCTGTCTAACCAATGCCCGTATCACCTGCCGCCACCGCAACGAGATCGTGGAGGTGGATCGGGAGCGGGTGGACTATGTGGACGTGAGCCCCAAGATGATGGTTTCCATCGCCACGGCCATGATCCCCTTCCTGGAGAATGACGACGCCAACCGGGCCCTGATGGGCGCCAACATGCAGCGGCAGGCTGTGCCTCTGCTGACCACCGAGGCTCCCATCGTGGCCACCGGTCAGGAGTACAAGAACTGTATCGATTCGGAGATCGTCATTCTGGCAGAGGACGCCGGTGAGGTGACCCGGGTCTCCGCCGACTTTATCACCATCCGCTATGACGACGGCCGGGTGGAGGACTATAAGCTGACCAAGTTTATGCGCTCCAACCACACTACCTGCATCAACCAGCGGCCCATCGTCAATGTGGGGGATCGGGTGGAGAAGGGGGATGTGCTGGTAGACGGCCCCTCCACCGACCACGGGGAGATCGCCTTGGGTAAGAATATCCTCATGGGCTTTATGACCTGGGAGGGCTATAACTATGAGGACGCCATCCTTCTGAATGAGCGGATGGTGAAGGACGATGTCTTTACCTCCATCCACATTGAGGAGTACGAGACCGAGGCCCGGGACACCAAGCTGGGGCCTGAGGAGATCACCCGGGACATCCCCAATGTGGGTGAGGATGCCCTGAAGGATCTGGACGAGCGCGGCATCATCCGGGTGGGCGCCGAGGTTCGCCCCGGCGACATTCTGGTTGGTAAGGTCACCCCCAAGGGCGAGACCGATCTTACCGCTGAGGAGCGGCTGCTCCGGGCTATCTTTGGCGAGAAGGCCAGAGAGGTTCGGGATACCTCTTTGAAGGTGCCCCACGGCGAGAGCGGCATTATTGTAAATGTGGATGTGTTTACCCGGGAGAATGGGGACGAGCTGAACCCTGGGGTCAATATGACCGTCCGGATCTATATCGCCCAGAAGCGGAAGATCTCTGTGGGCGATAAGATGGCCGGCCGCCACGGCAACAAGGGCGTTGTATCCCGTATCCTGCCCCAGGAGGATATGCCCTTCCTGCCTGACGGCACCCCCCTGGATATTGTACTGAACCCCCTGGGCGTGCCTTCCCGAATGAACATCGGACAGGTGCTGGAGGTTCACCTTGGCTACGCGGCCAAGACTTTGGGCTGGAAGGTGGCCACCCCCATTTTTAACGGCGCCAACGAGAAGGACATTCAGGATCTGCTGAAGGAAGCAGGCCTCTCCGAGGATGGCAAGAGCGACATGTACGACGGCCGCACCGGCGAGAAGTTCGATAATCGGGTGACCACCGGCTATGTCTACTTCCTGAAGCTCCACCATCTGGTGGATGACAAGATCCATGCCCGTTCCACCGGCCCCTACTCTCTGGTGACCCAGCAGCCCTTGGGCGGTAAGGCCCAGTTTGGCGGTCAGCGGTTCGGCGAGATGGAAATGTGGGCCCTGGAGGCCTACGGCGCGGCGTATACGCTCCGGGAGATGCTCACCGTCAAATCTGACGACGTGACGGGCCGGGTCAAGACCTACGAGGCTATCGTGAAGGGACATAACGTACCCTCCCCCGGAGTGCCGGAGGCCTTTAAGGTGCTGGTGAAGGAGCTGCAGGCGTTGTGCCTGGACATCCAGGTGCTTGGACGGGATGGAGAGGTCATTGAGCTGAAAGAGGACGACGAGGATACCTATCCGCCTGACCGAGTCCGGGAGGACGACGATTTCTATCAGTACCGTGATGAGAATGAGTTCGCCGCCGTCGGTGGATACACCATGAAGGAGAGCAGCGATGATGACGATCTGCTGCTGGCCGAGGATGAGGGAGACGACGCAGCCGATTTCAGCGACCTGGGCGATGACCTGGGCGACGACGAATAAGAAAGGGAGGACAAGAATATGAGCTACGCTGAGTTTGACGCGATCCGCATTGGAATGGCCTCCCCTGAGCAGATCCTCCAGTGGTCCCACGGCGAGGTGAAGAAGCCCGAGACCATTAACTACCGAACCTTGAAGCCGGAGCGGGACGGTTTGTTCTGTGAGCGCATCTTTGGCCCCACCAAGGACTGGGAGTGCCACTGTGGAAAATATAAGAAGATCCGTTACAAGGGCAAGGTTTGTGACCGCTGCGGCGTGGAGGTCACCCGAGCCAAGGTGCGCCGGGAGCGGATGGGCCATATCACGCTGGCGGCTCCTGTGTCCCATATTTGGTATTTTAAGGGAATTCCCTCCCGGATGGGTATGCTGTTGGACATCTCTCCCCGGATCCTGGAGAAGGTGCTCTACTTTGCCTCCTATATTGTCACCGATCCTGGCTATACTCCGCTGAGCAAGAACCAGATCCTTTCTGAGAAGGAATACCAGGATATGCGGGAGCGGTATGAGGACGACTTCGAGGCTGGGATGGGCGCAGAGGCTGTCAAAAAGCTACTGCAGCAGGTGAATATCGATGAGCTCTCCGTGCAGCTTCGTGAGGAACTGAAGGAGGCCAGCGGCCAGAAGAAGGCCAAGATCGTCAAGCGGCTGGAGGTGGTGGATGCCTTCCGGATCTCCGGCAATAAGCCGGAGTGGATGGTCATTGATGTGCTGCCTGTCATTCCCCCAGAGATCCGGCCTATGGTTCAGCTGGACGGCGGCCGCTTTGCCACCAGCGACCTGAATGACCTTTATCGCCGGGTGATTAACCGGAATAACCGGTTGAAGCGGCTGATTCAGCTTAACGCCCCCGATATTATTGTCCGCAACGAGAAGCGGATGCTTCAGGAGGCGGTGGACGCCCTTATCGACAACGGCCGCCGTGGCCGGGCCGTGGTGGGTGCCAACAACCGGGCGCTGAAGTCTCTGAGCGACATGCTCAAGGGCAAGCAGGGACGGTTCCGCCAGAATTTGCTTGGTAAGCGTGTGGACTATTCGGGCCGTTCTGTTATCGTTGTGGGCCCTGAGCTGAAGATCTATCAGTGCGGCCTGCCCAAGGAGATGGCCATTGAGCTGTTCCGCCCCTTCGTGATGAAGAAGCTGGTGGAGGACGGCATCGCCAACAATATCAAGTCCGCTAAGAAGATGGTGGATAAGGGAGACCCCAAGGTTTGGGATGCCCTGGAGTTTGTCATCAAGGATCATCCTGTCATGCTGAACCGGGCGCCTACCCTTCACCGTCTGGGCATTCAGGCCTTTGAGCCGGTGTTGGTTGAGGGCCGGGCCATTAAGCTGCATCCTCTGGTGTGTACCGCCTTCAACGCCGACTTCGACGGTGACCAGATGGCCGTTCACGTACCCCTCTCCGCCGAGGCTCAGACCGAGGCCCGGCTGCTGATGCTTTCCGCCAACAATCTGTTGCGGCCTCAGGATGGCGGTCCGGTCACTGTCCCCACCCAGGATATGGTACTGGGCTCCTACTACCTGACCTATGAGAAGTATCCCGACCATACGCCGGAGGAGACCTATGAGGATGTGGCGGCGGTAAAGGCGGCCCTCAAGAAGGGAACCATTGACGAGGATACCATGGTCTGGGTGAAGAATCCCGACAGTCTGGACGATATCCCCACCTATGCCGGGGTAGCGGCCGAGACTAAGAAGGGGGAGCTTCCCCGGGAGATCCTCCGTTCCTTCTCCAATGACAACGAGGCCCGGCTGGCTTATGATGAGGGGACTTTGGATCTGCACACCCCCATTATGGTGCGTCGCTATGCCACCATCAACGGGGAAGAGCAGCACAAGCTGGTTCGCACGACCGTGGGGCGTCTTATCTTTAATGAAGGGATCCCCCAGGATCTGGGCTTTGTGGATCGGAACGATCCCGAGGAGGCTTTTGAGCCTGAGGTAAACTTCATTGTTCCCAAAAAGCAGTTGGGACGCATTGTGGATAAGTGCATCAGCAAGCACGGCTTTACTGTAGCTGCCGGGGTTCTGGATACCATTAAGGCCAAGGGATATCACTATTCTACCCAGGGTTCCCTGACTGTTTCTATCTACGACATGACAGTACCTCCCACTAAGCCGGAGATGATCGCCAAAACCGAACAGCAGGTGCTGGAGATCGAGCAGATGTACCGGATGGGCTTCCTGACCAATGAGGAGCGCCGGGGACACGTGATCCAGGCCTGGGAGACCACTACTAAGCAGGTGGCCAAGGCCCTGATGGACAACTTGGATCGGTATAATCCCATCTGGATGATGGCGGACTCT
This sequence comes from Oscillospiraceae bacterium, assembly GCA_022792495.1. Classification (GTDB taxonomy): domain Bacteria; phylum Bacillota; class Clostridia; order Oscillospirales; family Oscillospiraceae; genus Vermiculatibacterium. The sequence goes on from JAAWBD010000095.1 coordinate 24,751, forward strand.
GGAGCCCGTGGCTCTGAGAGCCAGATCCGGCAGCTGGCCGGTATGCGCGGCCTGATCGCGGATACTGCCGGCCGTACCATTGAGATCCCCATTAAGGCTAACTACCGGGAAGGCCTGAGTATTCTGGAGTACTTTATCGCTTCCAGAGGTGCCCGGAAGGGCTTGGCCGATACCGCTCTGCGTACCGCTGACTCGGGTTATCTGACCCGCCGCCTGGTGGACGTGTCCCAGGAGGTCATCGTCCGGGAGCATGACTGCGGAACCCACGATGGTATCGTAGTCAGTGAGATCAGCGAGAACGGCCAGGTCATCGAAACCTTTGGGGAGCGGCTCAACGGCCGGTATCCTGTGGAGGATGTGGTAGATCCCAAGACCGGCGAGGTGCTGGTGGATCACGACACCATGATGACCACCGCCACAGCGAAGCTGCTGGAGGATCATGGGATTTATGAGGTAAAGATCCGCTCGGTGCTGACCTGTGAGTCCCGTACCGGGATCTGCACCAAGTGCTATGGCGTCAACCTGGCTATCGGTGAGCCTGTCGGCCCTGGCGAAGCGGTCGGTATTATTGCGGCCCAGTCCATCGGCGAGCCCGGCACCCAGCTTACCATGCGTACCTTCCACACTGGCGGCGTTGCTGGTGGAGATATCACCCAGGGTCTTCCCCGTGTGGAGGAACTCTTCGAGTCCCGTCGGCCCAAGAAGATGGCCCAGCTGGCGGAAATCTCCGGAAAGGTCACCGTGGAGGACACCAAGAAGGGCGGCAACCTCTATAATATCACGATCGTTGCAGACGATGGGGAGACGGTCACCTACACTCTGCCTCACTCCGCAGGGATCCGGGTGCAGAACGGCGATACCGTGGAGAAGGGAGTAGCTATCAGCGATGGTGCTCTCTATCCCCAGGATGTACTTCACATCCGCGGGATTCATGCGGTGTACGACTATCTGATCCAGGAAGTCCAGAAGCCCTACCGTCAGCAGGGCGTGGATATCAATGATAAGCATATTGAGGTAATTGCCCGCCAGATGATGCGCAAGGTGCGGGTGGAGGATGCCGGAGATTCTGAGCTGCTCAGCGGTTCTACAGTGGAGCTTACCGAGTATCTGGACGCCAAGGCGGCTGTCCAGGCCCGAATCGATGCAGGGGAGAAGGGGGAGAACGGCTTGGAGCTGACCCTCCCGACAGCTGCACGGCTCTTGCTGGGTATCACCAAGGCCTCTCTGGCCACCGATTCCTTCCTGTCCGCCGCCTCCTTCCAGGAGACCACCAAGGTTCTGACCGAGGCCGCCATTAAGGGCAAGGTGGATCACCTGCTAGGCCTGAAGGAGAACGTGATCATCGGTAAGCTGATTCCCGCTGGCTCGGGATTGGAGCCCTACCGGAAGTTTGACAAGGTAGAGGATGTGGTGGTTGCCACCGACGAGGATCTGGCCCCTGAATATGCGCCGGTTGCGGTACTTTCTGCAGGTGAAGAGACCGAGGAAGAATAAAAGTGTAAGAAGAGAAGGAGCGGTATAAAAGATACCGCTCCTTCTTTTATGAAAAAATTGGGCCACCCCCTTTACAAACCCGGATTGATTTGCTATAATAATCAAGCACATTTGAGATGCGTCCGTAGTTCAATTGGATAGAGCGTCAGATTCCGGTTCTGAATGTTGGGGGTTCGAGTCCCTCCGGGCGTACCATCAAAAAGCCTTCTGCATTTGCAGAAGGCTTTTTGTTATGTAGGGGAGCGAGAGGATTCCCTTTGCTCCGTAGAGATTTATTATGGTGAATATGACAGAAGGGAAGGGACTGGATGCTGCTGTATTTTGCGCCCATGGAGGGTATTACAGATCATATATTTCGGAATATTCATCATCGGTATTTTCCGGGGGTGGATAAGTATTTCACTCCATTCTTTTCTCCCACCTGCGACGGAAGGTTCCCTCCCAGAAACATGCGGGATTTTGATCCGGAGTTCAATAGCGGTCTGCCGGTGGTGCCCCAGCTATTGACCAAGCATGGAGCGGATTTTCTTTGGGCGGCAAAGACCTTGGCGGATCTGGGATACAAGGAGATCAATCTGAACCTGGGATGTCCCTCTGGGACGGTGACGGCGAAGGGAAAGGGAAGCGGTCTGCTTTCCGATCTGGAAGGGCTTGAGCGGCTTTTGGAGGAGATATTTGCAAAGGCTCCTGCAGATATTTCGATAAAAACCCGGCTTGGGCGGAAGGAACCGGAGGAATTTCCCCGGCTGCTGGAGCTATTTAACCGTTACCCCATAGCAGAACTGTCGGTACACTGCAGGGTAGGGACAGATTTCTACCGCAAGCCCGCTCGTCCGGAGGCTTTTGCCTTTCCCTTGAAGGAGAGCAGGGCTTCGGTATGCTATAACGGAGATTTAACGACCCAGGAGCGTGCTCTGGAGCTTCAAGCTCAATATCCAGCCGTTCCGGCTATGATGCTGGGGCGGGGGGCGGTGGCTGACCCGTCCTTGATCACCCGGATGAAGGGCGGGGAAGGGGTGGAGCGGAAGGTTTTACAGGCGTATACAGAGGAACTGTTTGAAGGCTATTCCTCCGCCTTTGGCAGCCCGAGATCCGCCCTGGGACGGATGAAGGAGATCTGGTTTTACCAGAGCTGCCTTTTTGAAGGAACGGAAAAATATGAGAAGCGACTGAAAAAGACCGCAAGTCCCGAAGAGTATCGGGACTTGACGGCCAGGATATTTGGGGAGCTCCCGATTCGAAAGGGCGGGGCTGCGCCCAAGTGGTGATAGAAGATATTTACTGGGATTTTTTCAGCATATCCAGCATGGAATTGCAGCCCTCCCACACATCCCGAAAGGTGGTTTCAAAATCCCCGGTATACCAGGGATCAGCAATATCCCGCGGAAGGGATGACCAGTCCAGAAGACCAAAAACCTTATCCATGCTTCCCGCGATTCGGGACATGTTGTGGAGGTTGGCGCTGTCCATGCCGATGAGATAATCATATTCCTCACCATCTTCCTGGGTCATCTTCCGGGCACGGTGGGGAACAAGAGGAATGTGGTAAGCCTGCAGGATCTTTTGTGTGCCGGGATGGGGAGGATTTCCCAACTCTTCTGAGCTGGTGGCGGCGGAGGCAATCTCAATATCTGTAATGCCTTGCTCCTTTATAAGATAGGTCATAACGCTTTCCGCCATGGGCGAGCGGCAGATATTCCCGTGGCAGACGAAAAGTATTCTTGTCATATCCTGAAACCTCTTGAAAGTATTGATATTCCGGGCCTTGCAGGTGTTTTGCGGCATTTTCTTCCGCTCATTCTCTTGGCATATCCCGGCATAAAATAGCACAGCTTTGACC
>JAAWBD010000096.1 GCA_022792495.1 Oscillospiraceae bacterium
CAGCAGACCCTGGGACGCGGTGTAGGTGGTGGTCAGGGCGCCGGCGGCCAGGGAGCCGTGGACGGTGCCGGAAGCGCCGGCCTCAGACTGCATCTCGATGACCCGGACGGGGTTACCGAAGATGTTCTTGCGGCCCGCGGCGGCCCACTGGTCAACATAGTCGGCCATGGGGCTGGACGGCGTGATGGGGTAAATACCCGCCACCTCGGTGAACGCATAGGATACATGCGCCGCCGCGGTATTGCCGTCCATGGATTTGAACTGTCTTGCCATTTAAACGATTCCTCCTTCTTATATTTCGCGAGATTTTGACCGCGAGAGAAAGGACTATACATAGCGTTCTCATTTTAACACTTGGACTGTGGTTTGTAAACCGTCTGGGGAAAGTTTTGAAGCGGTTTTTTGTGTAAAGTGCGGTAATTTTTTGGAGAGTGGAGGGGTGGGGAAATGATTTGAAGAAAACGGATGATTTTAGGAGAAAATGGACGCTGCACCATCGCACTCTCGGCATCCATTTTATACAGGCTCCCAAAGCTTATCGCTCAGTTCTGAGCCGGCGCTACAGGCAGATAAAGATCTCCAACCACATTGGAGCTGCCGTCGGGAGTGAGAAAGGTGAAGAGTATATTGAACCGGAAGGCGTCTGTGGGGACGAGATCCTCCTCCTGACACCGACGCAGCATGGCCTGGCAGTGCTCCAGATAATGGAACGCAGGTTCGGTGTTTTTGGCGGATCCGCCGAAGAAGCTGCAGATATTGAGACAGTCCTGGGCGGGATAGAGGGATACAAAAGGATTGGTGGTATCCAGCCCCAGGAGACTGGCCCCCAAGGGATCCACCGCAAGGGCAAAGGCTGGGGCGTAGAGCCCCTCTGCCACATCCTTCACCGCCAGACGGTGGATGTTCATTACGGGGAAGACATGATCAAACCACTGGGGGGCATATCGGTGAAGCTCCCGGTCATCCACCAGGTTGCGGATGCTGTCCAGACGCATTTCGTAGTGCTCCGGCAGGGTGCGCCGGAAGATCCGGCCATGGGACTGCGTATCCTGAGTTCGGGACAGGATCTCCTGCAATTTTTGGGAGAGGTAATGGTGGAGCTTGGCCTGCTGTGTTTCCCGGGTCAGGCACTGGGACATCAGTACCTCTACTTCCCCTATAGTGGCGCCGGAGAGGAAGGACTTACTCTGGTCTACGGACAGACCCATATTCTGCAGCTTTTTCAGAGAGCCGATCCGGTGCAGCTGCTCGTCGTCATAATAGCGGTAACCGCTGCTGTCTTCGTGGGCGGGAGACAGGACGCCGCGGAGTTCATAGTAGCGCAGAGTGTTTTTGCTGAGAGAGAAGGCCTTTGACAGATCTCCGATCCTATAGTATTGCTGTTTCTCCGCCACGGCAGGGCACCTCCGAATCTCAAAGTACAGCAAGGAGAAAAATTCCTTGACTGTACCACTGTGGTATCCTTTATATTTTATTATAGCAGACGGGGAAAAGCCCTGTCAAATTCCTTTCCCGTAGGGGAAAAGGCCTTTTTGAGGCCTCTCCATACGGATTTGGAACGCCTTTGGAGAGGGGCGGTAAAAACTACTACATCCAATGAAAAGGGAGAAGATCCGCATGAAAAAACGCCTTACTGCCCTGACCCTGGCTTTTGCCCTGGGGTTGGGGACGACTGCACTGGCAGCCGGAGCGGAAAAAACCATTTCCGTCACCTCCATGAAGCTGACCGTCAACGGCCAGGAGGTCACCCCCACCAAATCGGACGGCACCGCCGCCGAGATATTTGCCTATGATGGAGCCACCTACGCCCCCATACGCTATATGGCGGAGCTGCTGGGGGTAAATGTGGAGTGGGATAAAAATGAGCCTGACACAGCGAAGCTGGCGGGGGTGCCCAACTTTACCGCACCCAGTTCCCCTTCCGGGGGCCTTCAGGACGGAAAGTATGTGACCACCGCCCGGGGCCATGAGAATCTGGTTCAGGTAGCCACGACCTTCCAGGACGGCGCCATCAAGGAGGTAGAGGTCCTGACTCACGATGAGACCGTGGGAATCGGCAACTATGCTGTGGACGTGATCCCTGGCCGGATCGTGGAGGCCCAGAGCGTAAATGTGGATGTGGTCTCCGGCTGTACTTTTACCTCCATGGCCATCACCTCCGCCGTTCGGGCGGCGATCCAGGAGGCCGGCGGGGACGTGAAGGAGTTTTCTGCCAAGACCGCCAAGGAGGTCACTCCCTCCCAGGTGGAGGAGACGGTGGATCTGGTGGTGGTAGGCGCCGGCACCGCAGGGCTTATCGCCGCTAACCGGGCCCTGGAGAAGGGTCTGAACGTGCTGGTGTTTGAGAAGATGGATATCCCTGGCGGAGCCATGGCCATGACCTACAGCGGCCTGATGGCCGCTGGCTCCGACATGCAGATCGCCTGGGATGGGGAGAAGGCTGCCACCGCCGAGGAGTACATTGCCTTCAGCAAGAGCAGAGTTACCCCGGAGAATGCAGTAAGAGGGACGGATCTGCCCTATTGGAGTGAGATCTATAACGCTTCCGGGGAGGTCATCAACTGGCTTCAGAGTATCGGCGTGGGCTTTGCCACCATGGGGATCCGCCATGGCTCCACACCCTTCCTGGCCCCCGGCCCCTATCAGGGCGGCTGTGGTTACGCCATGGAATATATGGCCCAGCGGATCCCCAAACTGGGCGGACGGGTGATCTATGCCACTCCTGTGACGGAGCTTCTGCAGGCGAAGGACGGCACTGTGACCGGTGTGGTGGCCCAGGGGGAGGACGGGAAGACCTGGACCGTCCACGCCAAGACTACACTGCTGGCCACCGGTGGCTTTGGAAACAACAAGGAAATGATGAACGAGTACTATCCCCAGTATAAGGACGAGATGATCAACTGCCCCAAGGGCAGCACCGGCGAGGGCATCCAGATGGGCATCAAGGCCGGAGCCAAGGTGGAGTGCATGGGCCGGACTTTGGGCTCCTTCCTCTCCGCCTATCAGAGCCGGTATGAGCTGGCCTTTATGCACTACACCACCCCCGGCCTGATCGTCAATGTCAACGGAGACTCCATCGGAAACATCACCAAGAACAACCATCCCATGCTAGCTGCCGCGCTGGCCGATCCCGTTAACGAGAGGACCTTCTACTATGTGATCGACGAGGCTGCCCGTCAGCGCAGCAAGAAATGTATCGTGGTGGGTAACGGTCTGACCTTTGGCGTGAGCTACGAGGCGGTCTTTGAGACCGGGGAGGCGGTTCACTACGATTCCCTGGAGGCGGCCGCAGAGGCTCTGGATCTGCCCAACCTGGTGCAGACCATTGAAAATAACAATGCGCACAGCCGCAAGAACGAGGCCGATGAATTCGGCCGGAGCAATCTGCCCCTTATTGATGACCGGGACGGGATCTGGATGCTGCGGGTCATTCCCACCTGCTACCTGACCACCGGCGGCCTGGCCTGCGACACTGACGGCCGTATCCTCCGGGAGGACGAGAGCGTGATCCCCGGCCTCTATGGCGCCGGCGATGTGCTGGGCTCTCTGGAGGAGAAGGACGGCAATCCCTACGGTATGGGCTTTGACTCCGCACTGATGTTCGGTTATGTGGTGGGCGACGCCATTGCCGCTAACGAGTTTGGAAAATGAGACTTCGGCCTGGATAAAAAGGCCACAGTGAAAAAGACAGAGCGGTCAGTCCTAAAGGACTGACCGCTCTGTTATGAAAAGGGAGCTTACTTGCCGATATAGGAGAGCATATTCTCGCCTGCCCAGACGCCGCTGCCGATGGCGATGCCCACGCAGGAGCCGGGGCCGTCAAAGTAGGGCACGGCATAGTAGCTGCCCACCTCGCAGCCGCCGCAGTACAGGCCGGGGATCACATCACCGTTGGCGCCTACGGCCCGCAGGTAGCTGTCGGTCTTTACCCCGCCGAAGGTGGACCAGGCGGCGGGCTCGTACTCAAAGACATAGTAGGGGCCGCCGTCCACAGCCTTCAGGAAGTTGGCGCTCTTGTTAAAGATGGGATCCACACCCTTGGCACAGGCCTCGTTGTACTCGGCCACGGTATTCTCCAGGTTTTCCAGGCCGAAGTACTCAGCCGCCTCGGCCAAGGTGTCAGCCTTGATGGCCCAGCCATCGTTGATGGCCTCCTCCAGCTGCTTGGGAGCATCCACCAGGCCGTCTTTCACCCGCAGGCCGGACTTGGAGGGCCAGTCGGTGGGATCGCCCAGGTAGCTGATGATGCCCTTACCCGCAGTGGTGCAGGCCTGGTAGTACTCCTCGTCCATCACGGCGTAGACCTTGCCCTGGCGAAGGATAGCTTCGCCGCCCAGGGCCAGGGGGAAGTCGGCAACCAGCTTCTCATTGATGAAACGGTCGCCGTCCCGATCCACATAGAGCCCGCCGTACAGCCAGAAGGTCAGGTTGGCGTTGTTGGCAGTGGTGGCCCGGGTGTTGTTGGCCTTGAACTCATCTCCCAGGACGCCGAAGTTCCGATCCAGGGTGCCGCCGGCTTCCAGCACCATGTTGATGCCGTCGCCGGTGGGGGTGTTGCTGCCCAGAGAGATAACATTCACATCGCCGAAGTGCTCGTGGAGCATTTCCTCGTTGCCCTGGAAGCCGCCGGTGCAGGTCATGACGGCCTTGGCCCTGACGATGACGGTGTCGCCATTGGCGTTGGTGCCCTGAACGCCCACGGCCTTGCCGTTCTCCATAAGGATCTTTTCTCCGGGAGTCTCATAGAGGAACAGGCCCCCATTGGCCTCCACTTTGCTGGTGATGGGCTTGACCCGATCCTCGCCCCGGACGGCGAAGGAGTGGCGGGCCTGGTAGCCCACGCCATAAGTGTCCTCGTTCACATCCCGGAAGGTGACGCCAAGATCCACCATCTTATCGATGGCTACCCCGGCCCGGCACCAGACATCCCACAGCAGCTTGGCGTCCACAGTGGTGTTGGCAAAGTCATAGAGATGGTCGAACACTTCCTTGTTGGTGGTGGTGACACCCTGCTTTTTAGCCACCACAGTTTCGGCGCCGGCGGGACCGCCGCAGCGGGAGAAGTTGGAGGAGAAAGCGTTGGCGGCCTTTTCCAGGACAATGACCTTGGCGCCGCCCTCGCTGGCGGTGAGGGCGGCCATCAGTCCGGCGCCGCCGGCGCCCACGATGACGATATCGGCATCATACTCCACGGTCTTGCCGCTGATGGTCTCCTGCTTCTTTTCAAAGGCGGCGGGATCTCCACCGGCCTGCTGGATGCAGGACTTGACGGCGGTGAGGATAGCGTCGCCGGTCATGGTAGCGCCGGCGATGGCGTTCACCGCTACGGTCTGACCGTCTACGATGGCGGTGGGGATGCGCTCAATGGCGGGGTCGCTGATGCCGGCGGTCTCGTTGTGGCTGAGAACCTTGACGGCAGAGATGGCGCCGTTGGCGACGGAGACCTCCACCGTTACATCCCCGTTTTTACCGGTGCCCACACCGGTGTAGGAGCCGTCCTTCAGGGTAGCGGAGACGGCGGGAGGGGTAAAGCCGGGCACATTGGCCAGCTTGGCGGTGGCGGGATCGTTCCTGTCCCACTCCATGTCAATGCCCAGCAGTTCGGCGATGTAGCGGATGGGGGCATAGGTGGCGCCGTTGTAGGCGAACACCTCGGCAGCCTCCCCGCTGGAGGTGGTGGGGGTGACGGCGTAGCCGTTGACGGTCAGGCCCATGGGGGTGACGGTGATGTTCTTCTCTGCTCCGGCTGCCAGGGCAACCGTGCCCATGACCATCACCATGGCCAGCGCAAGGGCGGTGATCCTTTTCTTCATGTGTGATTTCTCCTTTACATTTGTTTTATCAGACGCCTTGTCTGACAAAAAGGCACAATTATTATATTAGCTTTGTTTAAAAATGCAAATTGGATTTTTCAAAAAGTTTTCCCGCCCATAGCAATCATTTCAAATATATGTTATACTGGCGTAAATTGAAGAAGAGGGGAGAAATGCCGGGATGATGACACAGGTGCGGTCTTTGGGGCTCCACGGGGTGGAGGGCTACGAGGTGACCTGCGAGTGCGACCTGTCCGGCGGTTTGCCCAATTTCGACATTGTGGGACTCCCCGACGCCGCCGTGAAGGAAGCCCGGAACCGGGTGCGGGCGGCGGTGAAGAACTGTGGCTTTCAATTCCCCGTGTCCCGGATCACAGTGAATCTGGCCCCTGCTGACCGGAAGAAGGGTGGTACGGTGTATGATCTGCCCATTCTGGTTGGTATCCTCTCTGCCGGGGGGCAGCTGCCCCGGCCTGACGGCGGAGCCGCCTTTGTGGGGGAGCTGTCCCTGTCGGAGGCGGTGCGGGCGGTGCCCGGGATGCTGCCCATGGCCCTGGCCGCCAGGGAAGCGGGCGTCCGGGAGCTGTTTGTCCCTGCCGACGCCGCGCCGGAGGCCACCCTGGCCGGGGGGCTCACCATCTACCCCGTAGCCCATATCCGGGAGCTGGTGGCCCATCTGACGGGGGAGGAGCGGCTTACCCCCGCTTCCGCCTGGGCTCCCGGCGGGGAGACGGGGCCCCAGCCGGACTTTGCTGAGGTAAAGGGTCAGGAAAATGTAAAGCGAGCCCTGGAGATCGCCGCCGCGGGGGGGCACAACATTTTGATGATCGGCCCGCCGGGGTCGGGGAAATCCATGCTGGCCAAGCGGCTGCCCTCTATTTTGCCCGATCTGAGTGAGAGGGAGGCGCTGGAGGCCACGGCCGTTCACTCGGTGCTGGGCCTTACCTCCAAGGAGGAGCCTTTGCTGACCAGGCGGCCCTTCCGGGCTCCTCACCACACCATCTCCGCCATGGGGATGGCGGGAGGGGGAAACCCTGTCATCCGGCCGGGAGAGATATCCCTGGCCCACCACGGGGTGCTGTTTTTGGATGAGCTGCCCGAATTTCACAAGGACGTGCTGGAGGTTCTCCGCCAGCCCCTGGAGGAGGGGAGGGTGCAGATCAGCCGGGCCGCGGGCAGCGAGAGCTTTCCCGCCCGGTTTATGCTGGTGTGCGCTATGAATCCCTGTAAATGCGGCTGGTACGGCTATGATGATGACCGGTGTAGGTGCAATCCCAAGGATGTGGAGAAGTACCAGTATAAGATCTCGGGGCCCATGCTGGATCGGATCGACCTGGTGGTGGATGTGCCGCCCCCTGACTTCAATACCCTGGCGGACAAGCCCGCCGGGGAGCCCTCGGCGGTGATCAAGGGCCGGGTGGACGGGGCCCGGAGCATCCAGGCGGAGCGCTTTGGTTCGCAGGGGATCCCCTGTAACGCCCAGATGGGCCGGGGGGAGCTGGAGGCCTTTTGCCGGCTGAATGGAGACTGTCAGGCCATGATGAAGGGGGCCTTTGAGCGCCTGGGCCTTACCGCCCGGGGCTATGACCGGATCCTCCGGGTGGCCCGGACCATCGCCGACCTGGATGGAGGCGGAGAGATCCAGCTCCACCATCTGGCGGAGGCCCTGCAATACCGGGTGACGGGCTGGATGGCAAAATGAGGAGGACAAAAAAGGGTCGGCTCTCTGTTAAAGAGCCGACCCTTTCCTATTACGATATCAGATTTATATAAGGGCAGAATGAAAAAGCATAAACCCAGCAAATAAATGATATAACCTATTATAATAGGGTTGCAAATTGGGGAGGGCTATGATAGAATGTTGTCAAATCAGGGGAGGGGGACTCAAAGCAAAAGCATACTGCCGCCGGGAAAGCCGGATCGGCACTATAAAATAAAAAGAAAGGGAAGGTGGAGAAACATGTCAAAGATCCATAACGAGTGTCCTACCAAAAGCCGGGAGGCTCTGCTGTACCGCAGCGCCCTGGCAGCGGCGGCCAAGAAGGCCGGATTGAACGCGGTGAAGTTTGAGGAGAAGGGCATCCCCTATGAGGAGGTCTACCGCAGCAGCTCCCAGGAGCTGGCCCGGGAGAACGCCGCCCGGTTCCGGGCTAAGATGGAGGATCCCCAGGATCTGCGCCAGTGGGGAGCGCAAATGACCCCTGAGCTGGGCCGGGAGGCCTTTGGCATGGAGGTCACCGAGTGCACCGAGGAGTGCTTTGCCATGGACATGCATTTTTGCCCTCACCTGAAGGGATGGCAGGATCTGGGCTTGTCCGATGAGATGTGCGCCAAGCTCTGCGACCTGGCCATGGCGGGGGACTTTGCCATGGCGGAGGCCATGGGCTATACCCTGGATAACCCCCTCCGCCTGGCTGACGGCGACTGCGCCTGCCGGGTGATTTACCGCCGGAAGAAAGAGGAGAAGGCGGAGCAGTAAGCCCCAGACAAAGAATCGACCCTGTGTGTGAAAAAGGAGAGAATGTAAATGGCAGAAAAAAAGGAAAAGCAGGCCAGCTCCCTGCCCCGCCCCCTGCGGCTTTTCTACGGCATTGGTGAGTTTGGCCAGCAGCTCAGTGTTCTGACACTGAATCTGTACCTACTGTACTTCTATACCACCATCCTGGGCATTTCCGGCAAGGCGGCCGGCACCCTGATGCTGGTGGCCCGGATCTGGGACGCTATCAACGATCCCATGATGGGCACCATTATTGACAATACCCACAGCAAGCACGGAAAATGCCGGCCCTATCTGCTGTACTGCGCCATCCCTGCGGGCCTGTTCCTGTTCCTGACCTTCTTCGCTCCCAACCTGAGCAATACGGGCAAGCTGGTCTGGGCCTATGTGACCTACATTGGCCAGGGGATGCTCTACACCGCTACCGGTATCTCCTACACCTCCCTGATGTCCCGGATCAGCGATAAGCCCATGGATCGGGTGGCCCTTAACCAGAGCAGGGCCTTTATCTCCATGTTTGCCGCCATCGCCATCTCCAGCCTTACCCTGAAGCTTATTGAGACGGTGGGCGCCGGGGATGAGCGGAAGGGCTTCGCCGTAGTGGTAGGAATCTACGGCATTGTCCAGGCCATCTGCTACCTGACGGTGTTCCGCCTTACCAAGGGCCACGACCGGCAGGAGCCCAAGGTGGCCAAGGCCGAGGGAAAGTCGGGGGCCAAGGATCTGCTCAACTCTTTCAGCTACATCGTGAAAAATCCCCTGTGGCGCTGGCTGGCTCTCAGTACCATGCTCTATTACACCTCCGCTGCCATCACCCAGGGTATCGTGGTGTTCTACGTGAAGTTCTATCTGGAGAAGCCCGCTATGACCGGCCTTGCCACCATGTGCAGCATGGTCTCCAGTTTCTTTGCCATCATCCTGCTCCAGGTTTTTGCGAAGAAGCTGGGGAAGGCCAGAAGCTGTGCCATGGGCATGGCCATCGCCGTGATCTGCCTGCTGGTGCGCCTGGTGACCCGGGATGCCATCTTCCCCCTGTACCTGGCCTGCCTACTGGTGTCTGGGTTTGGCATCGGCCTGTTTTCCTCTCTGCTGGTGCCCTCCCTCATGGACAGCATCGACTATGGAGAGTGGCTTTTCGGCAAGCGGAATGACGCTATGGTCATGTCGGCCAACAGCTTTGGCAACAAGCTGGGCGGCGGCGTGGGTGCGGCGGTGCTGGGCTTTATGCTGGATGCGGTGGGCTTTGACAAAACCGCCGTTACCCAGACGGCCGCCGCAAAGAGCGGCCTGTTCAACACCGCTATCTTCGTGCCCCTGACGGTCTTTTCCATTGTGTTTTTCCTCATGCTGATGTACCGCAGCTATGAGAAGAAGATGCCCCAGGTTCGGGAGGAGCTGGCCCAGCGCCGGGCTGCCGCAACCGGAGCCCAGGAGTAAGCTGCAGGAAGAGAATTTAAAAACTGCCCCGCGTCATTAAGACGCGGGGCAGTTTTTAATAGAGGGCATGAGGACAGCCCTCTTTGGCCCTATGGGAGAGGGCGAAGCTCCCTCTCCATTTCCTGGAATAGAAGCTGAAGCCGCCGGGCAAAGCCCTCCTGATCCCCCGCCTCCAAAAGCTCCAGACAGCCTTCAGCCTGGAGGGAGATGGAATCCAAGTCCTCCTGCCGGCCGGGGCGGCTGGGAAGGCCGCTGGCATAAAGCCCGAAGATATACCGGGTCTCCAGCTGTTCAAAAACGGCCTGAAGAGCGTCGCTGGAGTGGAGGGATACCAATTTCCGTAAAAGCCAGAGGCCGATGCCTTCCTGAAAACGTATCTCAGACAGCTCCTCCCGAAGAACCTTTCCCGTCTCCGGGGACAGCGGGGAGGCAATCTCAGTGGCCAAGGAATAGCTGCAAGCGGAGAGGATCTCCAGGCTGGCCCGGGCCTCCTGGAGGTAGGGGGCGGCCTCCGGGGTGTCGGCGCGGGCTCCGGTGAACAGGGTGCCCACACCGTTTACCGGCTGGGCGATCCCCAGCTCGCTGAGTAAGGCAACGGCTCCCCGTACAGTGACGGCGGCCACATTGTACCGCTCCATAAGGACGGCCTCCGAAGGGAAGCAGTCTCCGGGCCCCATTCCCTCCAGGCAGGCGGTGCGAAGGAGGTCATAGGCAATTTTTTTATAGAGAGGCATGGGGGACTGATGTACATACCAGCGGAATTCCACCTGGCGCAGGTCGGAAAACTCCGGGGAACCGATCAAGGGGGAAAGAGAATGCTCCAGACAGCACATGGCCTGGATACAGAAGAGAGAGCTCATGGTGTGGAGATCCTCCAGGGCTCCCCGCCGCAGCAGCTCAGTCCAATAGCGCAGAGTGCGGAGGGTGGCCCGAACCTCCCCGGGAACCAGTCCTGCCGAGGGGAGGGTGGTAAAACGCAGCTCGTCAAAGCCCCGGATCTGAACGAACAGGTCGGCGGCCAGAGAGTTTCCGGCCTGCTGAACCACCAGAGACTGCCAGGTGTAGGCCAGGATCAGCAGCTCGTAGCGGTTAGTAAACTGATCCTCTCCTTGGGCGCATAGGGACTCCAGAGCCTCAAGAAGCTGGGGGGTGCATTTTTTACTCCCGAGGGTCACAAGGCCGGGGATCAGGAAGGGGATGGCGCGGTAGCAGTCCAGGTGGGCGCGGAGATGGGAGAGAAAGATTTTCTGGCGAAGTTCCCGGCACCGGGGCTCCTCCAGGTCAAAAATCACGGTGGGCCGCCGCCGGGCCTCCTGCCGGATAAAGCCGTTCTGCTCCAAAAGACCCAGGGCCCGCCGTATGCTGGTGTAGCCCACCTTGCTTCGGGTGTGTATGGTCTGGATGGAGGAGAGCTGATAGCCCTTGGGGTAGATCCCCACCAAAATGCGGTTGACGATCTTGTTGTAAATGGATTCGTACAGAGGGATTTCCTTCTCCATGGGCCACCTCGTTTCACGGCAAGGGAGATTGCCGATCAAGTATATGATACAGTATAGCACAAAGCGGATCAAAAGTCAGCGGCAGAGGGGAAAAAGGGGGAGGATGGTTGCACATGGAGAAAGAGTGTGATATATTTATAATGGAAAAACAGGCAAATGAAGAAAAGAGAGGATTTTTCCTATGGAGATCAACGGTGAGAAGATAACCGAGATCAAGCGCTACGACCAGCTGGGGCTGTCCCCGGAGATCATGCAGGCCTTGGAAAAGAAGGGATATGAGCGGGCCACCCCTGTTCAGTCCGGCGCCATCCCCTACTTTATGGAGGGGAAGGACGTGATCGCCAAGGCCCCCACCGGGACGGGCAAGACCTTCGCCTTCGGCATTCCCATGGTGGAGCATACCGATCCGGCCTGTCCTGACGTGACCGGTCTGGTGCTGGCCCCCACCCGGGAGCTGGCTATCCAGATCCAGGAGGAGCTGCGGGATCTGTGTGAATTTAAAGAGGGCGTGAAGGCGGTGGTTCTCTACGGCGGTGCGCCCATTGAAAAGCAGATCAAGCAGCTGAAGGATCACCCCCAGATCGTGGTGGCCACCCCTGGCCGGTTGATGGATCATATGAAGCGGCGGACTATCCGGCTGGACAAGGTGGAGACCGTGGTGCTGGATGAGGCCGACCGGATGCTGGATATGGGCTTTATCCGGGATGTGACCCGGATCCTGGATCAGATCAAGTCCCGGAAGAATATCGGCATGTTTTCCGCGACCATTTCCCGGGAAGTGATGGATATCTCCTGGGTCTACCAGCGGGATCCGGTGGAGATCACCGTTCAGGCCGATGTGGAGAACAAGCCCGACATCGACCAGTACCGCGTTGAGGTGGACCGATCCGCCAAGGCGGAGCTCATGCTCCAGCTCCTGAAGCACGGGGGCTATGAGCGGGCCATCGCCTTCTGCAATACCAAAAATATGACCGACCGTCTCTCCGGCCTTCTTCAGATGGGGGGAGTGAAGTGCGAGGCCATCCACGGGGATATCCAGCAGTCCGCCCGGGAAAAGACTCTCCAGCGGTTCCGGGAGGGGAAGCTCCAGGTGCTGGTGGCCACCGACGTGGCCGCCCGTGGCCTGGACATCGACGATGTGGACGCGGTGTTCAACTACGACGTGCCTGACGAGAATGAGTACTACGTTCATCGGATCGGCCGTACCGGACGGGCCAAGCGCCATGGGGTAGCCTATACCTTTCTCTCCGGCATTACGGAGGAGCTGCGGATGGACGCCATTATCAAGGGAACCCGGAACCAGGTGAAGGCGTTGAAGTATGAGAAGGGCACCCTTCTGGAGGTGGAGGGGAAATAGTCCCTTTATCGAAATAAACAAATAAATAAGCAAATTAAATGCAGGAAGAAGAAACAGCTTCCTGCATTTGTCTTTGTTGAGCAAACAAAAATCCGTCGAGCGTGGGCAAAGACGGGGGGATTTTGGGGTGGAAGTCTCTGAAGTGTGGACAAAAAGGGAGATCTCCTGTGGGGAAGAAGGATTTTCAAATAAGCAAAACCTTGACGTGGCGCGGATTTTGAGGTAGAATATACGAACCGTTCTAAAAAGACGGCCCCCTTGGGCCGGTTTTGGGATATGAATTTAGGGAGTGACAAAATGGCAAAATATATTATCAAGCGAATATTTATGGCCCTGCTGACCATCTTCGCTATTGCCTCGCTGACCTTCTTTCTGATGAAGGCGATTCCCGGCAATCCGTTCCTCAGCGAAAAAAATCCCCCCCAATCGGTGCAGGACGCTCTGAATGAAAAGTACGGGCTGAACAAATCCATCCCGGAGCAGTATCTGATTTATATGGGCAACCTGCTCAAGGGCGACTTGGGGGTCAGCATCAAGACCCAGAAGAACTATCCTGTGTCCCGGATCATCAAGGAGATGTTCCCCACCTCCGCCAAGATCGGCGCTATCGCCATCTCCTGGGCCCTCGTTGTGGGAGTGCTGCTGGGCTGTATCTCCGCCTATTACCGCGGCAGGGCGGCCGACTCTGCCCTGCGGGTAGTGTGTACCCTGGGCATCTCCATGCCCTCCTTCGTGGTGGCGACGCTGTTGCTGCTATGGCTGTGCGGCGCGGGAAAGCCCTTCCCTACCATCTTTGACGGCTCCAACTGGCGAAGCTATGTGCTGCCCTGCATGGCTCTGGGCTTCTACCCCATGTGCTATATCGCCCGGCAGACCCGTACCTCCATGCTGGACGCCCTGAGCCAGGAGTATATCAAGACTGCCCGGGCCAAGGGCCTGCTCACCCGGAAGATCGTCCTGAAGCACGCCCTGCGCAACGCCTTTATTCCCGTGCTGACCTACCTGGGCCCCCAGATCGCCTTTGTCCTCTGCGGCGGCTTTGTGGTGGAGAAGGTGTTCACCATCCCCGGGCTGGGCAAGTATTTCGTCCAGTGCATCACCAACCGGGACTATCCCGTTATCATGGGCACCACCATCTTCCTGGCGACTTTTGTTATTATCATGAACCTGATCGTGGATCTTCTTTACAAGGTTGTGGATCCCCGGATCAACCTGGCAAAGGAGGGCTGAGAGCATGGCTGACGAAAAAAAGATCCCAGCCCGAAAGCCCTGGTCTCTTCACCTGAACGAGGAAGCCTTCGACTTCGGCACTCTGACCCCCGCCTCCTTTGCCTCCGCCGACCGGGCGGAGAAAGAGGGCTTTATCCCCGACCGTCCCCCCACCTCCTATTGGAAGGATGCCTGGCGCCGGTTCCGCCGGAACGCGGTGGCCATGGTGGCCCTCACCATTCTGGTGGCCCTTGTGCTGTTTGCCTTTGTGGGTCCCATGATCGTGCCCTACGGCTACGACCAGTTCAATAAGGGAGCGGAAAACCTGCGCTCCTTCCACTACTCCCTGGAAGATCAGCTCCTCATTGAGGAGAAGAAGGCCGAGGCCGCCATGGGCAACAAGACTCCTGACGAGATCCTGGAGGAGGCCTGGGCCAAGGCGGAGGCCGAGGGCCGGAAGCTCTCCATCATGGAGGAGGTCACCATCAAGAACCAGGCCAAGCAGGCCGCCGGTGAGGGGGACAGCGCCGTCACCGAGGAGAGCATCATCGCCGAGTACGGCCTGAAGCCCAAGCCCTTTGGCTATTCCCGCAAGGAGCTGGAGCAGAAGGCGGCGGGGGAGAAGGTATTCCCCCACGTCTTTGGCACCGACGGCTTTGGCCGTGACATCATGGTTCGGACCATGATCGGCGCCCGGGTGTCCCTGCTGGTGGGCGTGTTCGCTGCCCTGCTGGTGCTCATCATCGGTGCCGTCTACGGCTCGGTGTCCGGCTACGCCGGAGGCATGGTGGACACCGTTATGCAGCGGATCGTGGAGGTGATCCAGTCGGTGCCCGAGGTACTGGTGATCCTGCTGATCTCCGTGGTGCTGAAGGAGCGGTTCGCCGAGAGCTTAGCCACCTCCACCGGCGTCATCGGCACTCTGTTCCACACCGTGGGCACCAATGTGATCGCCATGTTCATCGCCTTTGGCTCCCTCTACTGGGTGACCATGTCCCGTATCATCCGTGGCCAGATCCTCCAGCTCAAGCAGCAGGAGTACGTCACCGCCGCCAAGGCTCTGGGGGCCAAGGGAGGGCGGATCATCCGCAGACATCTGCTGCCCAACTGTGTGGGCCAGATCGTCACCACCACCTTCCTCCAGATCCCCTCCGCCATCTTTGTGGAGAGCTTTCTGAGCTATCTGGGCGTGGGGGTGGATACCCCCATGACCTCCCTGGGCTCCATGTGTACCGACGCCCTGGGCGGTATGTACAGCTTCCCAGAGCGGCTGCTGTTCCCCGCGATGCTGCTCAGTGTGATGATCCTGAGCCTGAACCTGGTGGGCGACGGCCTCCGGGACGCCCTGGATCCCAAGCTGAAGAAATAAGAAAGGAGGAGACCCTATATGAGCGAATATAAGCACCTTTTGGAAGTGGAAGACCTACACGTCTCCTTCTTTACCCCTGCTGGCGAGGTCAAGGCCGTGGGTGGTATCAGCTATACCCTGGATGAGGACGAGGTTATGGGTATCGTGGGAGAGTCCGGCTCCGGCAAGAGCCAGGAGGCCTACGCCATCATGGGCCTTCTCCAGTCCCCCGGCAAGGTCATCGGCGGCTCCATCACCTTCGAGGGGGAGGACGTCCTGGCCAAGAGCAAGAAGGAGATGACCGAGCTCCGGGGCGGCCGGGCGGCCATGATCTTCCAGAACCCCATGACCTCCCTGAACCCGGTCTACACCATCGGCAACCAGCTGGTGGAGGCCCTCCGGGCCCACGACAAGACCATCTCCGAGGAGGACGCCGCCCAGCGGGCCATGGAGATGCTCACCATGGTGGGCATCAACAACGTGGAGCAGCGGATGAAGCAGTATCCCCACGAGCTCTCCGGTGGTATGCGCCAGCGGGTGATGATCGCCATGGGCCTTATCTGCCACCCCAAGCTCCTCATCGCTGACGAGCCCACTACCGCTCTGGACGTGACCATCCAGGCCCAGATCCTGGAGCTGATGAAGGATCTGCAGAAAAAGACCCATATGGGCATCATCTTCATCACCCACAACCTGGGGGTGGTGGCCGAGATCTGCGACAAGGTCTGCGTCATGTACGCGGGCAAGATGGTGGAGCAGGGCCCGGTGGACGACATCTTCTACTCCCCCGCCCACCCCTATACCGAGGGGCTCCTCCGCTCCATGCCCCGGGTGGACGCCGACAGCCACGAGCGGCTCATCCCCATCGAGGGCACCCCCGTGGATATGCTCAACCCCCCGGAGGGCTGCCCCTTTGCTCCCCGGTGTCCCTATGCCATGAAGGTCTGCCTCCAGAAGATGCCCCCCTATGTGGAATTGGGGGAGGATCACCGCTCCGCCTGCTGGCTGCGGGTGCAGGAGGCCCTGGAAAAGAAGGAGGGGAAGCAGGATGGCTGAGAAGCTGCTGGAGGTAAAGAACCTCTATAAATACTTCCCTGTAAAGGGGGTCAAGGGCCCCGGCGTCCAGGCTGTGGAGAATGTGTCCCTGTTCATCAACAAGGGCGAGACCCTGGGCCTGGTGGGGGAGTCGGGCTGCGGCAAGACCACCCTGGGCCGCACCATCCTCCGGCTCCACGAGCCCACCGCCGGCCAGATCATCTACGGCGGGGAGACCATCTATCAGCACGAATACCCCTTTGAGGAGAAGCTGGTGGAGGGGGAGAAGGACGGCGCCTCCCGTCCCCTTCTGGTGAAAAAACGGGTGCCCAGGGAGAAGAGCGTGGATATGTTCCCCCTGCGCCGGAAGATGCAGATCATCTTCCAGGATCCCGCCGCCTCCCTGGATCCCCGTATGACGGTGGGCGAGATCATCGGCGAGGCCATCGACATCCACGGCCTCTGCAAGACCAAGGCCGAGCGCACCGAGCGGATCAAGGAGCTGCTGGATCGGGTGGGCCTCAACACCGAGCACGCCAACCGGTTCCCCCACGAGTTCTCCGGCGGCCAGCAGCAGCGGGTGGGTATCGCCCGGGCCCTGGCAGTGGAGCCTGAGTTCATCGTCTGTGACGAACCCATCTCCGCCCTGGACGTGTCCATCCAGTCCCAGGTGGTGAATATGCTGGAGGATATGCAGCAGGATCTTGGGCTCACCTACCTCTTCATCGCCCACGACCTCTCGGTGGTGCGCCACATCTCCAGCCGCATCGGCGTCATGTATCTGGGAAGCCTGGTGGAGCTGGCGGAGAGCTATGAACTCAACAAGAACCCCCTCCACCCTTACACCAAGACCCTCCTATCCGCCGTTCCCGTTCCCGACCCGGAGGTGAGCCGCTCCCGTCAGCGGATCGTGCTGGAGGGAGATATCCCCTCCCCCATGAATCCCCCCTCCGGCTGCCGGTTCCACACCCGGTGCCCCTACGCCACCGAGAAATGCGCCCAGTGCGCCCCTGAATTCAAGGAGCACGCCCCCGGCCATTGGGCCGCCTGTCACCTTCTGGATCAGTAAGGGATCAAAATTATTTCCTTTACAAACCCTGGTGACCTGTGCTATAATAATCCCCGTTCAAAATCTAACGCTTTAGCGTGCTGAAATGGCCTGGGCCATTTCCTGCTTTGTTCCATGCTATGGAACAAAGATCCCCTTGGTATCGCGCTCGAAAGAGCTTAAGATACAAACTAAAATTGGAGGAATAGACATGAAGAAGATCGTTTCTCTCGCGCTGGTCTCCGCCATGACCCTGGCCCTGCTGGCCGGCTGCGGCGACAAGACTGTCGAGAGCCCGAATCCCGAGAGCAGCACTCCTATTGTGGAGAGCAATGCTCCTGAGACTCAGGCCCCCGGCGGTGCCTTTAACCTGAACATCAACATCGCCTCTGAGCCCCAGACCATCGACCCGGCTCTGAACTCCGCTGTGGACGGCGCTATCATGATCGGCCACATGTTCGAGGGCCTCTACCGCTGGGCTGACTCCGGCGAGATGGTGGACGGCGTTCAGGACTGCAACCTGGCTGAGCTGGTTCCCGGCCAGGCCGAGAGCTATGAGAAGGTGGTCAACGATGACGGCACTGTTACCTACACCTTCAAGCTCCGGGACGGCATCAAGTGGTCCGACGGTAAGCCTGTGACTGCCGGTGATTTCGTCTACTCCTGGCAGCGTCTGGCCACCCCCGCCACCGCCGCCGACTACTGCTACATGATCGACATGGTCAAGGGCTACGCTGAGATCAACGGCGGTATTCCCGAGACCGACGCCGACGGCAAGGTGGTTCTGGATGAGGAGGGCAACCCTGTTATCAAAGAGTATGCCGACCCCACCACCCTGGGCGTTGAGGCTCCCGATGACAGCACCTTTGTGGTCACCCTGACCTACGACTGCCCCTACTTCCTGGAGATCTGCGCCTTCCCCGCCGCCTTCCCTGTGCGGGAGGACGTGGTGAGCGCCGATCCCGAGGGCTGGACCCACAATGTGGAGACCTACATCTCCAACGGTGCTTACACCCTGACCCAGTGGGATCACAACAGCCAGATCATCATGGCCAAGAACGAGAACTACTATGACTTTGATAAGCTGGGCCCTGACACCCTGACCTTCAAGCTCATGGACGACAACAACGCCATGCTCACCGGCTTCAACTCCGGGGAGCTGGACTTCATCGAGGATATGCCCGTGGACGAGATCCCCTCTCTGCTCTCCAGCGGCGACCTGCGGATCGTCCCCTATATCGGCACCTACTACGTCTGCTACAACGTGGAGAAGGCTCCCTTCGATAATCCCAAGGTTCGTCAGGCCTTCACCCTGGCCATCGACGCCCAGTACATCGTGGAGAACGTGACCCAGACCGGCCAGGTTCCCGCCTCCGGCTTCGTGCCCTCCGGCGTGGCCGGCAAGGACGGCGACTTCCGCGCTGAGGGCGGCGATTACTGGACTCCCGCCACCGACGAGGAGCAGTACGAGAAGAACTGCGAGCAGGCCCGCCAGCTCCTGGCCGAGGCCGGCTATCCCAACGGCGAGGGCTTCCCCACCGTCACCTACCTCTACAACACCTCCGACAACCACAAGAAGATCGGCGAGGCCCTGCAGCAGCAGTGGCAGTCCGCTCTGGGCGTGGAGGTCAAGCTGGAGAACCAGGAGTGGGCTGCCTTCCTGGAGACCCGTAAGCAGGGTGGCTACCAGATCGCCCGGAACGGCTGGCTCGCCGACTACAGCGATCCCATCTCCTTCCTGGATATGTGGCTCACCGGCGGCGGCAACAACGACGCTCAGTACTCCAACAAGGATTACGACGCCGCCATCAACGAGGCCAAGTCCACCGCCGATCCCTACGCCCGTATGGCCGCCATGCACCGGGCCGAGGACATCATCATGGGCCAGGATTGGGCTCTGGGCCCCATCTACTTCTACACCCAGAAGTACATGCTGGCTGACGGCGTGAAGGGTATGTATTACACCCCCCTGGGCTACTTCTTCTTCGACCGCTGCACCAAGTAATTTGCCTAACGCACAATGAAAGTGAGCCGCCTCCCACAGGAGGCGGCTCCTTTTTTTCTTTTTCCCTTTTACTTTTTTCTTTCCCTGTGCTATAATAAAAGCACCAAAGGAGGGGTTTATGATGGCAGAACTCTATATCACCATTGGCCGTCAATTTGGCAGCGGGGGCCGGGAGATCGGCAAAAAAGTGGCCGAAGCCCTGGGTATCCCTTACTATGATAAGGAGCTTCTGGCGGTGGCCGCCCAGGAGAGCGGCCTGAGCCACGAATTTCTTCAGAGCTATGATGAAAGACCCACCAACAGCTTCCTCTACTCCCTGGTCATGGGCCAGCACCACCTGTCCACCGGAATGCCGGGCAGCACGGTGGAGCAGATGGCCGCCAACGCCCAGCGGGAGGCGGTGCTCTCGGTAGCCGACAAGGGAAGCTGCGTCATTGTGGGCCGCTGCGCCGACTATATCCTCCGGGATAAGCCCGGCCTGGTGCGGGTCTTTGTCTCCGCCGATTGGGACGCCCGGGTTCAGCGGGTCTGCCGCCGGGACAGCGTCACGGAGAAGGAGGCGGTGGAGAAGATCCGGAAGATGGATAAAACCCGGGCCTCCTACTACAACTTCCACACCGACCGGAAATGGGACAGCGCGGAAAACTACGATCTCTGTGTCAGCTCCTCCTTCCACGGCCCCGACCGGGCCGTCCAGGTGATCCTGGACTTCTGCAAGCAGTAAAAGAAGCAAAACGCAGGCCGCCCCAAAAAGGGGGCGGCCTGCGTTTTGCTGGAGTTTTGCGTGTCCCGTTCTCTAAAGGAAAGCGCGGGAAAAGCGAATGAGAAGGAATAAGCATGAATTATTATGCATAAGAGAAAAGAGAGGTTGAATACAAAACGGCCCGAATATAGGCTGCAATACCAGGAATATCTAAAAAGTAACCGCAATATTTGTGCAAAATAACAACAAAATACCTCTTGCATTTTTCTGAATAAAGTGTATTATTATACACACAGAACGGCCCGCGAACAGGAGGTATCCAAATGTCACAGCCTATCAAAGACGCCGTACAGCCGGAGCAGTGGTACAAGGCCCTGCCCCGCCCCCAATATAAGACCCTGAAGCAGCTGCCCTCGGCAGACCCCTGGTTCTCGGTATACCAGGTAAAGCCGGACGTCTACGCCATCTACGAGCCCCGCCATTTTCAGGAGGTCATATCCTTTCTGATCCTGGGGAGCCGACGAGCCCTGCTGCTGGACACCGGCCTGGGCATCGGGGACATCAAGAAGGTGGTGGACGCCCTTTACCAGGGGGAGCTGCTGGTGGTCAACACCCACTCCCACTTCGACCACATCGGCGGGAACCACCAGTTCCCCATGGCTCATATCCTGAACCACCCCGTGGCCATCAACCGCCTGAAGAACGGCCTTCCCTACGACATGGTGAAGAAAAACATGGAGGGGGACTCCACCGTTCTCCCCTATCCCGAGGGCTTCGATCCCGATACCTACCACATCGAGCCCTGTGCCTTCACTCCCGTGGAGCCGGGCCACGTCTTTGACCTGGGGGACAAGAAGCTCCGCGTGATCGCCACCCCGGGCCACTCTCCTGACAGCCTGATGCTCTACGACGAGGAGAATAAGTACCTCTTCACCGGCGACACCTTCTACCCCGCCACCCTCTACGCCCACCTGGAGTCCCCCGACGGACTCATGTCCGTTTTTGATACATACCGAAGCACCATGCACGAGGTAGCCCGACGATTTTCCGACTACACCGTGTTCCCCTCCCACAACGAGCCCATGCGCCCCGGCTCAGTCCTCACCGAGGTAGCCCAGGCCTTCGACGCCATCGCCGCGGGAGACCTCCCCTACGAGACCGACGAGAAGGGCCTTCACAAGTACACCTTCCCCGGCTTCTGTATCATCACCAAATGACCCTATAAAACCATATTAACTTTATTCCATGAAGGAGTGTATTGAAATGAAAATCATGAAGAAACTGCTTCCCCTGAGCCTGGCTCTGGCTCTGGCCCTCACCGTCACCGCCTGCGGCAAGAAGGAGGCGGCGGAAAAGACCCACATCGACGAGGAGGTTCTGAAGGCCGGCGTTCTCACCGTAGGCATCTCCACCGACTATCCCCCCTTCGAGTCCCTGGATACCCAGGGCAACATCGTGGGCTACGACGTAGACATGGCCAAGTACCTGGCCGACCAGATCAAGACCAAGGAGGGCGCGTCCTACACTCTGGACTTCGTCCAGATGGAGTTCTCCAACATTATCTCCGCCCTCCAGACCGGCCAGGTGGATGTGGGCATCGCCGCCTTCTCCTATGACCCGGAGCGGGACTGCCTCTTCACCGATCCCTATTACCTCTCCGCCCAGGTGGTGGTAGTCCGGAAGGACTCCGGCATAGAGTCTCTGGATGACCTGAAGGGCAAGAGCATCGCCGCCGGTACCGGCACTACCGGCTACGCCGAGGCCGAGAAGATCGAGAACGCCACCGTCAGCTCCCCCGGCGACTACCTCCAGCAGTTCGAGCTGCTCCGGGTCAACCAGATCGACGCCGTGGTCTGTGATAAGACCGTGGGCGAGGGCTACGTCAACAGCGGCGACGACCTGATGATCCTGGATACCCTGGTGGAGGAGGATCTCTGCATCACCGTGAAGAAGGGGAACACCAATATCCTCAACGCCCTTAACGAGGCCATCGGGGAGTTCATCTCCTCCGGCACCTCCGACGAGTACAAGGCAACCTGGGATCTGCTGGACGAATAAGAAAATAAGTCAAACAGCCCAGAAGGGCCTTCCCTGCGGGGAAAGCCCTTCTGGTTGCCTGTAGATAGGATGGAGACCATATGGATAGTTTATTAAATTTTAGTATTCTTACCCGGGAGGACATTTTTTTCATGCTCCGGGCCGTTCGGATGTCCCTGGGTATCGCGGCCGTCTGCCTGGTGGCCGGTACCATCCTGGGTACCATCGGGGCGGCGGGAAAGCTCTCCAAGAACAAGCTGCTCAACGGCATTGCTACGGTCTACGTGGAGGTGTTCCGGGGCACCCCCATGATGATGCAGATCACCTTTGCCTTTCTGGCGCTGCCCGGGGTGATCCGGCTCATTACCGGCAACCCTATCCGCTTTGACCCGGTGATCACCGGCGCCATCGCCATCAGCCTCAATAGCGGCGCCTACTCCTGCGAATTGATCCGCTCCGGTATCCTGGGGGTGGACAAGGGCCAGTGGGAGGCCGCCGACGCCCTGGGCCTGTCCTACCGGCAGAAGATGTTCAAGATCATTCTGCCCCAGGCCTTCAAACGGATCGTGCCCCCCTTGGTCAGTGAGTTTATCACCCTGATCAAGGACACCTCCCTCCTCTCCTCCATCGGCGTGGTGGAGCTGATGAAGTCGGCCACCACTGTGGGCGCTAACTACTACAACTACCTGGTTCCCCTGACGGTGGCCTCCGGCATCTACCTGGTTTTGACCGTTACCATCTCGTTCTTTGCCCGCAAGCTGGAAAGGAGGCTGGCTGAAAGTGATTGATCTGAAGAATGTGACAAAATCCTTTGGCGACGTCCACGCCGCCAGAGACGTCTCCTTCCACGTGAGCAAGGGGGAGATCATCTGCCTTATCGGCCCCTCCGGCTCTGGAAAGAGCACGGTGCTCCGGTGCATCGACGGCCTGGAGAAGCCGGAGAGCGGCACCGTGTCCATCCAGGGGGAGGAGCTGGCCTTCTGGGAGCCCTCCAAGCTCCAGCGCCAGCGGACCAAGATGGGATTTGTGTTCCAGCACTTCAACCTCTTCCCCCACATGACCGTCCTGGATAACCTGACCCTGGCCCCCGTCCAGGTATTGGGTCAGAGTCCGGAGCAGGCCAAGGTCACCGCCCTGGAGCTGCTGGAGCGGGTCCACCTCTCCGACAAGAAGGATTCCTACCCCCGCCAGCTCTCCGGCGGCCAGCAGCAGCGGGTGGCCATCGCCCGGAGCCTGTGCATGAACCCCGATGTGATGCTCTTTGACGAGCCCACCTCCGCCCTGGATCCTGAGATGGTGGGAGAGGTGCTGGACGTGATGAAGGGCCTGGCCCGGGAGGGGATGACCATGATCGTGGTCACCCATGAGATGGGCTTTGCCCGGGAGGTGGGCAACCGGGTCCTCTTCATGGCCGACGGCGCCCTTCTGGAGGAGGGCACTCCCGCCGACATTTTCGAGCGCCCCCAGCACCCCCGGCTCCAGGATTTCCTCAGCAAGGTCCTCTGACTTTTTTTCGCTGGGTGTATCCTTTCGTACAACATTCCCCCCCTTTTTCCCTAAGGGCAAAGACTCTGCCCGGGGGGCCATCCCAAAAACTCCGGGACGGCGCGGCTTCACAGGCCGTGCCGTTCCCCTTTTTTCTTTCAAAGGAAAAACTCGTGATAATCAACAAAAAATTCCTGGAAAATTTGGATACTATAAGTAATTGACAACAATGGGATTTGCTTGTACACTAACTATCAGATGGAATGCTACCGCCACGGCGGGCATGACCGTCCGGTACAATGTGATAGGATTTGGAATGTTACTCTCCGAGGCATGACCAAGATGGCAGCCCTGCCGTCCTGCGCCTTTTTGGGGAGTTTTTTGTCGTTAAGGACATTTTTTCGATCCAAAAAAGATCAAAAAAGAGAATAGAGAAGGGGGCGGGACCTGTGCGGGCGATTCGGAGACTGAACAACAACGTGGTGGTAGGCCTGGACAGCGCAGGCCGGGAGGTGGTCATCATGGGCAAGGGCGTGGGCTTCGGTGACCTTCCCCGGGAGCTTCCCCTCCACCAGGTGGAGCGCACCTTCTACGACATTGACGCCAGCGGCCAGACCGTGATGCGGGATCTGCCCGCGGAGGTGATCTCCTTCTCCGCCCGGATCATTGATATTGCCTCCAACGAGCTTCCCTATCCCCTGAGCCCCAATGCTGTCCTTCTCCTGGCCGACCACATCTCCTTCGCCATCCAGCGCACCAAAAAGCAGCTTCACGTGGGGATGCCCCTGGCCTATGACGTAAAGCAGATGTACCCCATGGAGTACCGCCTGGGCGCCTATGCGGTGGAGCGGCTTCGCAAAGAGTTCCAGGTGGGCCTCCAGAGCGACGAGGCGGTGGGTATCGCCCTGAACCTGGTCAACGCCAAGGCCGCGGCCGAAAAAGGGGAGGACGGGGACGAGACCGCTAAGGTGGCCGACATGCTGGAGGACGTGACCGGCCTGGTGGAAAACTATTTTCACATCCTGGTGGATCGGGACTCCTTCAATTTCTCCCGCTACGCCACCCATCTCCAATACCTCTTCCAGCGGATCCACCGGCAGACCGCCATCGACAGCGAAAATCTTCGCCTCTATGGAAGCCTCCGGGAGGAATTTCCTGATATCTCAGACTGTGTGGAACAGATCAGCGCCCACATCAAGGAAAAGTGGGGCACCGACCTGTCCGAGGAGGAGAAGCTCTATCTCATCCTCCATGTAAACCGTATCTGCGCCAAAGAAGGAATGTAACCTGTGAGACAGGGCATGACCTCCTTGGAGTTGATAAGCCCCAGCCCCGGCGGAAGCGCGCCCGCCGGAGCAAAACACCAACTTCAAAAAGGAGAATCCAACTATGGCAAACCATGACAAGCTGGCCGCCGACGTTCTGGCGGCGGTAGGCGGCAAGGAGAACGTCTCCTCCGCCACCCACTGCATCACCCGCCTGCGCTTCAACCTGAAGGACGCGGGCATCCCCAAGGAGGAGGAGATCAAAAAGATCCCCGGCGTACTGGGGGTAGTCCAGGCCGGCGGCCAGTACCAGATCGTCATCGGCCCCGAGGTCTCCCAGGTCTACCCCAAGGTGGCCGCCCTTCTGGACAACGACGGCGCCGCCCCCTCCGGCGGCGAGGCCCCCAAGGGCTCTCTGGCCGACCGGATCATCGACACCATCAGCGGCATCTTCACCCCCGTCCTCCCCGCCCTCACCGCCTCCGGTATGCTGAAAGCGGTGCTGGCCATCCTGGTGGCCTTCAAGCTGGTGAACAACACCTCCAGCACCTATCAGGTCATCAACTTCATGGCTGACGCCACCTTCTACTTCCTGCCCATCCTCCTGGCTGGCTCCGCCGCCAAGAAGCTGGGGTGCAACGTGTACCTGGCCATGATGCTGGGCGGTATGCTGATCCACCCCAACTTTGTAAACCTGGTGGCCGGCGCCAAGGAGACCGGGGAGGCCATCCGTATTTTCGGCCTGCCCATCTATAACGCCACCTACGCCTCCTCGGTCATTCCCATCCTTCTGGGCGTGCTTCTCATGTCCAAGGTGGAGCCCTTTGCCAACAAGATCTCCCCCAAGCCCGTCCGCTTCTTCACCGCCCCCCTCATCACCATGTTCGTGGTGGGCATCGCCACCCTGTGCGTGCTGGGTCCTGTGGGCTATGTGATCTCCACCTGGCTGGGTAATTTCGTCAACGGTCTGGGCAAGGTGGCCCCCTGGCTGGCTCCCACCCTGCTGGGCCTGTTCCTGCCCTTCCTGGTCATGACGGGCACCCACCACGCCCTCACCTCCATCGGGATCAGCAACCGTATGACCCTGGGCTTTGACACCATCATCTACCCCGGCCAGCTGGCCTCCAACGTGGCCCAGGGCGCCGCGGCCCTGGCCGTCTCCCTCAAGACCAAGGACAGCCAGCTCAAGCAGCTCTCCTCCGCCACCGGCATCACCGCCGTGTGCGGCATCACCGAGCCTGTCCTCTACGGCGTCACCATGAAGATCAAGACCAACATGATCGCCGCCATGGCCGGCGGCGGTGTGGGCGGCTTCTTCATGGGCATTATGAAGACTAAGAACTTCTCCGGCGGCTCCCCCGGACTGCTGACCCTGCCCAGCTACATCGGCCTGGAGGCCCCCATGTCCAACTTCTATTTTGCCTGCGCCGGCGCGGCCATCGCCTTTGTGGTCAGCTTTGCGGTATCCTTTGTGCTCTTCAAGGACGAGAAGAAGGGGTAAGAGACTATGCGTTTTCCCGAAAACTTTCTCTGGGGCGGCGCCACCGCCGCCAACCAGTGCGAGGGAGCCTATGACGAGGATGGGAAGGGTCTGTCCATCCAGGACGTCCTCCCCAAGGGCTTTAAGGTCATCACCGACGGCCCCACCCCCGACAACCTGAAGCTCCGGGGCATCGACCACTACCACCGCTACAAGGAGGACATCGCCCTCTTTGCCGAGATGGGCTTCAAGGTCTACCGCTTCTCCATCGCCTGGAGCCGGATCTTTCCCACCGGGGAGGAATCCGTCCCCAACGAGGCGGGCCTGGCTTTCTACGACAGGGTCATCAACGAGTGCCTGAAATACGGCATGGAGCCCCTGGTCACCATCTCCCACTACGAGACCCCCCTGGCCCTGGCCAAGAAGTACGACGGCTGGCGCAGCCGGAAGATGATCGACCTCTACCTGAAG
>JAAWBD010000097.1 GCA_022792495.1 Oscillospiraceae bacterium
CACCATGGCCGTGGCGTCCTTGAACATATCCCCGAACAGGCCGCCCCCCAAAAAGGAGCGGTCGCCGGGCCGTATCATCAGATAGTACCCCACGGGGATGGGCAGCTTCCCCCTGGAGGAGATGTGGGCCCGGAAGGCGGGGAGATAGGGGGACTTGTCGTGGCTGAAGCGGGTGTCCCTCACCAGCTTGAAGGTCAGTTCTTTGGGAGAGCTGCCCAAAATGCTCCCGTCAAACTGTCCGATCTCCAGCATCAGGGCCTGGAGCAGCTCCTCAAATGCGGCGTTGGCCTTTGTGCGGCGCTCCTTGTTGGCGTGAAACCACTCCCGGTCGTTGTTCCTCTCCAGATCGGACAGAAAGTCCAGAATGAGCCCTGTATCCATGGGTTAGCCCCCCCTCTAAGAATTTGTGACGAAGGAAAAGACCGGAGAGGCCAAAACCTCCTGAATGAACTCCCTTGTGGCCTCAGGACAGTGGTAAGCCTTGCAGAAGGAAAAATCCTGGGCCAAGTCGTCTATCTCCTCCATGGCCCGTTTTACATGGAGCATGGCCTCCACGGGGATCTCCACGGCCCCGGTGTGTTCCAGCCGCTGGGGATCGATCCGGTGACAATGCACGGCGTAATGGATACGGTCCCGGCATTTGCACTTGCCGCCGCCGTACTCCCCGCAATACCGCCCAAGAAAATCCGCCATTTTCCTGCGTGTCCGGGAAAGCCGCTGGCGGTATGCCTCCGGGGTCATCCCCAGAATATCTCCCGCCACGCGGCTGTCAAGGCGGAACATGGTGCCCAGTATGAAAATACACCGGCTCTCCCCGTCCAGGCACTGGAGCATCACGTTGGTGCAGGACAGCTTCAGCTCCTCCGCCAAAAGCTCCCTGTCCACCTCCGGGCCCAGCTCCGGCGCATCCTGGATCGGCCCGTTTTCAATGTCCTCCCCATAATACTCAAAGCTCAGGGGACGGTGGGCAAACATATGCTTTTTGTAGTTTTTCAGGTGGTTTACGGCAATGCGGAACACCCAGGTCTCAAAGGAGCTCTCCCCCCGAAAGGAGGACAGGTGGGTCATGATCTTCAGCAGGATATCCTGGGTGGCGTCCTCCGCGTCCGAAAAGGTGCCCAGCATCCGCAGGGACAGGTTGAATACGGTGTCCTGCACGCTGAGAAGAAGGGCCTCAAGCGCCCTTTTGTCTCCCGCCGTGGCCTGTCCCACCAAAGCCTGTAGATCTGCATCCTTTTTATCTCTCATTTGTTTTTACCTCCCACCTGATTAGACAACGCCGGACGGCCTTTGTGACAGAAAAAATAAAAAGGGAACCGAAAATGTCCGCCTTGGCCCCTGGCCTCTGCCTTACTTCTTGCTTCTGACGGGCAGCCAGACCTGGCATTGCATATTCCTGGGGCCGGGATCAAGGCAGGCCTCGCAGACGCTTACCCCCCAAAACGCCCATGGGCTGGCTGCTCCCACGATACGAAAGGCGGCTTTTTCTTCAATATACCAATATCCATGGTTTTTCCGCCCCTCCCCGGAGCTCGGAGGCCGGAGACGTCCGCCTCCGGCGGATATATTCCGAAAAGGGGATGCCCGCCATGTATGCAAACATTTTTAGGCGGCGTACCGCCTCTCTTTTTATGCACAAAAAAGAGAGGGGAAGGATGAAAAAGCATAGCTGCCCTGTTCCACGGCGTAGGCCCCTCAGCCTATGGGGCCCTTTGTTGTGTCCAGCAGCCGGGCCATATCTTCCGGCAGGGGGGCCTCAAAGGTCAGCCTCGCCCCGGTAAAGGGCTGCTTCAGCTCCAGCCTTGCGGAGTGGAGGGCGGGGCGGGGGATCAGGTGGGGAGCCTCGGTGCCGTAGAGGAAATCCCCCGCCAGGGGGTGGCCCAGATAGGCCATGTGGACCCGGATCTGGTGGGTCCGCCCGGTCTCCAGCTGCAGCCGAACCAGGGAAAAGCGGGGGGTGGTCTCCACCACCTCATAGTGGGTTTGGGCCCGCTTCCCGTCGGGCCGCACCTCCTGGCGGATATAGGAGGTGTCGGTTCGTCCCAGGGGGGCGTCGATGACCCCCCAGCGGGGAGCGGGGCAGCCCTGGCATACCGCCAGATACTCTCGCAGAAAATCCCCCGAGTGAAGGGCCTGGGTCAGGACGTGCTGGGCCGCCGGGTGCTTTGCCACCACCATCAGCCCCGAGGTACCCTTGTCCAGCCGGTGTACCGGGTGGAAGTCCGCCTCCAGACCGATCTGCCCGTAGTAATGTACCAGCCGGGCCCCCAGGGAGTCCTCCCAGCTTCCGGCGCAGGGGTGCACCGCCAGCCCCGGGGGCTTGTCCACCACCAGCAGATCCTCGTCCTCGTAGCGGATATCCACCGGCCCCTCGTTAGGCACGATATCCGAGGGGGCCCTGTCGTCGGCCAGGATGGCCACCACCTGCCCGGCGTGAACCAGATAGCTGGTGTAGATGTCCTCCCCGTCCACCAAAAGCCCGTGGGGCCGCCGCTTGGATCGGCGGATGGCCGCGGTGGAAAGCCCGTGCCGCCGCAGGATGGCGTCCACCCGCTTCCCCTCCTCCTCGGGGTTTACATAAAACTCCAAATACCGCATTTCGGAACGCCTCCCCTCCCATTATTTTCCCTCTCAATTTACCACAGTCGGCCCATCAGGTCAAACGGAAAAAAGCGGGCGGAAAACCGCCCGCTTTTTCTCCAAAATAGGTTACAAAATGGTAACAAAAATTACAGGGCCGGGGGCTGGACAGATTCCTTCCGGATGCCGTGCTTTTCGGCGTATCCGGTGAGCATAAGGGTGAGGGCGCCGTCCCCGGTAATGTTGCAGGCGGTGCCGAAGCTGTCCTGGAGGGCGAACACCGCCAGCATCAGGGCCTGCCCGGTGCCGTCGAAGCCCAGGATCCCGGAGATGAGCCCCAGAGAGGCCATCACCGTACCTCCCGGAACCCCTGGGGCGCCGATGGCAAAGACTCCCAGCAGAAGGCAGAACAGCACCATGGTTCCAAGCCCGGGAAGCTCGCCGTAGAGGACTTGGGAGACCGTCATGCAGAAGAATACCTCGGTGAGCACCGAGCCGCACAGGTGGATATTTGCAAAGAGGGGGATGCCGAAATCCACCATATCGGAGCGCAGATTCGCACTTTTTCGGGCGCATTGGAGGGCCACCGCCAGGGTGGCGGCGGAGGACATGGTGCCCACGGCGGTGAGGTAGGCCGGGCCGTACCGCTTTACCACCTCCAGGCCTGAACGGCCGGAGTAGAGGGTGGCGGCGCCGTAGAGCAAGGCCATCCAGAGGTAGTGGCCCGCCATGACGATGCCGATGACCACAAGGAACACGGGAAGCTGCTTGGTGATAGAGCCTTCCCAGGCCAGGGAGCAGAAGGTGGTGGCGATATAGAAGGGGAGGATGGGGATGACCACCCGCTTGACAATGTCCAGGACGATGGCCTGGAGCTCCTGGAGGAGAAGGGTCACCGTCTTAGCCCGGGTCCACACGGCGGCCAGGCCCAGGAGGATGGAGAGGGCCAGGGCGCTCATGACGGGCATGAGCTGGGGAATGTCCAGCCGGAAGGCGATCTCGGGCAGCATTCGCAGGCCCTCCACCTCCGAGGCGATGCTCAGGTGGGGGATGAGGAGGTAGCCCGAGCCCATGGAGAGGAGGGCGGCCAGAACGCTGGAGGCGTAGGCCAGCAGGACGGCCACCGCCAGCATCCGGGTGGCCCCGGAGCCCAGCTTGGTGATGGAGGGGGCGATGAAGCCGATGACGATGAGGGGGACGCAGAAGGAGACGAGCTGGCCCAGGATATAGTTGAGGGTCACCACCACCTCCATGGCCCCCGCCGGGAGGGCCAGCCCCAGCGACACGCCCAGGGCCAGGGCCAGCAGGAGCCGGGCGGGCAGGCTTTTGAAAAAGTTCATGTCCATTCCTCCTAAAAATCAAGTGGGCGTCCCCTTCCGGAGAGGGCGGGGAAAGCCGCGTATCCCATGATATTCTGGCGCGGGGGAAAGGGACTATGCAAACGGGGAAAAATAGAGTATAATAACCCCAAAGAGGTGGTATTCATGGCTGAAAAACTGGGCGTATATATCCACATCCCCTTCTGCAAGGCCAAGTGTGATTATTGCGATTTCTACTCCCTGCCTGACAAGGAGGGGGCGATGGACGACTACCTGAAGGCCCTTACCACCCACATCCGGGAGACTGCCCCCCTGTGCAAGGGGTGGCAGGTGGACACGGTGTATATCGGCGGCGGCACACCCAGCGTGTTCGGGGCCAAGCGGATGGTGAGTCTTTTGAAGGAGATCCGCCGCCGGTTCGACGTGACAAGGGACGCGGAGGTCACCTGCGAGGCCAACCCGGAGAGCGCAGATCGGAAATTTCTCACCGCCGTCCGTAGGGCGGGGGTGAACCGGCTGAGTCTGGGGATGCAGTCGGCCTGCGACGGGGAGCTGAAGGCTGTCCACCGGCTCCACGATTTTGAGCAGGTGACCCGCGCGGTGGCGGCGGCCAGAAAGGCCAAGCTCAAAAACCTGTCCCTGGATCTGATATACGGACTGCCCGGACAGAGCATGTCCAGCTGGGAGAAGAGCGTGGAGGCCGCCCTGGCCCTTCAGCCCCAGCACCTGTCCTGCTACGGGCTGAAGGTGGAGCCGGGAACCGCCCTGGACGGCCGGGTCATGCGGGGGGAGATCCTGCCCGACGACGACATGCAGGCGGATATGTACCTATGGATGGTGGAGCGGCTGAGCCGGGAGGGGTACGTGCAGTACGAGGTATCCAACTTCGCCAAGCCCGGGTTCCAGTCCCGGCACAACCTGAAATACTGGCTGAGTAAGCCCTATGTGGGCTTTGGGCCGGGGGCCCACTCGGATTTCGGGGGGCGGCGGTACTCCTTTGTCCGGGATCTGGACAAGTATATGGCCGCCATCCTGGACGGGGGAGCGGTGATCGAGAGCTCGGAGCTGATCCCCCGGCGGGAGCGAGGGGGAGAGTACCTGATGCTCCGGCTGCGAACCGCCCGGGGCATTGAGGAGTGGGAGTACCGGCGGGAGTTCTCCATGAACTTTGATCCCCTGGAGCAGAAGCTGGAGGAGTACGAGCGCCAGGGCTGGGCGGTGAAGAAGGACCGCCGGTGGAGGCTGACCCCCAATGGATTTTTGGTCTCCAACCAGCTGATCGGCGACCTGCTGATCCTCCAGGAGGTGGGAACCCTGGAGAATACCCTGCCCCGGCTGAGGGCGGAGGGGAAGATCAAG
This sequence comes from Oscillospiraceae bacterium, assembly GCA_022792495.1. Lineage (GTDB taxonomy): Bacteria > Bacillota > Clostridia > Oscillospirales > Oscillospiraceae > Vermiculatibacterium. The sequence continues at coordinate 5,259 of JAAWBD010000097.1, forward strand.
GGAAAAAAGGAAATGTAAAACGGGCAGGGGCCGCGCCGGGAGTTCAGGCGCGGCCCCTTTTTTGCGCTGAGCCCTGAAGGGGGGAGAGGGGTTTGCTGTGGACGGGGTTTTATGTTGGGGGAAATGGAGGGCTGGTTGTATGGTTTGGTACAACTATGGGGATCCTTTTTTGTAAAATTTTTCCCGGTGGGATTTCCAAAATTTCGCTGTTTTTGACCCGTTTACAGGGGTAGGGAAATGTGCTATGATGAAAAAGCATGCTGGGACAAGCCCGGCGCGTCTTTCTTTTTGCCGATAGGAGGAAGCATGAGACACTGGAATCAAAGAGTTTTGGCGGCGGGGCTGTGCCTGTCGCTTTTGATGGGGCAGGCGGCCTGGGCCTCCGATGCCCTGGGCCATGACCTGCATGGGGGGACGGTGATCCTCTCGGAGGGGACGGCCAGCACCAAGGGGTATTTTTGGAGCGATACATACGGCGACCTGCGCACCGAGCGGTATGTGAGCTATACCCCCAACGAGACGGTGCGCCCCACGGTGGCCTACGGGGAGACCGTGCTGAGCCGGGAGACCCTGTCTACCATGGCGAAGAGACTGGAGGAGCAGGGAAAGCGGGTAGTGGGGGGCACCAACGGGGACTTCTATGTGATGTCCACGGGGCAGCCCCTGGGGATGGTGGTGAGCGGGGGAGTGCTGCGATCCTCCTCCTCCTACCATTCTGCCATCGGGTTCCGGGAGGACGGGACCGCCTTTGTGGGAACGCCCAACCTGTACATCTCGGTGACCATGGGGGAGGACCGGCTGACGGTGTTCGGGGGGCTGAACAAGATCCGCCAGGTGCGCACGGCGGACGGGGGCGGGCTGACCCTGCTGACCCCGGATTTTGGGGAGAGCACCCAGAACATCTCCCCGGGGGTGGACGTGTTCCTCCGGGTGGTCACCACGGAGGAGGAGCTGGGCCAGACGATCCCCGCCGAGGAGACAGGGGTGTGGCAGGAGCTGCGGCTGTCGGATCAGCCCCGGATCGGGGGGCGGGTCAAGTGCGTGGTGGACTATGTGTCCGAGGCGGCGGGGCCCAACCCCATCCCCGAGGACGGCTTTGTGCTGACCATGAACGGGAAGGACGATGAGGGAACCCTGAATATGCTCCGAGCCCTCCAGCCGGGGGATGAGATGAACCTGGACATCATCAGCGAGGACACCCGGTGGAACGAGGCCACCGAGGCCCTGGGGGCCATGTACCGGCTGCTGGACAACGGACAGGTGGGGAGCAACCTCTCCACCGAGAGGACCGCCCGGACGGCCATTGGGATCCAGGCGGACGGCGGGGTGATCTTCTACACCATGGACGGCAAGCAGCCTGGGCACAGCGTGGGGGCCACCTGTGCCCAGGTGGCCCAGCGGCTGCTGGAGCTGGGCTGTGTGGAGGCGGTGGGACTGGACGGAGGAGGCTCCACCACCCTGGGGCTCACCACCCCCGCCCAGGAGAGCATGACGGTGGTGAACCGGCCCTCGGACGGGGGGGAGCGGAAAAACTCCACCGCCATCTTCCTCACCACCGAGCTGGAGGCCACCGGGGAGCCGGGCTACCTCCAGGTGGAGCCGGGGGACGCCCTGGCGCTGGGGGGGACGGAGCTGAGCCTGGAGGCCTATGAGGTGGACACGGGCTACCGGCTGATGGGACTGGCGGGGAATGTGAGCTACGAGGCCAGCGGCGGCACGGTGGAGGGAAATATCTTTACCGCCGGGAAGGAGAGCGGGGCGGTGACCATCACCGCCCGGCAGGAGGAGCTGACGGGGACTGCCAGGGTCACTGTGGTGGGCACCCCGGATGAGATCCTGGTGATGGACGAGACCACGGGGAGCTCGGTGGGCATTCTGGCCCTGGAGCCGGGGGAGAGCGTGCCCCTGCAGGCGGTGAGCTCCTGGCGGAAGATGAATCTGCGCTCCCAGGACACCTGCTACACCTGGAGCTGTGACGAGGCGGTGGGAACGGTGACCGCCGACGGGTATTTCACCGCCGGGGAGAGAACGGCGGAGGGGAGCCTGTATGTGGCCGCGGGGGAGAAAACGGTGACCATCCCGGTGAGCGTGGCGGGCCACATCCTGCCCCTGGAGGACTTTGAGGGGGAGAGCATCCCCTATGCCGAAGGGCCCGGCACGGTGGGCGAGGTGGAGAAGAACCTGGCCTACGTGCGGATGGGACGGCAGAGCCTGAAGGTGAGCTATGAGATCGGGGAGGCGGGGAGCGCCCGTCTGCCCGTGGGGACGGCCATCCCCGCCGGGGAGAGGTTCCTGGGGCTTTGGGTCTACGGGGACGGGTCGGCCAATGAGATGAAGGCGGTGTTCCCGGCCGGGGAGGAGAGGCTGGAGGAGACGGTCTGCACCCTGGACTTTACGGGGTGGAGGCATGTGCTGACGGCCATCCCTGCGGGGGCCAGCGCTCTGGAGGAGCTGCAGATCGGAGGGGAGGGATCCGGCACGGTGTGGCTGGATCAGCTGACCACCTCCAACGAGGAGCTGTTTGACGACATGGCCCCGGTGATCCAGCTGAAGCTGGAGGGGAGCCGACTTACCGCCACGGTGACAGACAATGTGGACAAGAGCTTTGCCGCCCCGGCGGTTGCCCTGTCCTTTGACGGGGCCACTCTGCCGGGAGAATGGGATCCGGTGCGGGGAACGCTGACGGCGGAGCTGCCCCTGGCCACCCGGGAGGCGGAGATCCCCCAGGGGGAGGAGGGCCAGGCGGCGGCCGAGCCCCAGCCGGCCCACCGGATATCGGTGACGGCGGTGGATGTGAGCGGCAACCTGGGCCGGGCATCCCTGGATGTTCCGGGGGACAGGCTGGTGGAGTTTGAGGACATGGCGGATCACTGGGCGGCGGGGTATGTGAGCTACCTCCACGAGCAGGGGATCACCAACGGGGTGGCCGCTGACGAGGGGCTGTACTACCTGCCCAACAACACCATCACCCGGGCGGAGTTCTTTACCATGGTGGCCCGGTGGATGGGGCTGGATCTGAGCCAGTACGCGGGGGTGGAGCTGCCCTTTGCGGACACCGCCGACATCCCCGAGTGGGCCCTGGGGGCGGTGAAGGCCATGTACGCCCGGGGGATCGTCCAGGGGAGCATGGACTATGGGGTGCTGTACGCCTACCCCGGCGCGGGGATCAGCCGGGGGGAGGTTATGACCATCCTGGGCCGGACCCAGCTGCGGGGCTGGCCTGAGGCGGAGCTGGACGGCTTTACCGATGGGGGGGAGACCCCGGAGTGGGCGGAGAGCTATGTCCGCAGCCTGGTGGGACAGGGGATCATCAACGGATATGAGGACGGAACGCTGAAGCCAAACGCCTCGATGATGCGGGGCGAGGTGGCCAAGGTGCTGTTTGGGTTGAGATGATATTGGGATGGGAAAGGCCCGGAACCGTGAGGTTCCGGGCCTTTTTTATGGAGATTTACGGGGCAGTAACAATTTTGGTAGTGACCCGTCTGCTATCGGAATTTTCACCAATCTCTGCATATACGGTAGCAGAGGCGTAGTAAGAAGCACCAGAAGTGCCAGAGTAGACATATGTAGATCTGTGAACCATGGAGTCAGTACCAAGAAGTCCATTTGATGTAGTGCCAGTAATAGTGGTAACCTTAGTACCATCAGATCGATAGATGGTAAGAGAAGAAATACCGAGAGAATCAGCGGAGGAATTAGCACGAACATCATAGACAATCTTGATTTCTCCAGGGTTATCTCCCTCTTTGGAGACGACATTGTAGGAAGAAAGAGTAAGACTGGCCCTGTTATCAAATGCGACAGCTACTGTACTGCAAATTGTAAAGAGGCAGGTCAATGCGAGCAGAATAGAAAAAAGTTTTTTTTTCATAAAGTTATAACCCTCCAATTGAATCGATTATGAGTTTAATCTCCTCAATTGAAAGATTGCCCCATATTGTTTCAGAAAAAGTTCCATGCACCCAAGTGGCGGTAGTAGATTCCACATTTGACAAAATATAGAAAACCATATCGCCTTTTGCATAAGATTCAACTAATGCAAGATCTTTTTCAAAAATCCAACTTTCAATATCCTCTGAAGAATTATAGTGTTCAAGAGTTATTGAAAAGGTTTTTCCAGTTTCATCATAGAAGGGAAGCTGAAGAAACGTTCCAAAATCATCGCTCAATACCTTTGGCTCAGATGCTTCAAATTTGTTAGGAAAACGTGTCGGGATGAAATTTTCAGGAATATCGTTTTTCCTCAATTCTTCCAAAAACATTTCGTAATATTGACCGTGACCACTCCCAAAATGGAAAATCTCGCTTGTCCATTGGGCCAGGGCACCAAAGATATCATGACCGGAGGCTTGAACGCCAATCATTAGGACAAAGAGGAGGGCTATGGTGGCGGCTACTAAGGAAAAACCCCTCCGGGAATAGCGAAAACGGAGGTGCACGCTTTTGGCATCGGGGGAATCTTTCTCTTGAAGAGCGTTGAGTCGGTCTTGCACGCAGGGGTACAGAGCCTGGCCCTCGCCCTCGGGAGTGTTGTAGTAGGTCTGGAAACGCTCCCAGGCTTGATCCACGTCCGGTTCCTGCGCGGGATCTTTTTCTCTTTCCCGCAACACCTCCAGAATGTGAAAGACTACCTCGCTGGTATCCCGGCCGGAGTCGTCGTCCAAATCCGCCAGGAGCAGCTCCTCCAGCTGACGGGTGGTCAGCTGTTCCAGGTAGGCATATTTTTCACGGTTTTGATTTTTCATGCCCCTGTCCTCCTCCATTCTTTATATGACAGAATACATTAAAAACTGACGGGGAAAGGTAAAAAAATTTTGTCATGGGCCAAATATTTTCTTCAGGGTCTGGCGGGAACGCTGGAGGCGTTTTTGGCTGTCCCAGACGGTGATGCCCAGCTGCTGGGCTACCTTGTAATGGCTGACGTGGTTGAGAGCGACCTGGACGAAGATCTGGTAATTCATGGGGGACAAGGCCTCCCGAACGCGGTACATGCGATCCTCGTCCTCAAGCCCGAGCTGGGCCTTGTCCAGGGCGGAGGAGGAGTCGGGCAGGTCGGCGGGGAGGGCGCTGAGGTGGATCAGCCGCTGGTCGGCATAGTACTGGCGGGAAAATTCCCGCAGCTTATTTTTCAGCGTGACCATGAGATAGCCGCCAGGGTTGACGTGGGACATCAGGGCGGTGATGTTTTGGGCGGCGGTTTGGAAGGTGTCCTGGATCAGCTCTTCGGACAGATCCGAAATGGACTGTGGGTCAAGATTCTTCAGCTTGAGCATCTTGACGGCGTAGCTGTGCAGGACGGGGAAATGCTCGTGGTAAAGCTGGTCAAGATATTTTGATTCTTCCGGCAGCATAGGCCCTATCTCCTCTCTATCTCTCTATTTGCTGGGGCAGCAGACCAGGGGCTATCCGGTCTCCTCCGTTTTCTCCAGAAAAAGGCGGATCAGCTTCTCCACCTTTACCAGGGACGGCTGAGGCTGCTGGGACAATAAGTAAAGGATGTTGTCGGTGCGGGTCTCCGGCCCCTCGGGGGAAAGGAGGGCGTCGCAGCTGACACGCAGGGCCTGGGACATGGCCAGGAGGGTAGAGATCCGCATCCGCTTTTTGCCCCGTTCCACCAGGGAGACAAAGGCGGGGCTGACGCCCACGAGCTCGGCCAGCTGGGCCTGGGTCAGATTGGCCTGAATGCGGTAGGTGGTTATGTTTTGGCCTATGATGGTTTTCAGTTCATCGTCTGACATGAGGCGGGGCCCCTTTCCTTTTGGTTAAATTATATTAACCAAATAGGGGAACCACAAAGCACCAATGGTTCTATCTTGCTTAACCAAAGGTTAGAATTTGGGGAAAAAGGGAGAAACGGTGAAAATAATTCTTCGGATACGTCATATTTTTGGGGAATTTGTCATATGTATATAAAGGATAAAGGAATGAGGGGTCTGGAAAGGGGTTTTTCGCCGGCGTGGACGAAAAACCCCTGGTTTTTGCATTTTGCCTGAAGTGTACCTCATGGTGGCAAGTCCAAAACGCCGGTAAAATCTTCCTGTCCTTTGTCGGATTATGGGAGGTTTTGAAATGCGCCGGTACAATTTGCTGGTTCGGGATCTGCTTCGGGACTCCATCCAGGGCTACCGCAAAAGCCAGTCCTACACCCAGGAGGCCATGGCGGAAAAGCTGCGGCTCTCCCCCCGCTCCTATGCGGATCAGGAACACGGGGAGTATGGGTTTTCCGCTACCTCACTGCTGTTTTTCATGTCACTGCTCCCCGAGAGGGAGAAGCTGGAGTTGATCCGCGAATTTGAACGACTGGTGGAGGAGGAAGAAGGGAATGGACATGTGGCGTGAGGAGGAGAACGAGAAGCTGCGCGGGATCTATGGGGTGCTCTCCCGGCTGGGGCTGTCGGCCAACTATACCGGATTCTTTCAGCTGGCATGGGCGGTTTGGCTGGCCAAGGAGGAGCCGGAACGGCTGCAGATGGTGACCAAGCGGCTGTATCCCGAGGTGGCGAAGCGGTGCAACACCTCCTGGCAGGCGGTGGAGAGAAACCTGCGCACTGCGGTGGGGGTGATCTGGAAGTGGGACACGCCCTATCTGCGGCAGATCGTGGGGTCGCCGCTGCCGGCCAAGCCCAGGAACGCCTGGTTCCTGTCCCTGCTGGCGGCCTGCGCCCCGGAGGACGGGGTGGCGTAGAGGGTCAGGAGAGAAGGGCGGGGATCACGGGGATATCCTCCCTAGGCACCCTGGCCCAGGAGAAGTCCCGGGCCAGCTCCGGGGCGGAGATGGGGGTGGGGGCAGCCTGTTGGCCCGCCATATGGGCCAGTAGGCCCAAAAGCCCCTCCGGGGAGAAACGGCGGCGGAGGACGCCCATATCCAGATCCGCATCCCGCTTGGCTAGCCTCCGGCCGTCGGGGGCCAGGAGGAGGGGGACGTGATAAAACTCCGGGGCGGTAAGGCCCAGGACTTGATATAACCAGAGCTGCCGGGGGGTGGAGGAGAGAAGATCCCGGCCCCGCACCACCTGGGTGACCCCCATGGCGGCGTCATCCACCACCACGGCTAACTGGTAGGCCCAGGCCCCGTCGGCGCGCTTGATGGGGAAATCGCCGCAGTCGGCGGCCAGATCCTGGGAGTAGAAGCCCTGGAGACCGTCGGTGAAGGAGAGGGTCTTGTGAGGCACCCGCACCCGGTAGCTGGGGGCCTTTTCCTCCATGCGGGCGGAGACCTCCGGGGAGGTCAGGCCGGCGCAGGGGCAGGAGGGGGAGACCTGGTGGGTATGAGGGGCCTCGTTGAGCCGCTGGAGCCGGGAGCAGAAGCAGGGGTAGGTGAGGCCCTGGGCGGAAAGGGCCTGGAAGGCGGCGGCATAGAGGTGGCTGCGGTTGCTCTGCCAGTAGGCGGCGGAGGAGCCACCCTCATCCCAGTCCAGGCCAAGCCACTCCAGATCCTCCATCAGCTGCCAGGCGTAGGCGGGCTGGCAGCGCACCGGATCCAGATCCTCCACCCGGAGGACAAGACGTCCCCCCTGGTGACGGGCGGAGAGCCAGGCCAGGAGGAAGGAGAACAGGTTTCCCAGATGCATCCGCCCACTGGGTGAGGGGGCGAAACGGCCTTTCAGGGGCATGGGGAAACCTCCTTTTTTCGGGTGGGGGAAGATGTAAGTTAAATATAACATGAAGAAAAGAAAAATGCAACGTTTTGCGAAGAAAATTAGGGGTAATAAAAAACAGAGACCGTTGAGCCGCTTTTTCAAAAGGGTCAGTCCTCGCGGTAGGACAGCCGCTGCTCGGTAAGGACGAAGGCGGAGCCGTCCCAGAGATAGATATCCTCTAAGGCAGAGGCATCCCAACGATCAGGCTCACCCATAAAATAGACCCCTTGCTCCTCGGGATCCAGCATGCGGATAAAGGGCCGTTCCGTGCGGACGAGGAAGCCGCCCTCAAGCTTTGTCAGCTCCGCTGAACCGGCAAAGTGCTGATTGGGTAGGAGGAAACAGCCGGTATCCTCACCCGAATCTCCGACACCACCGAAAAAGTCTATGGATCGCCGATCCCCTTTTACAGGCAGCCCGGACACGGTGCCGTCGGGGTTCAGGGTGAAGAGCCTGCCATAGTCCCCGCCGCTGGTGGAGCCCCACTGGGTGAGGGCGAAGTCGGGCTGACCGTCGCCGTTGTAGTCGTCCACATGGAGGAGGAAGGGGCCGTTGAAGGACAGCTCCAGCTCGCAGCTGGTGACGCCGCCGTCATCGGTGAGGCTTACCGAAGGGCCATCGGCCAGGCGGAAGCGGAAGCTCCCCGACCAGGCCTGGTTCCAATTTTGTTTGGCGCTGGTGTAGCGGCCGGAGGTGCACTCCAGGAGCAAGGTCTTATAGACGTAGCGCTCAGGCTGAAAAGAGTAGCTGGCAAAAACGATGGGGGTTTGAATGTCGAAGGGGGAAGGGGTTCCCGCAGCGGGGGACTCCATAACAGGGGCTTCTGCGGGCAGGGGCGCAGGGGTATCTGCCGCCGGAGCGACACAGGATACCAGCAGTCCTGCCAGCAGAAGGGCTGGAATGGTTAGCCTCATGACAAAACCCCTCATTCAAAGATCATGGTGGCGAAATAGTCCTCCGGGGTCTCGGCCCGGCGGATGAGTTTTACGGTGCCGTCCTCCCTCAACAGCAGCTCCGCCGAGCGCAGCTTGCCGTTATAGTTGTAGCCCATGGAGAAGCCATGGGCGCCGCTGTCGTGGATCACCAGCAGGTCGCCCAGCTCGATCTCGGGCAATTCCCGGTCAATGGCGAACTTGTCATTGTTTTCGCACAGGGAGCCCACCACGTCGTAGGTGTGGTCGGAAAGCTTGTCCTCCTTGCCCATCACCGTGATGTGGTGGTAGGCCCCGTACATGGCGGGGCGCATCAGGTTAGCTGCACAGGCGTCCACCCCCACGTACTCCTTGTAGGTGTGCTTGAAATGGAGGACTTTGGTGACCAGACAGCCGTTGGGGCCCAGCATATAGCGGCCCAACTCGGTGTAGATGGCCACGTCTCCCATGCCGGCGGGAACCAGGATCTTCTCGTACTGCTGCCGGACGCCTTCGCCGATGGCGGCGATGTCATTGGCACTCTGGTCGGGGCGGTAGGGGATGCCCACGCCGCCGGAGAGGTTGATGAAGCAGATGTCACAGCCGGTTTCCTTCTCCAGCTCCGCCGCAAGCTCAAAGAGGATGCCTGCCAGGGCGGGGTAGTAGTCGTTGGAGAGGGTGTTGGAGGCCAGGAAGGCGTGGATGCCGAAGCGCTTGGCCCCCATGGATTTCAGCTTTTTAAAGCCCTCAAAGAGCTGCTCCCGGGTAAAGCCGTATTTACTGTCCCCCGGGGTGTCCATGACCTGAAAGCCCTCCTTGCTCGCCCCCAGCTGGAAGATCCCGCCAGGGTTGAAGCGGCAGGAGATGGTCTCGGGGATATAGCCCAGGGTCTGCTCCAAAAAGTCGATGTGGGTGAAGTCGTCCAGGTTGATCACCGCCCCCAGCTTTTCTGCCAGCTGGTATTCGTTGGCGGGGGTCTCGTTGGAGGAGAACATGATGTCATGGCCATGAAAGCTGCATTTGTCCGAGAGCATCAGCTCGGTGAGGGAGGAGCAGTCCACCCCGCAGCCCTCCTCCTGGAGTATTTTCAGGATGCCGGGGGTGGGGGTGGCCTTCACGGCGAAATACTCCTTATAACCCGGGTTCCAGGCAAAGGCGGCCTTCAGGTTCCGGGCGGTTTCCCGGATGCCCTTCTCATCGTAAAGATGGAAGGGGGTGGGGTAGGTCTCGGTGATGGACTGGAGCTGGGGGAGGGTCACAAAAGGAGTTTTCATGGGCGAAGGCCTCGTTTCTCTTCGTATTTTCTTTATAATAGCACCCCAAGAGGAGAACTGTCAACGGGGTCATTTTGTGAAGAAAACACAAAAATCAAAAAAGAAAAAATTGCCTATTGACATCTGGGGGGCGGTCTGGTATGATACCACCCAATGAGGAAAGGAGGGATCGGTCATGAACAAGCTGACGGGGCGACCCATTCGCTTTGGATACGGGCCTTTTCTTTCCTTTTTTAATGGGCAATCTTTTTATTGACGATCACATTTGTGGTCGTCTTTTTTTTGCCCATTGCAAAGAGGTTCCATGTGAGGGTCGAAAGAAAAGAAGGGAGAAATGAAGTATGAATCAAGACGCCATCCGTGACGCCCGCCAGCTGGGCGTGCCCAAGATGCTGGTACTGGGGCTTCAGCACATGTTTGCCATGTTCGGAGCCACCATCCTGGTGCCCATTCTGGTTCAGAGCTACGGCCTGCCCCTGAATATCCAGACAACCCTGTTCTTTGCCGGCATCGGCACCCTGTTCTTCCATGTGTGCTCTAAGTTTAAGGTGCCCGCCTTCCTGGGCTCCTCCTTCGCCTTTCTGGGCGGCTTCGCCACCATCGCCGGGATGAACGATGGGGCCTACGCCGGAATGGATCCGGCGGTGAAGCTGCAGTACGCCTGCGGCGGCATCGTGGTGGCGGGCCTGCTCTACCTGGTGCTGGCCCTCATTGTCAAGGCGGTGGGTGTCCACAAGGTCATGCGGTTCCTGCCCCCGGTGGTCACCGGTCCCATCATCATCTGTATCGGCCTGAACCTGGCCCCCTCCGCGGTGAGCAACGCCTCCACCTGCTGGTGGCTGGCCCTGATCGCCATGGCCATCATCATTGTGTGCAACATCTGGGGCAAGGGCATGATCAAGATCATCCCCATCCTCCTGGGCGTGGTGGGAGCCTACATCGTGGCCATCGCCGCCGGGAAGGTGGATTTCACCAACGTGAAGGACGCCGCCTGGATCGGCTTTCAGCCCTTTATTGCCAACTTCGGCGGCTCTGTGGCCAAGTTTGATCTGTCCGCCATCCTGGTGATGGCCCCCATTGCCATCGCCTCCATGATGGAGCACATCGGCGACATGTCCGCCATCTCCGCCACCGTGGGGGAGAACTTCCTGGAGGAGCCCGGCCTGCACCGGACCCTGATCGGCGATGGTATCGCCACCTCCCTGGCCGGCCTCTTCGGCGGCCCCGCCAATACTACTTACGGTGAGAACACCGGCGTGCTGGTGCTCAGCCGGGTCTACGATCCCCGGGTCATTCGGCTGGCGGCGGTCTACGCCCTGATCCTCTCCTTCAGCCCCAAGTTCGCCGCCCTTATCGGGGCCCTGCCCTCCGCCATCATCGGCGGCGTCAGCTTTATTCTCTACGGCATGATCTCTGCCATCGGCGTGCGGAATGTGGTAGAGAACCAGGTGGACTTCACCAACTCCCGGAACCTGATCATCGCCGCAGTGATCCTGGTCTGCGGCCTGGGCTTCTCCGGCGGCCTCACCTTCCAGGTAGGGGGCGCCACAGTGACCCTCACCGGCCTGGCCATCGCAGCCATCGCCGGGATCCTGCTCAACGCTGTCCTTCCCGGCAACGACTACGAGTTCGGCAAGGACGACGGCCACAACTCCGGCAGCCTGGGCAAGTACTGAGACCGAATGGAGAAGAACCTGAACCGCCGTGCGGTTCGGGTTCTTCTTTTTCTATTGCGTTAGCACTCTTGACATATAAGTGCTAACGTTTACAATTTAGACATAAATTGTGGTATATTTGTTCACAGCCATTGATTATACTAAAAATCGAAAGGCGGGGAGATCCCAGAGATCCCGCAAAACAGAAAGGTTGAGTCCAATGGAGCACATAAAAAATTAGCAAGATAGATGAATGAGTGCTAAAATATACAATAGAAGGAGATTTTTATTATGTTTGGTATGCTTCCCTTTGACCGCAGCGACAACAATGTGTTCGACACCTTTGACAACTTCGCCCGGGATTTCTTCCGCCGTTCCAACACCGATCTGCCCGCCTTCCGGACTGATATCCGGGACACTGGGGACAGCTATGTGCTGGAAGCTGAGCTGCCCGGCTTCCGGAAGGAGGACATCTCCCTGGATCTGAAGGAGGGCATCCTCACCATCACCGCCACCCACAGCGAGAGCAGCGAGCAGAAGGACGGCGAGGGTAGCTACATCCGCCGGGAGCGCCGCTACGGCTCCTTCCAGCGCAGCTTTGACGTAACGGGGATTGAGGAGAAGAACATCACCGCCGCCTATGAGAACGGCGTTCTCTCTCTGACCCTGCCCAAGGCCAAGCCAGTGGAGCCGGAGATCCACCGCATTGAGATCCGTTGAAAAAGAAAAAATGGGGAGACGGCCCTTTTGGGGGCCGTCTCCCTTTTTGTTCCCCCTGCTTTGACAGGGGTTGGGCGGCTGTGGTATAATCAAAGGGAAAAATTGACAGAGAGGGAGATGGGTTTCATGGATCAGAAAAAGCTGGCCTTCGGTGTTATGCGCCTTCCCCTGCTGGATCCTACAGATACCACGAAGATCGATCTGGAGGCCACAAACCGGATGGTGGATCTCTTCCTGGAACGAGGATTTACATACTTTGATACTGCCGCCCCCTACCATGGGGGGCAGAGCGAGCATGTGGTGCGGGAATGTCTGGTCAAGCGGCATCCCCGGGAAAGCTACACACTCACCGATAAGCTGAGCCTGTTCATGCTCAAGGAGGCCGGGGAGCTGGAGGGCTTTCTGGCGGGGCAGCTGGAGCGGTGCGGAGTGGACTACTTTGACTACTATCTGCTCCACGCCATGAGCAAGGAGCGGCTGGAGCAGGCTGAGGCCTGGGGCGTATTCGACTTCGTGGCCCAAAAGAAGGCGGCCGGAGTCCTTCGGCATGTGGGCTTTTCCTTCCATGATAGAGCGGAGGTACTGGAGGAGATCCTGGAGCGCCATCCGGAGATGGAGTATGTCCAGCTCCAGCTCAACTATCTGGACTGGGAGGATCCGGAAGTACAGTCCCGGAAATGCTATGAGGTCTGCCGGAAACACAATAAACCGGTGCTGGTCATGGAGCCGGTGCGGGGAGGGCTCCTCACCAGCCTTCCCTGGGAGGCGGAGGCGATTTTAAAGGTGAAAGCTCCCGGCGCATCCCTGGCCTCCTGGGCCATCCGCTTTGCCGCCTCTCAGGAGGGGGTGTTCAAGGTCCTCAGCGGCATGAGCACTCTGGAGCAGGTGGAGGACAACACCGCCGTACTGTCTGACTTCCGGCCCCTGAGCCGGGAGGAGGGGGAGACCCTGAAGAAGGTGGTGGAGATCATCCATTCCAAGGAGCTGATCGCCTGCACCAACTGCCGCTACTGTGTGGAGGGCTGCCCCATGGGGATCGCTATCCCGGATTATTTTAAAATGATGAACCACCTGAGCAAATTTGGCCCCTCCCAGCTGCCTGGGGTGAAAAAGGACTATGCCCAACTGACGGGAGAGAAGGGGAAGGGCCTGGCCTCCGCCTGCGTCCGCTGTGGCCAGTGCGAGGGGGCTTGTCCCCAGCATTTGCCCGTTATCTCCCATCTGGAGAGTGTAGCCCAGACCCTTGAATAGAGAAAAACTCCCGGAGCGCATAGTGCTCCGGGAGTTTTACCTTTCCTCCGGGGATTCTCTGACCAGCTCGTCCAGGCTGACGTCCAGGGCTGTCCCGATTTTGCAGAAGGTCTCTACCGAGAAATTGTACCGGGCCTTCTCGCTTTCGATCTGCCGGATGAAGTCATGGGACAGACCTACCCGCTCAGCAAGCTGAGCGGAGGTCAGCCCCCGCTCTTTTCGGTATTTTTTGATGTTTCGGCGAATGGTATCATAGACCGTTCCGCCGGGATTTTCCTGTTTCATTACAGCCATCACCGTACAAATTATATCCAATCCAACAGTCTTTGTATGTTAGGCAATAACTCACAAAAATGGCTTGCATTTTCCGGAGGAAAGTGCTATCCTTGAGGTCGATCCATTTTATCAAGAGGGAGTGAACGATTTATGAAGCATTGGAAGAAACGTCTTGCGGCGGGGATATCGGCTTTGACGCTGACCCTTACCCTGGCGCCTGCCTCCTTTGGAGCGGAGACTCTGACCCGCGGGGAGGCCCGGGATCGCCTTCTGGCTGCCGCCGACGACTATACCGCCGGCCAGGACATCCTGCAGGGAGATGAGAAGGGGGAGCTTCACCTGGATCGGGCCCTGACCCGGGCGGAAGCTCTGGTAATGCTGGAGCGGGCCTTTGGCGGCTTTGAGGCTCCGGCGGGGGCTAACGCCCGGATGGCCTTCCCGACCCAAAACTTTTCTGATGTGCCCGCCTGGGCTCAGACGGAGCTCTCCCAGATTTTGGCTGCCGGCATTGTGTCCGAGGCGGGGGAGGGACTTCTCTCCCCTGAGGATCCGGTCACTGGGGAAGAGCTGGAGACCCTGATTCGCCGGGCCTACGCCTACAAGGGAACCAACCGGAAGGATGATTTTTACGCCGCGGTGAACAAGGAATGGCTGGCCCAGTCCACTATCCCCGCCGGAGAGATGATCAACGGCTCTCTCTACGGGCTGATGTTTGAGGTCAATGGCCAGATCGCCGATCTCATCGCCGACATTGCCGTCCAGCCCCAAAAGGCGGGTACCGCCGAGGCCAAGATCGCCGCCCTCTACCACACGGTCATGGATACCGAGGGGCGGGAGAAGGCTGGGGTGGAGCCCATCCGGCCCTATCTGGAGGCCATCGATAATGCCAAGAGCGTGGAGGACATGGTAGCCTCTGACGCCGCCATGCGGAGGGAGATGGGCTTTGCCACCCTCCTGGGCTTCAATCTGAGCCTGGATCTGAAGGATACCAGCCGGTATGCGGTGAGCTTCGGGGCCTTCAGCCCGATGATGGACAAGGATTTTTATGCCAATCCGGATCCGGGTAAGACCGGGGCCTATCTGGACTACCTTACCAAGCTGCTGGAGCTGGGCGGGGAGAGTGAGGCGGCCGCCCGCGCCGATGCCCAGCGGGTCTACGATATGGAGAAGGTGGTCTCCGCCGCCTCCCTGGATGTTCAGGATACGGGGAATGTGGATCTGATCTACAACCTTTATACCATGGAGGAGCTGAAGGCACTCTTTCCCCAGGGGGATCTGGAGGTGTTCTTCGCCGCCACCGGGCTGAAGGAGGAGGAGACCATCCAGGTCTCCGACGTGGGAGCCATGGAGGCCGCTGTGGGCTATTTTACCCAGGAGCATCTGGAGGATCTGAAGGCCATGTCCAAGCTGGGCCTGATCCTGATGGTGAGCGATACACTGAGCCAGGAGTTCCAGGATGCGGACTATGAGTTTACCAAGGCCTACTATGGGGTGGAGGGCCGTCAGACCATCGAGCAGATCGCTGCCGGCCAGGTGCAGAGTATGCTCAGCGACTATCTTTCCCGGGCCTATGCCGAAGCCTACTTTACCCCCGAGGCCAAGGCTGACGTGGAGGAAATGATCCACGAGTTCATCGCCATATACAAGGAGCGGCTGGAGACCCAGGACTGGATGAGCGAGGAGACAAGGGCCATGGCCCTGAAGAAGCTGGACACCATGCAGGTGAAGGTGGGCTATCCCGACAGCTGGGAGACCTATCTGGACAAGGCTGAGATCAAGGAGCCGGAGGAGGGGGGCAGCTTCTTCTCCAACCTGATCTCCATCCAGAAGGCCCAGTGGGAGGAGGTTCTCTCCTGGCAGGGCCAGGGGGTGGACAAGACCATGTGGATCATGAGTCCCTACACCGTCAACGCCTGCTACAGCCCTGCCTTCAACGATATCACCTTCCCCGCCGCGATCCTCCAGGCCCCCATGTACGACGTGGAGGCCAGCCGGGAGGAGAACCTGGGCAGTATCGGCTATATCATCGCCCACGAGATCACCCACGCCTTTGACAACAACGGCGCCAAGTTTGACGAGCGAGGCAACGCCGCCGACTGGTGGACCGCAGAGGATTACACTGCTTTCCAGGAAAAGTGCCAGAGTGTGGTGGCCTGGTATGAGGGCCAGGAATCCGCCCCCGGCATCCCCTGCTCCGGAGAGCTGACCCTCAGCGAGAATGTGGCCGACCTGGGGGCGCTGCGCTGCATTGTGGAGGCGGCCGGAAAGCTGGAGGATCCCGATTATAAGGCTCTGTTTCTCTCGGTGGCCGAGACCTGGGCCTCCACCGCTCCCAGAGATACGCTGGAGTATCTGGCGGTAGCCGACGTCCACGCTGCCGATAAGCTCCGGGTGAACCGGGCCCTTCAGACGTTGGACGAGTTCTACGAGACCTTCCACATCCAAAAGGGAGACGGTATGTGGACAGAGCCGGAGGAGCGGGTCAAGGTCTGGTAAAGTGAAAAGTGAAAAAGCATAAGATATGCAAGGTCTTAACTTGTTCCGTTTATCGGAAAGTTGATCTTGTTTGAAAAAAGGGACGGCGTGATACCTTGGTATCACGCCGTCCGGCTTTTTCATTTTTCAGGTTCCCAGGTACGAGAAATGCATATAGTCGTGGTAGCCTTCGCTGTCGTCGCTGTCGTAGGCCCAGGCGTCGCCGCCCCAGGCCCAGCCGTACTCCTCAAAGATGCGGACAACCGAGCTGTCCGGACCGATAGAATAAGGGTTTTCCCCGGGCTCCCACAGAGAGCCGGCCAGGATGGCTCCGTCCCGGATCTGGTAGTTCTCATCCCAGTTGAGGTCGATGGCGGTGCCGCTGTTGTGCTCGCTCCGGGAGGAGTCCCCCCGCCAGCTGAAGCCCCCCGCATCCTTGAAGGGAAACTGCTCCGGGTCGTTGAAGATCTCGGTAAAGATAGCGGTCACATCCTCCGCCAGGGCGGAGTGGATAGAGAAGGAGAGGGTGCCCTCCACCTTTTCCCCCGCCCTGTTCAACTTCCACACCGGGACGGTGACGGTGGTCATGTTTTCTTCCGCTGTGGCCCGGTCGGGGAAGCGGAGCTGTTCCTCACTCCCGAAAAGCAGCAGGGATTTCCGGGGATTCTCCCCCAGCTCCCAGAGGTTGAAGTCCTGCTTCCAGTAGTCCTCGTAGGACAGTTCCCCCCGCTCCACCGCGGTGTAAAAATCCTCCTGGGCGGCCTCCCGGCGGGTATAGGGGCGGTAGACCAGGGTGTAGTCGGACTGGTAGGAGGATACCTGCTGGTTGTCAGAGATGCAGGTGTAATGCCAAAGATAGTTCTCGTCTACGATCCCGTAGGTGTACTGTCCGGTCTGGGTATCCACCACCTGAGGCTCTGTCAGGGGAGTCCCCTGCTGATCCACGATGTGGAGGGTGACGGTCACATCCTTTTCCGCACGCATATCCACCTCATAGAGGGTGCGCAGGAGCAGCACCGTACCGTCGGAGCGGCGGATGGTCTCGTCGACCCCAAAGGTGCCGTCCTCCCGGCCCTTGAGGATGCTCTTGGAGTGGACGTCCAGCAGGGGCTCATGGTACTCCGGCCGCAGGGCCTCGCAGTCGGGAAAGACCTCGGTGATGCTGTGGGAACCCCACGGCCAGCGCCAGCCGTCGTCGGGCAGGGCCCGATCCAGCAGCACCGCCGCATCCTGCCGGGTGATGGGGGCCCATAGATCCGCCGGGTCAACAGGCAGAAAATCCTCCTCCAGGAGGAGCCCGGATCCCAGGGCGGTCTGATAGCCGGCCTGATCCCACTCCTGACCGGCCTCCAGATAGGCGGCGTAATCCTCGGGGAAAAAGGCCCGGGCCAGCATGGTGAGGTACTGACCCCAGGTCAGGGTCTCCTCCGGGGCCATCCGGCCGTCCTCCATGCCCTTGATGATACCCAATCCCACGGCCCTGTCCATGTCCTCATAGGCCCAGTGGCCATCAGAAAGGTCGGGATACCGCTCCTCCGCCTGGGCCCCTGTGGGCAGGGTCAGCGCGGCGCAGAGGGAGAGGGTGCATATACGTTGAAAGAGCTTCATAGGCTTTTGCCCCCATTCTGTTTCTTAGCCCTATTATAGCTTTTGGAGGGGGGAGAAGCAAGAAAAAAGTCGAAATAGGAAAAAAGCACCGCTTTTCCAACGGGAAAAGCGGTGCTTTTTTATAGTTTTTATAGGAAAACTCAGGCGTAGAAGGCATGGGCCCCGATGGTGGCCACATAGGGCCGGTTCCGGCTGGCCCAGCTGTTGGGGGAATACCGGGGGTTGATGAAGTAGAGAGCGTTGCCCACGGTGTTGGCCCCGTCCAGGCACAGCTTGGCGGCGATGATGCTCTGCTCATTGGGGGTCAGCTTGATGGTGCCGTTGGACACGGGGGTGAACTGGCCCCGCTGGTGAATGACCTCAAAGACCGTGTTGGGGAACCGAGAGCTGGCCACCCGGTTGAGCACCACATTCCCCACGGCGATCTTTCCCTCCAGGGGCTGGTTGCCGCTCTCGGCGTTGATGATGTGGCTGAGCCAGTACACCACGTCCTCCTGATAGGCCGCAGACCCGGCGGTGATGGGGCCACTGCCGGCGGTAAGCACCACGTTGCCTCCAATGGCGTCCCAGGATACCGAGGCACCCAGGGCGGCGGCCAGAGTCCGGACGGGCACCAGCAGAATGGAGTTGTAGCTCCGCACCCCGTCGGGCAGGTACAGGTACCGGCCGTTGGCGATGAGGTACTTCAGACCCGGACGGATCTCCATCTCCAGCCCGGGGGCGGAGACCATGGCCCGGTCGTTCTCCCACACGGCGGTGGCGGTGGGGTACAGGGCCTGGACAACGGGCCAGTAGGACACATAGGTGGTCTGGTTCCAGACCTGAACCGGCGCGTCCATGGTGACGACGGCGTCATTGACAATGACCTGTAAGCCGTCGCTCTCAATGGCGGTGACGGGCATGGCCAGACAGAGAAGCAGGCCCAGAGCCGCCGCCAAAGCGAATAGCTTTTTGCACATACTTAAATTCCTCCGATCGCAATTTTGGCGTCAGGAGAGCTTTCCCTCCTGCGCCAAATTGTAACCATATTGTAACCGATTTAGAAGCCAAAATCAATAAAACTTCCGTGAAAACGGCGAAACAAACAAAAGCGAACTTTTTCGACCAAAAAACATTCCTGAAAAGAGTTACAAAACGGATACAAGCTAATCCCCTGGGAGAGAAGGGATACGGCGAGTAATCAGAGAAAGGGAGGGGGAAATACGGTGTGTAAAAGTACACAAAAAAACGCCCCCGAATTGCTTCGGAGGCGAATCAATACAGGGCATTTACCGGTAAAACCAGTGGGCCCCGATGGTGGTGACATAGGTGCGGTTCTCCATGGTCCAGTGGTTGTCGGTGAGCTCCGGGGCCAGAAAATAGAGGCTGTCCCCCACCGTGTTTTCCCCCTCCAGGCAGGCCATGGCCGCCCGGACGCTCTCCTGGGTAGGCTCCCGGTAAACGGTGCCATTGCGGACGGGCTCGAACTGGCCTCCCCAGCGCTCATCAAAAATAACGCCGTAGATGGTGTTGGGGAAGTCGGGGCTCTTCACCCGGTTGAGCACTACATTCCCCACGGCGATCTTCCCCTCCCAGCACTCTCCCTGGCTTTCGGCGGAAATGATGCGGGAGAGCCAGTACAGCTCGTCATGCTCGTCGGTGGGGGTGGACAGGGCCACCTCCCCGGTGGCGGCGTTCCAGTTCACCTCCAGACCCAAGAGGTTGGCCAGGGGGCGGATGGGCACCAGGGTGCGGCCCTCCTCCAGCCGGATGGATTGGGTCAGCTCCACCCGTTTGTCATTACAGATCAGGGCTTTGTCCCCCGGCTGAGCGGCGATGGTAAGCTCCCCTGACCTGGCCTTGGCCTGGCCGTCCTCCCACCAAATGGAGGCCTCGGGCCGCAGTTCCTGGAGGAGGGAGCGCAGGGAGACGAAGGTGGTATTTTCATAAATGGGGGCCCACCCGGCGTCCAGAGTCTGGCCGTTCAGGGTGAGGACGGCGGCCTGGGCGGGAGTGGCCAGCAGAAAGAGAGCCCCCAGAGAGAGGGCAGCAAGCTGTCGTTTCATGGGAATGGTTCCTTCCTTTCGGTAGATGATATAGAAATTGTAATAGAAGGAAGGAGCTGTTTCAAGGAACAATATCTTCCATGGAAACAGATAGAAAAACCGGGCTCCCTGTTGTAAGGGGGCCCGGTATGTACCACTGCCGTTTGGCAGTGGCGGGAGCCTTTGGTTACTGGATATTTTCTCTGGCGCAGTCGTCCAGAACCCGTACGCCCATTTCCTCCCAGCTTGGCAAGGGATACTTGCGAATGGACACATCGTCCACCTCGGAGCAAAGGCGTTTATCCGGTTCCAGGCGCAGACTGTCCTGGGGCCAGGCGGTCTCTTGGTGCCTGTGTTCACCCTTCTTCTCCATTTCACCACCCCCAAAGCAAGTATGCCCGGCGGGGAGAAAAGAATGGGCGGAAAGTGATGGAAAATGAAAAGTTTTTTATGAAGGAGTCGGCGGTTTTTGAGGGTTTTGGATCAGTCCTCTTTTTGGTACTCCAAAATGTCTCCAGCGCTGCAGTCCAGGGCTTCGCAGATGGCAGCCAGGGTGGAGAAGCGGACGGCAGTGACCTTGTTGTTTTTGATCTTGGACAGGTTTACGTTGGAGATGCCCACCTGCTCGGCCAGCTCGTTTAGGGAGATTTTTCGCTCTACCATCATCCGATCCAGCCGCAAAACGATCTTTCCCATAATCTGATTCTCCTTATGTATTACAGAAGTCCGTCCACATCGGCTTCCAGTTCCATGCCCTGGGCAAAGAACTGGGACAGGCACAGCACCACCAGACCCACCATGAAGCTGTCCAGCCCTACGCCGGTTTCCACATTGTCCACCCCCAGGATCAGCCGGGCCACCACGCTCATAATGAGCCCTACTACGGGGACAGAGAGGAGAAAAATGCCGATCTCCCGGATCATCCGTACATTGTCCTTCTGGAAGGGGGTGGAGCCCTCCGAGCGCTTCATAATAAGGTAGATATTCCGGAACACCATGGCCATGAGGCTCAGCAGGATAGCGCTGCCCACGCAGAATAGCCGCAGGGCGGTCAAGCTGAGGGCCCCGGCACTATTGACCAGCGTGATCTCAAAGCCATAGGCGGCTGCCTCCACATTGGCCTCTTCGAGGGCCATGACCACCGCTTTTTCTCCCATGGCGAAAAGCAGTACCAGACCTACGATCATTCCCACAACTCCGATCCAGTGGGCGATCTCCATCAGCTTTGCCAGCACACAGGTGGCCTTGTTCAGCTTTTTCATTGTTCATTCCTCCAGACAGATAGTTTGGTTTCAGACCGGCTCTGATGAGGAAAGGATATCACAATGATTTATGTTTGTCAACTAAAATTTAATGAAAAACATTAAAAGATATATGTAGAAGATAAAACAAAAGGCGATAAAAAACCGCTGCCGTCAGGCAGCGGTTTTCCGACTGGGTTGGCTTACACCGCGCGGGTGACCTTGCCGGAACGGAGGCAACGGGTACAGACGTACACATGCTTGGGGGTGCCGTCGACCACAGCCTTGACCCGCTTCACGTTGGGCTTCCAAGTCCGGTTGGAGCGGCGGTGGGAGTGAGAGACCTGGATGCCGAAGCTCACGCCCTTGTCGCAGAATTCACATTTCGCCATTTCGCAATTCCCTCCTTACTGGCAGGATGATACACTCTAAAAAAGAATCGAATATTATATTACCAGAACCGGAGAGAAAATGCAAGTACTTTTTTCAAATACCAGTCCTTGGGTGGAGCAGCTGGGGCGGGGAGGGGAGGCGGCCTTTCTGGGAGGCCTATTTTTTAAAGGCTTTGGAGCAGCTGGGGCAGGTCTCCGATCCGATCCAGGAGGTGGTCGGCCTGGGACTGATCCACGTAGTACCGCTCCTCCCGGCGGGCAGCCACAGGGATGCCGGCGGCCTTGGCGGCGGCGATGCCGATGGCGGAGTCCTCCACCACCAGGCAGGCCTGGGGAGGGAGAGACAGACCGGCCAGAGTCTTACGGTAGATTTCCGGGTCGGGCTTGCAGTTTTCCACGTCGTCCCGGGTGAGGATTACCTCAAAAAAGCCTGTAAAGCCGCACTCCACCAGGATTTGATCCACTTTGTCCCGGGGAGAAGAGGTGGCCAGAGCCAGGCGGAGGCCCAGCTCTTTGAGGGTTCGGAGGGTGGGAAGTACGTCGGGGAAGGGGAGCTGGTCGTAGTGGATGGGGTTTTGAGCCAGAAAGGCACGGTAGGCCTTGAGGTAGTCCTCTCGCCCCCACTCCGAAGGCAGGAAAGGCCGTACCGCCAGCCAATGGGCCGGGCCGGAGGAGCCCACGATGGGCAACAGGCACTCCATGGGGACGGTTTTATGGAAGTCGGCCTCCACCCATTGGGCCAGCTTGGTGATGTAGCAGATCTCCGAGTCGATGAGAACTCCGTCCAGATCGAAGATCACAGCTTGAAGGGCTGTTGTCATAGGTCATCTTTCCTCCTGGGAATATTGGTAGACCCCTTCCTTCGTTTGGAGGGCAATAAGGCCCTGGAGCCAGAGCTCCTCAAAGACAGCCTTGTCATTGAGAATCTGGCGGCAGACCAGGAGTAGGATGCTCTGCTGCCAGAGCCAACTGCCGAGGTAGGACAGCAGGGCGGGCAGGAGCAGGGATACGCTCCAGGCGGGCCAGTCCCAGATGAGGCCGAAGAGACCGAAGGCGGTCAGAAGGCCAGCTGGGAACTGCCCCAGGGGAAGGGCGAAGGGGAGGAGCAGGTAGACGGGCAGGGCAGCCAGAGCGGAGAGCTCCCGGCAGTAAAGATACCAGCCCACCACCGCCGCAGCGGGGAGGAGCAGCTGAAGCAGGAAGGTGAGGGTCACCGAGGCGTGGCCTGGGCCAAACCGCTGGAGCAATACGGCGTATCTCCCCCGGGCGATCCGGAGGAGGATGGACTTTTTCCGCAGTCCGTCCTGGATCTGAGCATAACTTTTGAATGGGGTATCCCGGTACATAGGCGCCTCCTTGCTCTGGTTGGCAAAGCTGCCGGCAAGGGGGAGAGGCCCGCTGCCGGCAGCTTTGTTATGGTCGTGAATGGAAGGGAGCTTATCTCTGGAGGGGCTTTGCCTTGGTGGGCAGGGCTCCATTGGTACGGGGGTACTCCCGGACGTTCAGATCAATTCCCTTGGCGGTATAGAGCAGGTAGGCGAACAGCTGCAGGGGCACACAGTACTCCAGGGTGGAGAAATCCTCGTCATTGACGAAGGGGGCGGCCAGAATGTGGGGGGAGTCAAAGCCCTCCTGGGCGCCGATGGAGTAGACATGGGGATGCTGCTCATGCATGATCTTGAACAGGCCGTTGGCCCGCTCATAGCCGTAGGAGGGAGGGCAGACCAGGATGGTGTACACGTCAGTCTTGACGGAGGCCAGGGGGCCGTGGAGGAACTCCTCCATCTCGAAGGAGAAGAAGGTATAGCGCACGGTCTCCAGGCTCTTGAGAGCTCCCTCAATGGCGGTGCCCACGTTGGCACCGTAGCCAATGACGTAGCACTTCTCGCAGGGGAGAAGGTCGGCCTTGTTGATCTCGAACCACTTCTCGGCGGCGGTGATGACGTTGTCCAGATTATCCACGGTCTTGCGCATCCGGGCCTTGACGGCGGCGTATTGGGCCTCGTCCAGCTTCCCGGCGGCCTTGGCGGCCTCCAGAGCCATGATGTAGAGGGTCAGGACGGTGCAGGTGTAGCCCTTGGTCTTGGGGCCCATGAACTCCCGGTCACAGTCGATGGTGACCTTTCCCTTGGCGATCTGGGTGCAGGTGTTGTCCAGATACTCGGTGACCACGAAGTTGTCCATGCCCATGTCATTGGCCCGCTGGATGGCGTCGATGGTGTTGGTGCTCTCCCCCTCCTGGGTCACGGCCACCATCAGGTCGGTATCCGGGTAGAATACGGACTCGTAGTGGGCAAAGTTGTAGGAGGTGGCCAGAACGCAGGGGATGCCAAGGGTCTTTTCCATGAAGTACTTGGCGGTGACGCAGGCGTTGTTGGAGGTGCCAGAGGCCACCAGCCAGATCCGGGTGTACTTCTTGGAAGCATACTGCCGGGCGAAACCGGCACAGAGTTCCTGACTCTTGTCCACGATGCCCAGGGCGGCAGCTCTGGTCTCGTGAACGTACTCATACATGGTATGATCCGACATGATTGATCTCCTTTTCTTCTTATTGGATTACAGAATACCGAAGAACTTGCCCACAATGCCCAAGGCGATGAGGCCGACCATGATCCAGGTGGCCTTTACGCCCTTCTTCAGGAAGCGGTAGATGAGGAAGGTGAGGCCCAGGGGCAGGATCTTGGGGCAGATGTCGTCAAAGATGGACTGGACGTTCAGGGTCACATCCTGGCCGAAGTTGGCCACCAGGGCGATGTTGATATTGACCATGGAGGCGATCATGCCGCCGATGACCGTGAGGCCCATGACGGCGGCTGCCGTGGTGGCCCGATTCATCAGACCGCCGGAGACCAGGGTCTCGATGGAGTTGCTGCCCAGCTTATAGCCGTACTGGACGCCGTAGTAGCGGACGATGAAGTTGGGGATGTTGTAGATGATGAGGAACAGGATGGGGCCCAGCAGGTTCCCCTGCATGGCCAGGGACACGCCGATACCAGAGCCGATGATCCGGAAGGTACCCCAGAAGAAGGTGTCGCCAATGCCGGACAGGGGGCCCATGAGGGCAACCTTGATGGCGTTGATGGAGTTGACGTCGAAGTTAGGGTTGGCGCAGGCCTCCTCCTCCATGGCGGCGACGATGCCCAGGACGAAGGGGGAGCAGGCGAAGGTGTTGTTGTAGACCTCAGAGTGGCGGGCGCAGGCCTCGGCCAGCTTTTCCTTGTTGTCGCCGTAGAGCTTCTTTAGAACAGGGATGATGGAGTAAGCGAAGCCGGGGGCCTGCATCCGGTCCATGGAGTAGCAGGCGGGCAGCAGGAAGGCTCTCCAGAAGAGGGAGATCAAGTCCTTCTTCGTGATCTTCTTGGATTCAGATTTCGTTGACATCGACGCTTACCTCCTTGCTCTGAGTCTCAGAATTATTGAATACCAGGATGGCCAGGATGCCGCCCACGATGGCCACGCCTACATTGGACAGACCCACCAGGGCCACGGCTACGAAGCCGATGAACAGGTAGGGGGCAAGTTTCCGGGTGTAGATCAGCTGCATCAGCAGGGCGAAGCCCAGGGCGGGCAGCATGCTGGAGGCTACGCTGATACCGCTGGTGATGAACTCGGGGATCACATCCACCAGCATCTCAAACAGGGGAGCGCCGGCCAGCATACCCACCAGAACCACCAGGAAGGGGAAGAAGAAGTAGTTGAACAGGCCCATCCACTGGCAGACCTCCATGGTTCGGGTATCGCCTACCTCGGCGGCTCTCTTGGAGCGCTCGCTGAGGATGTGGTTCAGGGGGATCCAGGACAGGTAACCAAGGGTGGTGCCGAAGGCGGAGATGGGCAGGGCCAGGGTGAGGGCCACCTCAATGCCGGTGCCGCTGCCCAGGGTGAAGGCGGTGCACAGGGCGCTGCCCAGGGTGATGTCGGGCATACCGGAGTGGGCGCCGATGCCCACCAGGCCCATGCTCAGCAGCTCGAACTGGGCGCCGAACATCATGCCGGCGACAGGGTCGCCGTAGATGATGCCGATGAGGGTGCCCACGATCAGAGGCCGCTGGATCATGGTCATACCGAAAACACGGTTATCGATCTTACACAGACCGGCAACCAAAGCCACCAGGAAAGCTTTCAGAAACATTACGATTCCTCCTTTTTAGCTTGATTGGGCTGCTTCTCTCAAAACAGTCTCCAAATTGGTGAACTTTTGGGCAGGGGTAGGCATGATGCCCACGGAGATGCCGGCGTCCACCACCTTCAACAGAGCCTGGACGTCCTCTCCCGTCAGGTTCAGGTTGTCGGCTACACAGGGAGCCTTCTTGCGGACACCGCCTACGGTGAGCCGCTGGATCCCGGGTACGCCCAGGGCTACCCGGGAGGCGTCGATGGGGTCAGCCACAAGGGCCATGATCTGGAACTTCTGGCTGTCAGGGCTGTTGAGGAACTGGATGCCTTCCTCCACACTGCGGAAGCCGTACTTTACCGCAGGGGGCACCGCCATCTTCAGGGCCATCTTTCTGGTGGCGTCGTTGACCACCTGGTCGTTGATCACCAGAAGGACGTTGGCGTCCAGAAACCGGGTCCAGGAGATGGCCACCTGGCCGTGGATCAGCCTGTCGTCCAAATGCAGCGCTTTGATCATATCTCGTCCTCCCCATTGTTTTGGTCGATCATGTCATTTACATAGAGGATCTGCTCGTGCCCTGTGGCCTGGAGATTTTTCACCAGCTCTTCCACAGGGGTGCTCTCGTCAGAGAGGCCGGCCTCCAGCACCAGGGGCAGGTTCATGCCGGCCACGATGTGGAGCTTTCTGAGGGAAATATACTCCGTCAGAGCGTTGGTGATGCTTCCTCCGAACACATCTGTGATGGCGATGATCTCGTCCTCCGGATCATACTGGGAGAAGAGCTGGTCGATCCTCCCCATCACAGTTTCCCGGGAATCGCTCATGATCACACTGATGGAGCGAAACCCGGAGAAAGCCTCCTGGCCCGCGATGAGGGAGGCGCTCTGTAAGATCGCCTCGGACAGCGGGCCGTGAGACGCAGTCAAAAAGCGTCTCATGTGGTACATTCCCCCTCTCTTCATAAAAACGGTTTGGAGCCTGCGGTGGGATACTCTCCCGTTCATCCTCCGGTAAAGGATATGTCTGTCTAATGTATAGGATGATGGAAGAATTATCATGATAATAATAAATAATATCATATGTACATACAAATAGCAAGACCCTTTCTGCTGTGATTCTACAAAATTCTACATAGTGTACAAAAAAGGTGGGTTAGCGGAGGGACGGTCACCCGTTAAAGGACTGGGAGCACTGGATTTTTAAAAGATAAAATTAAATGTATATACAATTACGACAAAAATAGTGTTTTCGCTTGACCTTTCCTGTGGGAATCGGTATAATAAAAGATACAATTGGAAGGGGAACTTTATTGAATATGTCTAATAAAATGCCAAAATACAGGGAAATCTCCCGGGATATATTAGCCCAGATCCAGGACGGACGGCTGAAGGCCGGGGATCAGGTGATGACAGAGAACGAGCTCTGCGAGCGGTATGGCGTGAGCCGGATGACGGCCCGGAAGGCGCTGGAGTCCCTTGCCGGGGAGGGGATCGTCCGCCGGACAGCGGGGAAGGGAACCTTTGTCAACGCCATCCGGGTGGAGAAGAGCGGGCGGTGGCCTCCAGCTTTAGCAATGACATCCGCTCGGCGGGGATGACGCCGGGCTCCATTTTGGTGGAGTACCGCACCCAGCGGGGTTCCGAGCTGCCCAGAACCATTTCCGAGGAGCTGGAGGTGGAGCCGGAGGAGCTTGTCCACAGTATCTGCCGGATCCGCACCGCCGACGGGCTGAAGGTGGCGCTGAACTATACATATATCCCCTGCAGCCTTCTGCCGGCGCTGGATACCCGGATGCTGGAGGGCTCCTTCTACGAGTATATCAACCAGCAGTACGGGTTGGAGATCTGCTCGGGCCCCCTGACCAACGAGGCGGTGCTCCCCACTCAGGAGCAGGCTGAGCTGCTGGGGATCCGGGACTGCGCCCTGCTGCGAACCAGCCATTCCAGCTATTTGGCTGACGGCAGGCCTTTTGAGTACACCATCACCTATTATGTGAACAGCCGCATCATCTACACCCGGGATTACCGCAGGAGCGAGAACCAGCGGCACAACTGGGAGTATGCGGGGAGCAAATAGGGCGGGATAAAAGCCCTGCGGAGGAGGGCTCCGCAGGGCTTTTTTGAAGTTTAGGAGGAGGTCTGGTGGGCCTCCTCCCCCTGGGAGGGGAGGAGGCTGAACAGGGGAAATTCCGGGAAGCCCTCCAGGGCGGGGGCGATGGCCTCTACCGGGTAAAAGACCACAGGACCCTCCTGGGTGAGGTAGAATCGGCCGGGAGAAAAGGCGCGGGAGGCCAACCGGGGCCAGTCGGGGAGGAAGGCGGACTCCCCGGAGGCTGTTCTGACCTCGATCTGACGGAGGATCTCAGCCACCGCATCCCTGCGCCAGGAGCGGGCGGGGGGCAGCAGCTCCCGGAGGGTCAGGGGGACGCCCTGGGGCAGCCGCCATACGTCCCCCTGCCGGATCCGGCGGGGCCGGCGTTGGCCGGTGCTCTCCATAGACTCCCAGGTCAGGCTGAGAAGATCCTCCTGAAACAGCCGGAGCTGGAAGGTGAGGGCGGCCTCCCAGGGCGGGGAATCCGGCTGGTTGGCGGCCTTGGCCCGCTCCAGGAGGGAACCGGCCCACCGCTTTTTCCACCGTTGGGCCAGGGCGTCGTAGTAACGGTTGATCCGCCGGAGGCCGGGGCCTTCCCCCTCCAGCTGGGGCCAGCGGGCCCGGACGGAGAGGAGGACGGCAGGGCCCTCCCGGAATGTCTCCTCATAGACCCCCGGGGTTCCCAGCCGGGGGGCGGTGAGCTCCTTTTTCATGGAATCTCCCCCTTTCTTTACTAAAACAATCTATGCAGGGAAAAATTTTTCGGTTCGGGGCTTTACTTTCACGCTTCACTTTGGTAAAATAGAAATATTCAATCAATATAAGGAGGGCGTACGTCCCATGAGCAAGAGCGGAAAGAAGGGGGAGAGCGATACCCTTTACGAGGCTGTTCTTACCCTGAAAAATCTGGAGGAGTGTAAAAAGTTTTTCCAGGATCTCTGTACGGTGTCGGAGCTGCGGGCTATGGAGCAGCGGTTCGAGGTGGCCATCCTGCTTAGCGAGGGGATGATCTACAACGACATTCTGGAGCGCACCGGAGCCTCCAGCGCTACCATCAGCCGGGTGAACCGCTCCCTGCAGTATGGGGCGGACGGCTATCAGGATGTGCTGCCCCGGATCAAGGAGAAGCTGAGGGCCGATGGCAAGCTATGAATTTCTGGCGGGGAGCTATGACGCTCTCACCTCCGATGTGGGGTATGACCGCTGGGCGGATTATATCGAGAAGCATTTTGCGCGGCTGAAAAGGCCTGTCCGCACCGTGCTGGATCTGGCTTGTGGGACGGGGAGCCTTACCTGGGAGCTTGCCCGGCGGGGCTATGAGATGACGGGGGTGGATCTGTCGGAGGACATGCTCTCCATTGCCGAGGAAAAATGCCGGAGCCTGCCTGTCAGGCCCCGGTTTTTCTGCCAGGGTATGGAGGCGTTGCGGCTGCCCGGGAGGGTGGATGCCTGCGTATGCTGCCTGGACAGCGTGAATTATGTGCTGAAGCCCCAGAAGCTGCAGCGGGCCTTTCGGCGGGTATATAACGCTTTGGAGCCAGGGGGACTGTTCCTTTTCGACGCTGACACCCCGGAGAAGCTGGAGAGCATGGAGGGCCAGATCTTCCTGGATGAGACGGAGGAGGAGTTTTGCGTCTGGCGGGGAGAGTACAGCCCAAGGCGGCGGGTGTGCTCCTTCTGGATGGATATTTTTCACCGGGAGGGGAACTGCTGGCTGCGTGGGGGTGAGCTCCATGAGGAGTACGCCTATACCATGGAGGAGCTGGAGTCCTACCTGAGGGGGGCGGGATTCCTTGGGATAAAGCGGTTTGGAGAGCTGAGGCTCCGGGCCCCCCGGGAGGGGGAGCAGAGGGTCTTTTTTGCCGCCGTCAAAGGAGAATGAGTATGGATGAGATCGTCCGTGTGATCGGGAAAAACGCCCCGGTGAAGGCCATGGCCATCACCGGGAGGGAATTGACGGAGCGGGCCCGGCAGATCCACAAGACCCTGCCGGTGGTCACCGCCGCCCTGGGCCGTTCCCTCATGGCCTGTTCTATGATGGGGGATCAGCTGAAGGGGGAGGGGGCCTCGGTGACCCTGCGGATCAAGGGGGACGGCCCCATGGGCTCCCTCACTGCCGTCAGCGATACCCAGGGGAACATCCGGGGCTATGTTCAGAACCCGGCGGTACTGCTGCCCCTGAAGGCCAATGGAAAGCTGGATGTGGGCGGCGCGGTGGGAAGGGAGGGGACTCTCACCGTGATCAAGGATCTGGAGATGCGGGATCCCTATGTGGGGATGGTGCCCCTGGTCTCGGGGGAGATCGCCGAGGATGTGACCTCCTACTTTGCCGACAGTGAGCAGATCCCCACCGCCTGCGCTCTGGGGGTGCTGGTGGACACCGACCAGTCTGTCCTTCGGGCAGGAGGGTATCTCATCCAGCTCCTTCCTGGCGCGGGGGAGGATGTTATTGAGCTGGTAGAGCAGGGGATGGCCGCCCTGGGGCCGGTGACCCCGGTTCTTTTGGAGGAGGGAATGGATGGGGAGACCCTTTTGCGGAGGGTCTTATCCGGGTTTGAGCTGGAGGTCTTGGAGAAGCATCCGGTGGAGTACAGGTGCTATTGCAGCCGGGAGCGGGTGACTCAGGCCCTGGTCAGCATGGGGCCTGACGAGCTGCGGTCTCTGATCGAGGAGCAAGGGAAGGCAGAGTTGACATGCCAGTTCTGCGACGCGGTCTATGAGTTCAGCCGGGAGGAGCTGGAAGGGCTGTTGAAGAGAAACTGAGGGAGCTGGCGGGCCGCTGTGGGACATAGTTGGGAAACTCTTTCCAAGAAAAAATTCTCGAATGTTGAATTTTGCCTTGACAGAAGGCGGGGGTTTTAGTATAATAATTTTCGCCGCTTGGAAGGTTGTCACCAACAGGGGAGCATAGCTCAGCTGGTAGAGCGCACGCCTTACACGCGTGATGTCACAGGTTCGAGCCCTGTTGTTCCCACCATACGGCGCGGTAGTTCAGTTGGTTAGAACGCCGGCC
>JAAWBD010000098.1 GCA_022792495.1 Oscillospiraceae bacterium
CCCTACGGGGGCGGTCGTGGGGCGGTGATGCAGGCCGACCCCCTCTACCAGTGCTGGAGGCACGTGGTGGATACCTTCGGCCCCGGCCATACCATCTACTTCTCCCCCGCCGGGATCACCTTCACCCAGGCTCACGCCAAGCGCCTGGCCGCCGACTACCACCACCTGATCCTGGTCTGCGGCCATTACGAGGGCATTGACGAGCGGTTCATTGAGGAGTGCGTGGACGAGGAGATCTCCCTGGGGGACTTTGTCCTCACCGGCGGGGAAATCCCTGCCATGGCGGTGGCCGACGCGGTGAGCCGTCTGGTTCCCGGCGTCCTTCCCGACCCGGAGTGCTTCGAGAATGAGAGCCACTGGAACGGCCTGCTGGAGTATCCCCAGTACTCCCGCCCCGAGGAGTGGCATGGCCGGAGGGTTCCCCCTATCCTCCTCTCGGGCAACCACGCCTTCGTTGCCAGGTGGCGGCGGAAGCAGGCCATCCTCCGCACCAAGCGGAGACGGCCCGATATGTACGAGAGGCTGGATCTGACTTCCAAGGAGGATCAGAAGCTGATGAAGGAGCTGCGGGAGGAGTACCCGGAGGACTTTCACTGAAAGAAGACAGGGAGGGACTGTCTATCAGGACAGAAGGATCGTCCCCCTGTCTGCCTGTACCGCGTTATTTGATAGGAAATTTTCCTTCCATCGCGATTCCCCTTTACTTTTCTCTGCCAATATGGTATACTCCAAATATAATTTTCAAAATTAGATTTGGAGGCCGCCATTATGAGCTTTAAGATCATCGTGGACAGCTGCTGTGACCTGACTGCCAAGCAGCTTCTTCAGGGCCCCTTTCTCCGCGCCCCCCTCACCATCTCTCTGGCCGGGGAGGAGATCGTGGACGACGAGACCTTCGACCAGTCCCACCTGATCCTGCTCATGCGGGAAAGCCAGGATCCCCCAAAAACCGCCTGCCCCTCCCCCGCCCAGTATCTGGATGCCTTTGAGCGGGCCCAGGCCGACGACCTCTATGTGGTCACCCTCTCGGCCCTTCTCTCCGGCTCCCACAACGCCGCGGCCCAGGCCCGGGCCATCTGGCTGGAGGAGCACCCCAGTTCCAATGTCCATGTTTTCAACTCCTGCTCCGCCGCCGCGGGGGAGGTTGCCGTAGCTCTGAGGCTGCAGGAGGTCGCCGGCTCCGGCCGGGATTTCCAGACCGTGGTGGAGGAGGTCTCCCGGTATATTGCCTCCATGACCACATATTTTGTGTTGGAGGATCTGGATCACCTGCGGAAGAACGGCCGGCTCACCGGCGCCCTGGCCCTGGTGACCGAGGCCCTGCGGATCAAGCTCCTTATGGGAGCTACCCCGGAGGGTCAGATCAAAAGGGTGGCCCAGGCCCTGTCCATCAAGCAGGCCCTCAGCCGGATGGTGAACCTGATGGCCGCCGATCCGGGCCATGCGGGCAAGCTCCTTTCCATCGTCCACTGCAACAACCTGGATCGGGCCTTCTACGTCCGGGAGCTGGTGCAAAAAACCTGCCGCTTCAAGGATATCCTTATCTCCGAAGCCCGGGGCGTCACCACCGTCTACGCCAATGACGGGGGTATCGTGGTTGCCTACTGAGACAAAACAAAAAGCTCCGGCATCCTGATAGGATGCCGGAGCTTTTCTTTTATTCTCCGCCCTCTCCGCCTGTTCCGGCAGCGGCGGCGGCCTCCTCCTTGGGAGCCTCCTCCGTTGTCCCCAAAACCTCCCCCGCCGCAGCGACGATCTGCTCAAAGGCCCGGAAGGCCTCCTCAGAGGATCTGGTTTTCTCCTCCGGCTTTTCTTCAGCTTTCTCGGCCTCTTTCCCAGCCGGCTCCTGGGAGGACTGGGGCTCCTGCTCTCCCTCCGCCGCCTCCCCGGTCTTTTCCGGCTCCTCCGCCGGCTTCTCCTCCCGGGCTGTCCCGACGGGCTCCGGTGCTTCCTGCTTCTCCTCCTCGACAGCGCTTTCCACCTCAAGCAGAAGCTCTGTCAAAGCGGCCTCTTCCGGCTCCTTCCCGGTCAAGGGCTCCTCCTCCAGGGGCTTCCCCTCCTCACCTTTTTCCAGAGAGCTCTCCTTCCCCTTCTTCTCCTTCGGAGGCTTGGGGGGCTTTACCGGCTCAGGCTCCGGCTTGGGAAGCTCCGCCACCTCCTCCGTCTGGATCAGATGGCGGGGACACTTGGGGACGCACAGGCCGCAGCCGTCACATTTTTCGTAGTCGATCCTAGCCAGGGTACCCTCCACGGTGATGGCCTCCCTGGGGCACTCCTTGGCACAGAGGGCGCAGCCGATACAGCCGTTGGAGCAAAACTCCGCCACCACCTCCCCCGGCTCCAGGGAGCTGCAGGGAATATATACATGGCGCTTGGGCCGGAAGGGTTCAAGGGCGATAAGGCCCCGTGGGCAGGCCTCCACACACTTCCCGCACCCCTGGCACAGATCCTGATCCACCAGGGCTGTGCCTTCCCCCATGCGGACGGCTCCATTGGGGCACACCTTGGCGCAGGTTCCCATACCCAGGCACCCCTGGTCACAGCGAAGGGGCCCGCCCCCCGGCAGCAGGGAGGCGGCCAGACAGTCCTGGATCCCCTGATAGTGATACTTGACAAACTCGCTGCCGCAGCCGCTGCAGTGCACCACCGCCCGCAGCCGCTCCGGCTCCTGTTCTCCCTGCTCCTCCCCCTCCTCCTTCGGCTGGGGATCCTTGGCCAGCAGAGTCTGAAGCGCCCCAAAGAGCCCCCCCATCACCGCCAGCATGGCCAGAGCGATCAATATCTTTATCATATCCCTCTCCCCCTTATCCGAATAGGGTCAGGTTGGAAAAGCCCGAAAAGCACAGGGCTAGCAGTCCCGCCGTCACCAGGGCGATGGGGAAGCCCTCAAAGGCCTTGGGACAGTCGGCAAACTCCAGCCGCTCCCGCAGGCTGGCAAAAAGGCAGATGACCAGCAGAAAGCCCAGCCCTCCCGCCAGAGCGTAGACCACGCTCTGGGCAAAACCGTACCCGTTCTGCACATTCTGGAGCACCACCCCCATCACCGCGCAGTTGGCCGTCAGGGCCAGGGTGCCCTCCCCCTCCCGTCTCCAGGCGGGGAACCACTTTCCAGCCAGCTGGCCCAGGCTCTGGGCCAAAAAGGCCGCCGTCAGGAAAAAAACCATGCTCTCCAGATGTCTCAGACCGTTGGGGGCCAGCAGGTATTCGTTGAAGGGCCAGCACACCGCCGCCGTCAACGCCATCACCACAGTGAGCACAGCTCCCATCCAGGCCGCCCTC
This sequence comes from Oscillospiraceae bacterium, assembly GCA_022792495.1. Classification (GTDB taxonomy): domain Bacteria; phylum Bacillota; class Clostridia; order Oscillospirales; family Oscillospiraceae; genus Vermiculatibacterium. The sequence goes on from JAAWBD010000098.1 coordinate 3,280, forward strand.
CGGGTGGAGCCCGAGGCCTCCAGGAAGGGGCCTACCCCCAGCAGCTGACCCAGCACCAGATTGTTCATCAGAATAACCCCCAGCGCCAGACCCATCAGCGAGATCATTCCTTCATTCATCCCTTCGCTGCCCCCTTTCTCTTCCGGGGCCTTCCGGCCCGGTCTGCCGCCACCCGGATCAGCGCGATCACAAAGGCCAGCACCAAAAATCCACCCACCGGCAGAACCATCCCTCCGGCGGCATACTGGGGATCAAAGACCTGCAGCCCCCGGCCGCCGTTCAGCATCCCGCTTCCAAAGCTTCCCTTGCCCAGCAGCTCCCGGAACAGCCCCACCAGAGACAGCACCAGCGTGTAGCCCACCCCCTGGCAAAGCCCCTCTATCAGCGAGGATCCCGCGCTGTTCTCCCAGGCAAAGGCTCCCCCCTGCCCCAGAAGAACGCAGATAACGCCCAGCAGAGGCAGAAAAAGCCCCAGCTCCTCCATCAGGCCGGGCAAAAAGGCCTGTATCACCAGATCCGCCACAGCTCCCAGAGTGGCCACCACAGCCACCGTGGTAAGCAGCCGGATCTGCTTCGGAATATACTCTCGAAGCAGGGAGAGGATCCCGTTGGAGAGGGTGAGCACCATCAACGCGCACAGCCCCATCCCCAGTCCTCCCCGCAGGGTGGTGGTGACAGCCAACGCCGCGCACAGCCCCAGCAGCTGTACCGCTGCCGGGTTCCGGGTCAGGAGGCCCTCCTTGATCTGTTTTCCCATATCCACGCTTATCCCTCCTTACTCCAGCTCCGCGGCGGCGGCCAGGGCGGAATTCACCGCCTCGCACACCGCCCGGGAGGTCACGGTGGCCCCGGAGATGGCGCTGATGTCCCCTCCATCCGCCTCCAGCTTCACAGAGCCTGCCTTGCCCGCAAACTGCTCCCGGAACTCCGGCTCTTTCACCCTGTCTCCCAGGCCCTCGGTCTCCTTGGAGGCCATCACGGCCACGCCGGCCACTGTTCCGTCCTCATTGACACCCACCATCAAGGTGAGCTCCCCACTAAAGCTCCCCACCGGGGAAACCTGGATGGCAAACCCAACCCCATCCGCCCGGTAGACCTGCTCCACCGTTGTGTCGCTCCCAGAATAGCTCACCTTGTCATACCGCTCCCCGTAGGGCAGCGCCTCCACCAGGGCGCCCATGTCTCCCGACGACTGATTTTCGGCGATCCGATCCTCCAGCAGCAGGTTGGCAAGCCCCAGCGTCAGGCCACACACCGCACAGACTCCGCACAGAAGGCCCGCTATCCGGAGCAGACTGTTCTCCCCCAGGGGGATCTTCCTTTTCTCCGGCTTGGGCGGTCGCTGGGGGGATTGCTGTCTCTCCTTGCTCTCCCGCTTTCCCACTTGGTTGGGCTTCTTCATGCTGCGCCGCCCTCCTTTCCGGTCTTTTTCCTCTCTGTCCTGCCCCCAAACCGCCTGGGCTGTGTGAATTTCTCCAGGACAGGAGCGCACAGGTTCATCAGCAGGATGGCATAGCTGACCCCCTCCGCGCTGCCGCCGTACGCCCGCAAAAACAGGGTCAGCAGCCCACAGCCGATCCCGAAGAACCATCCCCCCAAGGGGGTGCAGGGGCTGGTCACATAGTCAGTGGCCATAAAGAAGGCCCCCAGCAGCAGGCCTCCCCCCAACAGCTGGCAGAGCATCCACTCCACCGGCTCATGGCCCCGGGGCAGCAGGTAGCTCACCGCCGCCACCGTCCCCAGATAGGCCAGGGGCACCCGGGGATGGATCACCCCGCGGAATACCAGGTAGGCTCCCCCCAGAAGCAAAGCCAGGGCGGAAACCTCCCCGATACACCCCCCCACATTTCCATAGAACATATCCCGCAGAGTGGCCGCCGAGCTTCCCAGCCAGGGCAGGAACCCCCTCTGCAGATCCGCCATGGGGGTGGCGGAGGAGACCACATCGGCCCCCGTCTGCCCGATCTCGATCCAATGCTTGGTGCCGGGCTTCACCCATCCGGTGAGACTGGCGGCGTAGCTCAAGGCTAAAAAGGCCCGCCCCGCCAGGGCCGGGTTCAGAAAATTCCTCCCCAGCCCGCCAAAGAGCTGCTTCACGATAACAATGGCGAAAAAGTCTCCGATCAAGATCGTCCAGAAGGGCATCCCCACCGGACATACAAAGGCCAGCAGCACTCCGGTGACCGCAGCGGAGAGATCCCCCCCGCTCTGAGGCCTTTTCAAAACCGCCCGGCTCAGTCCCTCAAAAAGCTCACAGCCCAGCACCGACACCGCCGTCAAAGCCAACGCCCGGGGGCCGAAGAAATAAACTCCCATACCCAGGGCGGGGATCAGGGCGATCAGCACATCCAGCATCAGCGCCCGTGTCCCCACCGGGGACTTCACATGGGGGGAGGAGGCCACCGTCAGCCTCAGATCCTGATACTCCTTCACAGCCCCTTCCCCTCCTCTCTCTTGGCCGCCTCCCGAACCGCAAACTTGGCCGTCCGGATGGACTGCACCAAAGGTAGGCGCCCGGGGCAGATATAGTTACAGCTTCCGCACTCGATACAGTCCATCACATGGAGCCTTTCCGTCTCCTCCCACCGCCGCTTCTCCGCGTTCATCCGCAGGAAAAGGGGAACCAGCTTCATGGGGCAGACCTCCATGCACTTGCCGCAGCGGATACAGGCCTGGGCGGGATCCTCCCGCCCCACCTCGTCCCTGGTGAGACAGAGCACGCAATTGGTGGATTTCATCACAGGTACGTCCAGGTCATAAAGGGGCGTCCCCATCATGGGCCCGCCCAGAAGGATCCGGTCTGGCTCCTCCTGAAATCCTCCCGCCAGCTTGATCAGCCAGCTCACCGGTGTCCCGATGGGGACGATCACATTCATGGGCTTTGTCAGCGCCCCGCCTGTCACAGTCACCCGCCGCCGGGTAAGGGCCTTCCCCTCAGCCGCCGCCTCCCAGACCGCGGCGGCAGTGGCCACATTACACACCAGGCAGTTCACATCCACCGGCAGCTTCCCCGGGGGGATCTGCCGCCCTGTCAGAGTCTGGATCAGCTGCTTCTCCGCCCCCTGGGGGTAGCGAACCTTCAGCACCTGAACCTGTACATCCTCCCCCGCCAGGGCCTTCAGGTTCTCAATGGCGTCAGGCTTGTTGTTCTCCACGGCGATAAGGGTCTTCTTGGCCTTCACCGCCCTGGCCATCAGCCTGGCCCCCTCCACCACCGCTTCCCCCCGCTCCACCATGAGCCGGTGGTCGGCGGTGATGTAGGGCTCGCACTCCGCCCCGTTGAGGATCAGGGTGTCCACCTTCCCCACTGCTCCGGAGAGCTTCACCTGGGTGGGGAATCCCGCCCCGCCCATGCCGGTGATCCCGGCCTTCTCCACGATAGAGAGGATCTCGGTGCCCGACAGCCCCGCCAGGTTGCCTCTCCCCTTCCGCTCCGGGCAGGGGGTGTCCTGAAAGTCATTGTCAATGACCACCGACAGCATTTTTCCGCCCCCGCCGTAGGGCCGCTCCTCCACCGCGGCCACCTTACCAGACACGCTGGCATGGATGGGGGCCCCCAGCCCCTTGGGCTGTCCGATCAGCTGCCCCACCTTCACCCCGTCCCCCTCGGCCACCACAGGATCGCAGGGGGCCCCCACATGCATGGCCATGGGGATGACCACCTGCCCCGGCGCCTTCGACAGGGGCTCCGCGGCCTTGTGTTCCGTCAGATCCTTGTGCTCCGCGGGATGTACCCCGCCAAAAAACGGACGCTGCATAGCCTCACCTCAATTTACACGCCGCACCCGGCGGCGCACATTCCAAATCTATTATATCATAGTGCATTTCGTCAAAAAAGTCCAGTCCCTTCCTTTTTTTGATTTTTTCCATTGACAGTAAAGCCCCTTTATCCTTTACACTTTTTTACAGGGCTCACGCCCAAACTTAAATATGAAAGAGAGATGGTACGTATGAAGAAACGGCTTCTGTCCCTGACCCTGGCCCTGGCCATCGTAACGGGATCGGTTGCCCTGGCAGCCGGTGTGGAGAAGACCATCACGGTCTCCCCCATGGCCCTGACCGTGGACGGTC
>JAAWBD010000099.1 GCA_022792495.1 Oscillospiraceae bacterium
AGGAGCAGCACATCACCATCACCTCCTCCACCAACATGTCCAAGGAGGACATCGACAAGGCCGTGAAGGAGGCTCAGCAGTTCGCCGCCGAGGACGCCAAGAAGAAGGAGGAGGTAGAGACCCGGAACCAGGGCGAGCAGCTGGTCTACCAGACCGAGAAGACCATGGAGGATCTGAAGGATAAGCTGGAGCCCAATGACAAGTCCACCCTGGACGCCGCCCTCACCAAGCTGAAGGAGGCCCTGAAGGGCACCGACACCGCCGCCATCAAGGCCGCCAGCGAGGAGCTGAGCAAGGCCTTCTACCCCATCACTGAAAAGCTCTACCAGCAGGCCAATCCCCAGGGCCAGCCCGGTCCCGACATGGGTGGCGCCGGCTTTGGCGGCCCCACCGGAGCCCCGGACGACGGCGTGGTGGACGCGGACTACACCGTGGTGGATGACGACCCTCAGTAAGTTAAAAATGAAAAGTGAAAAGTGAAAAAGCTATGGCCTGTGACCGCCGCAGGCAGCCCACTAAAATGGTTCAGAGAAGCTGATACCAAAGGGGCTCCCGCGACCAGCGGGAGCGGAGCTGGCTTTGCCGGAGGCCATACCTTTTCACTTTTAATTTTCAACTTTTAACTTCCAAGGCGGTGAACATATGGCAGAGCAAAAACGTGACTATTACGAGGTTCTCGGTATCTCCAAGGGGGCCTCTGAGGATGAACTGAAAAAGGCCTACCGAAAGATGGCCAAGCAGTACCACCCTGATCTGAACCCCGGCGACAAGACTGCCGAGGCCAAGTTCAAGGAGGTCAACGAGGCCTACGAGATCCTCTCTGACCCCCAGAAGCGTTCCCGCTACGACCAGTTCGGCCACGCCGGGATGGATCCCTCCTATGGCGGCGGGGCGGGTGGTTTTACCGGCGGCTTTGATATGGGCGATCTGGGCGACCTCTTTGGCTCCTTCTTCGGCGGAGGCTTCGGGGGGAGCGGCTTTGGCGGCCAGAGGGCCAACCCCAACGCGCCCCGGAAGGGTGACACTCTCCGGGCCTCGGTGACCCTCTCCTTCGAGGAGGCCGCCTTCGGCTGTGAGAAGGAGATCCTCCTCACCCGCTCGGAGACCTGCGGGGAGTGTCACGGCTCGGGCTGTGCCCCCGGCACCAGCGCCGATACCTGTCCCGACTGCCGGGGCTCAGGCGTGATCCGCATCCAGCGGGGTGGCGGAGCCTTCACCTTCTCCACCACCGCCCCCTGTACCCGCTGCCGAGGTACGGGAAAGATCATCCACCAGCCCTGCAAGGAGTGTAACGGCAATGGACAGGTGAAAAAACAGCGCAAGATCACCGTCTCCATCCCCGCGGGCATCGACAATGACCAAGCCGTCTCCCTCCGGGGGCAGGGTGGAGCCGGAGTCAACGGCGGCCCTGCGGGCGATCTGCTCATCTCGGTCACCGTGCGCCCCAGCGACAAATTCCAGCGGGACGGCACGGCGGTCTACTATGAACATCCCGTCACCTTCGCCCAGGCCGCCCTGGGAGCCAAGCTGGTGATCCCCACCATCGATGGAAATGTGGAATACTCCATGCCCAAGGGCACCCAGCCGGGGACGGTGTTCCGCCTCCGGGGCAAGGGTATCCCCTCGGTGAACGGCCGGGGCCGGGGCGACCAGTTCGTCACCGTCCGGGTCACCGTCCCCACCGCCCTGAACAGCCAGCAGGAGGAGGCCCTCCGCGCCTTCTCCCAGGCCATGGGGGAGGAGAATCCGGAAAGCGCCAAAGGTTTTTTTGACAAACGCAGGAAAAAGAAATAAAATAGGTGGGCAGACTTGGTTCTGCCCACCTATTTTTATTTTTTCCATGGAGGCCCATCATGCCCTATATCAAGCCCCCCATACTGTTTGCCCTGCTGACCCTGGCCGCTATCCTGTTCTTCTTTATCCGGTATGCCCGGGCAGCCCGAGCATGCCTCTCCCCTTTCCCGGAGCCGGAGAAGAAGCCCCTCTCCTTTGCCGGGAAATGCCACCCCATGGAGAAAAAGGATCGGCTTCCCATCCTCCTCATCACCCTGATCTACGCCCTTACCGCCTTCTTTCAGCTGGGAGCGGGCAACACCCCCCAGCTGGTCTGTGAGTTTGGGCCCAGCCTCTCCTATACCATCCAGATCTCCGGCGACCCGGTCTCTGTCTCCGGCTTCCGCTATTTCTCCGGCCTGGGTACGGGAAGCTACAATATCGAGGTCTCCTCCGACGGTGAGAAATGGTTCACCCTCTGGCAACGGAAGGAGGATCCCAACAACAAAGACAAGGTAACGGGCTATTACTTCGCCAAGGCGGAGGACTTCCCCCCCAGCTACGCCCTGACCCAGAAATACAACCAGCTTTATAAGTGGATCGACGTAAAGGTGGAGAACCCCCTGAACGTCCAGTACCTCCGGATCACCGGGAAGGCGGACAAAAAAAATCTCCAGCTCGCCCGCCTGTGCCTGCTGGATAAGGACGGCCAGCCCATCCCCTTCTCCTATGGCAGCGTTTGGGACGATGGGACTGTGACAGAGCCTCTCAAGGAGCTGGAATCCCTCTTTTCCACTGAAAATGTCCCCGCCAAATCCACCTGGCACAACTCCACCTACTTTGACGAGATCTACCACGCCCGCACCGCCAAGGAGCACATCGACGGGATCTACCCCTACGAGGTGACCCACCCCCCCATGGGAAAGCTGATCCTGGGCCTTGGCATCCGGCTGTTCGGCATGGATCCCTTTGGCTGGCGGTTCATGGGCACTCTTTTCGGCGTGCTGATGCTGCCCATCCTCTATATCTTCTTGAAAAATATGTTTGGCAAGACGGCGGTGGCCGCCTGCGGCACGATCCTGTTCGCCACCGACTTCATGCACCTGACCCAGACCCGTATCGCCACCATCGACACCTACGCCGTATTCTTCATCCTGTGCATGTACTTTTTCATGTACCGCTATTTAACTCTCCCGGGGGGAACCTCCTTCCGGAGGGGAGCTCTTTCCCTGCTTCTCTCCGGCCTTTCCTGGGGGCTGGGGGCGGTAGGCAAATGGACGGTATTCTATGCCGGCATAGGCCTGGCAGTACTCTATTTTATAGGTCTCTATCAGAAGCTTCGGGACTGGCCCCAGGATGACACCGCCAAAGTCCGCCGCACCCCCTGGCTCATTCAGACCCTTCTCTTCTCCGTTTTGTGCTTCATCCTTCTTCCCTTCGCCATCTACTGCGCCGCCTATATCCCCTATGCCGGAGCCCTGGGGGTGGAGCTCTTTGCCCCCAGTGAGACAAACGGCTTTGCCCTTCTCTTCCAGAATGTTTGGGGCAAGCTCACCTTCGCCGGGGAGGGGGAATTCCAGGCCGCCTATATCCCCCAGGACAACCTTCTCAACATTGTGGCAGGCAACCAGTGGTACATGTTCAACTACCACAACGGGGTCACCCAGTCCCACCCCTACGCCTCCTGGTGGTTCCAGTGGATCGTCAACGGCCGGCCCATCCTCTACTACATGGACAACGTTTATGAGGGGGCCGTCATGACCCACACCACCCGCTTTGCCGCCTTCGCCAACCCGGTGCTGTGCTGGACGGGCCTTGCCGCCATCCTGGTCTGCGCCACCCACTCCTTCCGCAGGCTGTGGGCCAAATGCGCCTTCCTTCTGGGGCTGGGGGCCTTCTCCGCGTTTATGATCTGTAAAGTCCAGCAGACCCCAAATGGCGTCTTTGACCCCGCCCTCCCCCAGGAGACCATCCTCCGAAATGCCCTGCTCCTGGCCGGCTGCTTTCTGCTCTATCTTCTCCTGTGCACCCTGCTGCTTTGTTTCCTCCCTGGCCGCTCCGGCAGGGCTCCCTTTATCCTGATAGGCTATCTGGCCCAGCTTGTCCCCTGGATGTTTGTGGGCCGCACCACCTTTGAGTACCACTACTTTCCCTCCCTCCTCTTTCTGGTTTTCGCCGTCAGCTATCTCTTTGACGGCCTTCTGGAGAGTGACCGGGACTGGCGTGTACCCGTCTGGGGCCTCACCGGGCTCAGCATGGGCCTCTATGCCCTCTTCTACCCTGTTCTCATTGGTCTGACCGTCCCTGCCTGGTACCAGCCCCTGGTGAAATGGCTGGAAAGCTGGCCCTTCTGAGGCGGAAAGGAGCCCGTTCCTAACCGCCGCCGTGATTTTTCACCCAGCTTTGCTCTCATCTATTTTGATCAAGGGGGATCCCCTATGCTTCTCTCCGACTATCATACCCATTCTCTCTGCTCTCCTGACGGCTCCTATCCGCTCACGGAAATGGCCAAGGCGGCGGTGGAGGCCGGCCTCTCTGAGCTGTGCCTTACCGACCACTGCGACCTTATCGACCGGGATGGCCGGCCTGACCGCTCCTTCCGCTGGGCGCCCATTGAGGCGCAGCTCTCCCTGGCCCGTCCCCTTTTTGAGGGACGGCTTCCCCTGCGCATGGGCCTGGAGCTGGGGGAGGCCTGGGAGGATCCCTCCTACGCCCGGCAGCTCACCTCTCATCCCGAGCTGGACTTTGTTCTGGGCTCCGTTCATAACCTGAGCTCCGCCGACGGCGGGGTGGATTTCTACTTTTTGAATTACCGCTCCGACGCCGACTGTTACTATGTCCTGGATCGTTACTTCAACTGTATGGAGACCCTGGTGGGGCTGGACTGCTGGGATGTTCTGGCCCACATCATCTACCCCCTGCGCTACATGAACCGCCGGGACGGTCAGCGGGCTGCCCTGAACCGTTACGAGCCCCAGCTCCGCTCCATCCTCCGCCGCGTGGTGGACTCTGGCCGGGGCATTGAGGTCAATACCTGCCGGGGGGAGACGGTGGAGGACTGGCGCTGGATCCTGACCCTCTATAAGGACTGCGGCGGAACCATCCTCACCCTGGGCAGCGATGCCCACCGTCCCCAGGACGTGGGCAAGGGCCTTCCCCAGGCCGCCACCCTGCTGAAAAGCCTGGGCTTTCTCCACACCGCCCGCTATACCCGCCGCACCCCCGAGCTCTGTCCCCTCTGATCCCCCCGCCTTCCTGGTTAATTTTTTCTTGACACCCATCCTCGACCGGAGTATAATTCCCCCATAAAGACAAGGACGTCTTTGAGGTCACCCTCAAAGGCGTCCCTTTTCTTTTTTCGCCCCATCAAACATAGGAGGAGGGATCCATCATGTGTTCCATCATTGGCTACTGCGGCCCTGTCCCCTGCCGGGCCGCCGTTCAGGACTGCTTTCAGCGCACCAGATCCCGGGGGCCCGATGACACCCGGATCCTTTCCGTGGGCCCCGGGCTCCTGGGCTTCCATCGTCTGGCCATTATGGGCCTCAGCCCCGAGGGGATGCAGCCCTTCGGCCTGGATGGGAGCTGGGTGGTCTGCAACGGCGAGATCTATGGCTTCCAGCCCCTCCGGGAGGAGCTGGAACGGAAGGGCTACTCCTTTCGCAGCGGCTCCGACTGTGAGCTTCTCCTCCCCCTCTACCGGGAATACGGCGTGGATATGTTCTCCATGCTGGACGCGGAGTTTGCCTGCATCCTCTATGACGGAGACCGGGAAGAATTCATCGCCGCCCGGGATCCCATCGGCATCCGCCCCCTCTACTACGGCTATGACAGCCGGGGCATCATCCTTTTCGCCAGCGAGCCCAAAAGCCTGTTGGGCCTGACGGACAGGATCCTGCCCTTCCCCCCGGGCCACTACTATAAGGGCGGACGATTCATCCGCTACCGAGACATGACCCAGGTTAAGCAGGTCTGCCATGACGACCTGGAGACCGTCTGCCGCAATATTCGGGAAAAGCTTATCGCCGGTGTGGAAAAACGCCTGATCTCCGACGCTCCCGTGGGCTTCCTTCTCTCCGGCGGCCTGGACTCCTCCCTGGTCTGCGCCATCGCCGCGCGGAGGAGCCGCGTCCCCATTGAGACCTTTGCCATCGGTATGGCAGGGGACGCCATCGACCTGAAATATGCCAGGGAGACAGCGGATTTTATCGGCAGCCGCCACACCCAGGTCATTATGACCAAGGAGGAGGTTCTCTCCAGCCTGGAGGAGGTCATCCACCTTCTGGGCACCTACGACATCACCACCATCCGGGCCAGTGTAGGCATGTACCTGTGCTGCAAGGCCATCCATGAACGTACCGGCCTGCGCGTCCTCCTCACCGGGGAGATCTCCGACGAGCTCTTTGGCTACAAATACACCGACTTCGCCCCCTCTGCCCAGGCCTTCCAGGACGAGGCCGCCAAGCGGCTCCGAGAGCTCCATATGTACGACGTCCTCCGGGCCGACCGGTGCATCTCGGTGAACTCCCTGGAGGCCCGGGTTCCCTTCGGAGACCTGGACTTTGTGGAGTATGTGATGAGCATTGACCCGGAGAAAAAGCGCAACACCTACGGCAAGGGCAAATATCTCCTCCGCCACGCCTTTGAGGGCCAGGGCTATCTCCCCGATTCCATCCTCTGGCGGGAGAAGGCCGCCTTTTCCGACGCGGTGGGACACTCTATGGTGGACTACCTGAAGCAGTACGCCGAGGAGCGCTACACCGACGCCGAATACGAAGCCCTCCGCCAAAAATACACCCACGCCCAACCCTTCACCAAGGAATCCCTTCTCTACCGGGAGATTTTCGAGGCCTACTACCCCGGACAAGGCCAGATGGTCGCCGGCTTCTGGATGCCCAACAAGGCCTGGCCCGGCTGCGACGTGGCAGATCCCTCCGCCCGGGTTCTCTCCAACTACGGTGCCAGCGGCCTATAAGCCTGTTCCGGTCAAAGCTCCTTTCTCCTCATGATCTCCAAAGATCCCCGCCAAGAGAGGGCCAGGGCGGCGATCCCTGCCAGGGGGAGAAGGAGGAAGGGAGCGGGCAGGGATACCCTTCCGAAGCCACCGCTGATCTGCAGGGCGGTGGCCCCCATGCCCATGACGGCGGCTGTCACCGCCACGATCAGGATCATCACCGTCCGGGCCTTGGTGCCCCCGAATTGATAGCAGACGGGAAGGGTCACCGCGGCATAGAGGAGAAAGCCCCCGCCATAGAGGGCGGCTATGGGGAGGGCCCCCTCTCCCCCTTCCAGCAAGCTGATCAGCAGCTGGAACGCCGATATTCCCACCGAGATCAGGAGAGTCAGGAGATACCGGCCGTCCACCATAGCCATCCGTCCCGCCGGGGCGGCGGCGCCGTAGGCCGTCCAGCGGCTCATGTCGTCGTAACTAAAAAGACCCATGACGCTGGACATGGCAAGGACCACCAGATAGATGGACAGATAGGCCACGCTGAAGTCGGTAAAGACCGCCAGGATGGCAAAAACCGCGATAAGCAAGAGGTAAAATCTCAGGTTCGTTTCCATGAGATAAAAGTCCCGTTTTAGAAAACCGGTCATTGCTCAAAACTCCTTTTTTTCCATGATTTGGCGGGATATCCGCCAGGACAGGGCCAGGATCCCCAGGCCCAGAAGGGGGAGCTCCCATGCCAGGGCGGTGAAGAAGCCCCCCACGTCCGCCCGGAGGGCGCCCCGGGCCAGATCCTCCCGGGCGCTTTCCATCACCCCATAAAAGACTCCCGCCAGCACCCCCAGCATTACAAAGGTGATCACAGAAACGGCCAGCCGTCCCATCGTTCTTCCCCCATATCCCCAGTGGAAGCCAACGGGCAGGGTCACCGAGAGGGTAAAGAGAAAGGCGCTGACATAAAAACCGGCGGCCCAGAGGAACAGTCCCTCCTCCCGCAGAAGGAAGTACATCAGAAGCAGCCCCGCCAGGGCCAGGGCAGCACAGATGGCCAGGAGATACCGGACATCCACCATCCTCCCCCTGCCCCCAGGGACAGCGGCAGCGTAGGAGAGCCAGCCGTTCATGCTGTCATAGGTCATCAGGCTGTAAAGGCTTTCCATCCCGAAAGCCAGAAGCAGATAGACTGTGATATCGGTGGCCCCCATCCAGGAGAAAAACCTGCTCCCCACAAAGACCACCCCCATCACCACCGGATAAAACCAGGCCCCCGGCCGGAGCAGGGAAAGATCTCGCCGCAAAAAGCCCCTCATTCCCGGTCGCCCCTTGTGGTGAAGATCATCAGATCCTCTAACGAGGGAACCTCTAGGGGCAGGTCGGGGTATGCCTTCCGGAAAGCAGCCCGGTCTTTGATAAGGGCCTGGCAGCCGTACTCCCCCTCCCGCTTGCCCACAATGAGGGATGGATCCACCTTCGCCAGATCCGCCCCGGAGCAGGCGAGCTTTCCGTAGGTCTCCAGCAGCTCGTCCTTGGCCCCCGAGATGGTGACCCGCCCCCTATGGAGGTAGACCACATAGTCGCAGATCTTCTCCAGGTCGCTGGTGATGTGGCTGGACAGGAGGATGGCGTGATCCTCATCCCGGATAAAGGCCAGGAATTCGTCCAAAATCTCGTCCCGCACCACCGGATCCAGGCCGGAGGTGGCCTCGTCCAGCACCAGGAGCTTGGGCCGATGGCTCAGGGCCACGGCGATGGACAGCTTCATCTTCATGCCCCGGGATAGCTCCTTCACCTTCTTTCCCTTAGGCAGCTCAAACTTTTGGAGATAGTGGGCAAACAACTCATCCTCCCAGCCGGGGAACATGCCGGCGCAGGACTTGCCTACCTGCTCCACCTTCAGCTGGTCGGAGAAGGGACACTCGTCGGGGACGTAGCCCACGGCGGACAGCCCCTCCCCCTCCAGCAGCTCCACCTGTCCGGAGGTGGGATGTAAAATGCCCAGCAGGCACTTGATGGCGGTGGATTTTCCCGCCCCGTTCTCCCCGATTAGGCCCAGAATGGTGCCTCCAGGGATGGCAAAGGACACATCCTCCAGCCGAAAGGAGCCAAAATCCTTGGTAAGATGCTCCAGCTTCATGGCGTATTCCATGGTTCAATCCTCCTTGCACAAGATATCCAGCGTTTCCTTCACTTCCGCCGGGGTCACGCCCCCCAGCCTGGCGGCCTCCACTGCCTTCTGGAGGTGCTCCTCCACCTGCCGCAGGGCGTTCTCCCGGGCCAGCTCCAGGTTCCGGGGGGCTACAAAACAGCCCTTGCCGGGGACGGTGGTGATAAAGCCCTCCCGCTCCAGCTCCTCGTAGGCCCGCTTGGTGGTGATCACCGAAATGCGAAGATCCCGGGCCAAAGCCCGCATGGAGGGCAACGCCTCCCCCTCCCCCAGAACCCCGGTGAGGATCAACGTCTTGACCTGCCGGGTGATCTGGTCGTAGATGGGGGTCTCCCCCGTATTTCGGATGATGATGTCCATGTGGTCACTCCCATCTGCTCTTTGTAGATACTGTATCTATCAGATATATACAGTATAACCACAGTGTTTCTCCCTGTCAAGAGGAAATTTTTATTTCTTTCGCTGGGGACGATGTCCTCAGCGCCCCCTATAAATTACAAGCCCCCGGCGGAAGGGTTTCCGCCGGGGGCTTACTTTCAGATCATCTCATTTCGTCTCAATAAAAATGCCCTTCTCCGCCGACCAGTCCACCTTAAAGCTCAAGGCGGCGCCCAGATCCCGGAGCTTGTAGTAGGTGTAGGCCCCGCCGTTGTCGTCCAGAAGGACAATAGCCTCCAGGGCGGCAGTCTGGCCGTTGACGTTGGTGGGGGCGGTGGCGGGGGAGTAGGCTCGGTTTCCGGCGAAGGGGGTGTGCATCTCCGAGCCGTTGGAGGTGTAGGCCTTGCCCGTCTCAATGTTCACCGCCCCGTCCCAGCCCACCTGGAACTGGACGGCGGTGCCGTTGAGGATCTGGGCCACATCCCGGAGCTTCACATAGTTGGTGTCGTTGCCCTTTTCGTCCTTCAAAGCGTAGCACTGGAACTCCACCGCCGTGCCGTCCACCAGCACGTTCTGGGTGGAGGCGTAGGCCGTGCCGCCGGTGGGCTGCTGGGGCTGCTGGCTTGCCGGGGCTGCACCGGAGCTGAAGACGGCCTCAAACTCGTAATTGTCCCGGATGTTGGAGATGGTGTAGGTGTTATTCACAAGGCCGCTGGTGCCCATACTCTTGCCGTTGATCTTAATATCGGAGACGTGGTAGGCGGCGGGGTCGTAGGGGGCCATGACAAAGGTGATGCTGCCGCCCTCCTTGGCCGTGAACCGGCTGTTGCCGCTGTAAGGACCCCGGTCGATCCCGTCGGAGGTTTTTACCGTGCCGTAGCTGTTGTCGCTCCTGTTTACGATCCTATAGCCGCCGTCATAGAGATATTTGATGGACAGGGGAATGTGGGCGGTAATGGTATTCCGCTCTTTGGAGTCCGGGTAATAGGCGGTGAACTTCAGCACACCCTCCACCACGCCGGGACTCCAGCTTCCGGAGTCCGCCCATACGATCACCTCGGTGGATTCGCCAGCCTTCACCATTCTGTAGTCAGAG
>JAAWBD010000100.1 GCA_022792495.1 Oscillospiraceae bacterium
CTCTCGGGTGGAACGGTCACGGCTTAAGCCGCGACGAGCTCAACGTTATTGTTGGCGTTTAATTGTTTTTTGCCCATTTTAAGGATGTTAGGCGCATCCGCCCGCTATTCCCACTTCCACGCCCCCGTCGAAACCAGTACGCCCCCGTCGAGCCCCCCACAGGGGGGCGAGACGGCCTATACAGGCCGGGGAAACATATTCAGGATCTCTCCGGCTCCGGATAATCCACCCCGAAGGTGTCCACCGTCACGGTTTTCATCCGCTGATCCTGGTTGGGCTTGTCGTTGTAGACGTTCCGGGGGGTCAGCACGATCTTGTCGGCCACCTCCATGCCCTCAACCACCTTGCCAAAGGCGGCGTACTGGCCGTCCAGGTGGGGGGCGGGGGCCACCATGATGAAGAACTGGCTGCCCGCCGAGTTGGGGGCCATGGTGCGGGCCATGGACAGCACCCCCCGGTCATGCTTCATGTCATTTTTGAACCGGTTGCCGGTAAACTCTCCGGGGATGGTGTACCCCGGGCCGCCGGTACCGGTGCCCTGGGGGTCGCCCCCCTGGATCATAAAGCCGGGGATCACCCGGTGGAAGATAGTGCCGTCATAAAAGCCCTTTTTTACCAGGGAGATGAAGTTGTTCACCGTGTTGGGGGCTACCTCGGGGTAGAGCTCGGCCTTCATCACGCCGCCGTCCTCCATCTCGATGGTCACGATGGGGTTACTCATAATTATCCGTCCTTTCCTGTTTGTATTCGTTCCAGCGGGCCAGAAGCAGATCCGCATTTTCCATGTTGTCCTCAAACCGGGCCAGGATCCGGCCCCCCTGATCTTTCAGCTTACAGCTGTTGACCCCCAGCTTGATCTCCGCCACATCGGAAAGGCGGAACCGGAAGGTTCGCCGGAGAAGGGTGGTGTAGGTGACCAGCTCCCCGTCCACCTCCAGCCGCCGATTGTAGTAGCAAAGAAGGAGGCTCACAAACAGGGCCAGAAGGGGCAGTCCCAGAAGAAGGTATCCCAGCCTCTCCCAGCCCTCCAGAAGAAGCAGGAGGCTCAGGGCGGCCCCGCCCAGGAAAACAGTTCCGCTCCAGCCCAGCACCAGACAAAACTTCCTCTCCCGCACCGTGAACTGCCGGGGGATGGGGGGGGTGTTCCAAGGCCGAAGTGGGCACCGGGGCCCCGTTGAGATCCACAAAGGGGATCCCCCGCCGGATCAGATACTGGCCGAAAAGCAGGGCGTTCTTCCGGCTCCAGGTGAACCGGGCCAGCATCCGGTTCTCCCGGTCATAGAGGATATTATACCCCGTGGAGACCCCCAGCACAACCCCCGCCACGTCGTTTATGGAAAAACTCCGGGGCGGCTTGCCCCAGGTCTTGTAGGTGAGGACGCTCCCCTCCACCCGGAGCCGGCCCTTGTCCACCTCGAACTGGGTGGGGATGCGCCCCGCCGGGGGCAGAGGCCAGCAGGGAGGCATATTGGAGGTGGCGCCGCCGCCCCCTATCCGGGCCAGACGCCGGGGGTCGTGGTACCAGCCGGGATCCACGTATTTCAGAAGCCCGCCCCAGCTCAGCCGGACGAAGAACAGGCTGAGAAGAACCAGCATCCCTATGGCGGCCAGGGCATCCGGCTCCAGCAGGAGGGCACCGGTCTCCAGGCAGATCTTCCGCAGAGCCGCCGGATCCATGGTCATGCCCGCGGCGCAGAGCCGCCGGGTCTCCCGGCGGATCAATGCCGCCGCCAGGGCAGCCGGTTGGCCCAGGATCAGGCCCAAACGCACCGTCCACTGGGCAAACCCCATGGAGCGGTAGCCCCCCAGAAGCCGATACCCCCAGCAGGCCGTCCAGCCCACCAGGAGCATGGCCCCCAGGAATCCCAGCCTTCCCGTTTCACTTTCGAAGAGAAAAAACAAAAGCAGATCGGAGAGGTAAGCCCCCAAAAAGGCCCCCAGGAAAGCCCCCAGGATCCCCCGGATGCGGCTTCCCCGCCTCTCCAAAGCCTCCGGCCCGGCATGGATCTCGGTCACAGCCCGCGCCCCTTACCGGTTGTAGGTCTTCAGGGCCCGGTCCATGGCCCGCTTGGAGTCCCGCTCCGCCGCCGAGGCCCGCTTGTCATAGAGCTTCTTGCCCTTGCACAGTCCAACCTCCACCTTCACCCGGGAGTCCTTGAAGTAGAGGGACAGAGGCACCAAGGTCAGCCCGTCCCGCTGGACGGTGCCCAAAAGCCGCATGATCTCCCGCCGGTGCATCAGCAGCTTCCGGGTGCGGCGGGGATCCTTGTTGAAGATATTGCCCTTCTCGTAGGGGCTGATATGTACTCCGTAGAGCCACATCTCCCCATCCTTTACCTGGCACCAGCTGTCCTTCAGGTTGGCGCCCCCCTGGCGGATGGACTTGACCTCGGTACCGGACAGGACTACCCCAGCCTCGTACCGCTCCTCCACAAAATAATCGTGGAAGGCCTTTGCGTTTTTGGCGATGGGCTTGATACCGCCTTTTTTCTCCATGGGGACACCTCCTTTCGGGCGCGCCGTCAATGACGAAGCCGTGGGTCAGCACGGGAGGGACGCAAGCCCCGCGAGCTTGCGAAGCAAGATCGTCTGAAGTCATTATATCATAAATTTCCCAGATGTAAACGCAAAAAATCCCGGCACAGCTGCCACAGGGCATGATGGGAAAAGAGCAGCTGCCCTTCCCCCTCCTGTCCCGGTTCCGGCTGGCGGGGGGAGCCATACTCCCGGCAGACCGCCGCCGCCCCCTCTGCCTGGGGGGGCAGGGCCAGCCAATACCGTCCCTCCCGCCACCACAGAGCCGCGTCCACGGGGGTGGCGCGGAGCTCCAGGGCCGCCTCCGTCAGCGACTCCAGAGCGTCAAAGGTGAACCAGAGGGGGCCCGTGGGCCGGACGTGGGCAAAGACCAGCACCCCGCAGTACTCGGGGTAGGCCTCGATCTCCACCGTTCCATCCAGGGGGATGCCCGCCTGATGAAGGGCCTCCCTGGTGAGGGACAGGGTCTGCTCCGGGGTGAGGGTGGCGGGGGAAAAGCCACGGCAGGACAGGTCGGCGGGGGTGAGATAGAGGACCACGCTGGCCCTTCCGATGGGTTCGATGGTCATGGGGGGAGCCTCCTTTTTCTCCATAGGTAGCTCCATTATATGACCTTTGGGCTTGGCTGTATAGCTGTAAAGATTGGGAAAAAAGGGGTATAAAGGGGCCCAAAAGCCGGTAGATGCAAAATGGGTTCAACTTTTTGGGGTGTTGCGGCATAGGTGTGGTGAGAGGAAAGGAAAAGGCGGAGGATTTGCCAAAAGGAGGAGGATATTATGTCAACTAAAAAGACGGAGCATTATGGGCTGCATGTTTGGGAGCCGGGGGATGATTTTTTACGGGAGGAGTTTAATGCAAATTTTGGGGTCATTGACGGGGCTCTGGGAGTAAAGTGCGAGGTGGTGTTGGGGGGGTATGTGGGAAACAAGAGCAACGATTTCAATTATCAGGTTATCGAGCTGGGGTTCGCCCCGCGGATGGTGATGGTTTGGGCTATGAGCGGGCTCCCCAATGTATCCGGATTCAGCTATATGGGGGTCGCCATGGGGCCGGGAGGCGCGCCGGAGGCGGCCAGCCAGTATTCCAGCAATATCCGGGTGTTGGATAACGGATTTCGGATCAAAAGCGAAAGCAACTGCTCCCTTAACAATTCCGGCACCCAGTACTATTTTATGGCGGTTCGGTAAGAGGTAAGAAGAGCACCCGGTGCGTATGCACCGGGTGCTCTCTTTATAAGCTATTTGGAATCGGGTGGCAATCAGGCGTCAGCCTCGGCCTCCAGGTTTGCAAAGGCGATGGCAGTGACGTTAGCGGCGGGCATCACGAAGGTGAAGCTGGCCTTACCGTCCTTCATTACCACGGTGATGTCATCACCACCATTTACCTTGGCAGTCAGGGCAGTCTCTTCGGCAGTCTTCTTCAGATGATAACCGGTGTTGGCGGAAGCAGTCACGGTCACGGTATCGCCAGCCTTAGCCGTCTCAACGACATCAAAAGAGACGTTGGGAATGGCAGTGGGGTCAGCAATGGTGTACTCAGTGGCGTCCTTCAGCTTGTTCTTCACATCGACCAGGAGGAAGGAGAGCTCACCGGCGGAGCCGATGTACTTCACGTTCTCCACATAGACACCCTCCACGTCGTCAGCCAGCTGGATCTCGCCACCAGCCATACCGACCATGTCGGCGGAGTTGTAGTACATAACCACGGTGTCCTTGGTGATCTCGAACTTGTTGGCGTCCTTGTCGCCGCCCAGGTAGACGATATCTTCGCCGCTCTTAGCCTGGACATAGCTGTTCTTCAGATCGCCGTCATCCAGCTTGCCAGCGCCGGTGATCTTGTCGCCGTTGATGGCGTCGTAGACAATGACCTCACCCTTCTTGACCTCGGTGCTGTCCTCATCGGTGACGGTGACTTCCTCGGAGCCAGTCCACACCTTGTAGGTGGTGGCGTCCTTCACGGTGTAGGAATCCTCCAGAACCAGGGCGTAGTTCTCGCCGGCCACGCTGCCGGAGGGCATTCCCTTGCCGTCAGCCAGCTCAATAACGATACCCACGATACCGACCCGGGTCAGACCGGTGACCTTCTTGGTGAAGGCGCCGCCGATGGTGATTCCCTTGGCGTCGTCACTGGCATCAGTACCGAGGCCCATAGCCTTCAGCTGCTTGCCGGTGTACATAGCGGTCTTGTTGCCGTCCTTATCGGTGGCCAGAACCACGGCGTCGTCAGCGATGACGGTATCCTCAATCTCGCCGCCCTCAGCATACTCGGCAGTATTGATCGTCAGCCACTTGTTGTCACCGATATCCTTGGTGATCTCAGTGAAGCGGTAGCCGTTGGTGGCCTTCTTCACGGTGTAGAGCTTGCCAGCCTCAGGAGGCTCGGGAGCCTTGTTGGAAGTATCCACGACACCAGTGACAACAGAGCCGTCGGTGTACATGAACCGAACCTCGGTGCTCAGGCCAGTACCATCAGTGACCTTGGCCACGAATACCACATCGGTCAGGCTGGTGGAAGAGGTCTTCTCAGCGTAGTAGATAACGCCGTTGACGATATAAGCGGTCACGTCGTCGCCAGCGGCAGCGCTGTCCGCAGCGTTGGCAGTGCCATCCTTGTACCAAGTGCCGTCGATCTGGAACTCGCCGGTCTTGGTGCCGGTGATGGTCTCCTCAACAGCCTCGATCTTCTCGATAACGTTCTTATCGGTGCCGATGCTGTAGGTCACGGTGACGTAGTCATCCTTCTTCAGACCCTCGGCAATGGTCTCGTCCTCGTACTTATAGGTCTCGCCGCCGGCGATGATCTCGTCAGAGGAGACGTAGGTGACCTTGGCGGGGGTGACGGTGGTGATAACGGCCACGTCGTACTTGTTGTTGCCGTCGTTGTCGATCAGAGCGACCTTGTTGTAGGAGGTGGCGTTGACCAGAGCGTCAGCGTCCACAACAGCGCTGTTGACCACGCCGTCCACGATGGAGTAGCAGTCGGACTCCAGCTCGTACTTGGTGCCGTCGAACTTCACCTTGGCGCCGTCCTTGGTGATGGCGCTCTGGTTGGTGGTGACCACGGTGTTCTTGGCATCGGCGTAGACACCGAAAACTTCGTCGGTCTTTCCGGTCTTGTGAAGAACCTTCACGGTCTGGCCCAGCAGGCCGGAGTAGTCAGTGGCGACCTTGTGGAAGGTAGTCTCGCCAGCGGTCACATTGAAGGTGCCCTTGTTGACGCCGGAGGTGACCAGCTCCACCTTGGTGAGGATCACGTCCTCAACCGTGGTCATGTCGAACTTGTTGGACAGCATGGTGCGGCCGCCGTCATACTCCTTGGCCACGCCCTTGGTGACCAGGTTGCCGTTCTCGGTGACCAGCTTGTAGTCGTACTCCACCATCTGGGCGCCGCAGCCGTTGAAGATGACCTGAGCGGCGTTGTCGCGGGTCAGGCCCTCAGAGATGTTCAGGCTGTTCAGACCCTTGTAGAAGCCGTTGCTGTCGGCGATCCGGTTGGTGTTGATCTCCCAATCAACGCCCACCATGCCCTCTTCGTCGGCGTCGTAGCCGATGGCCACCAGCATCATCTTGGAAGCGGCGGAGGCGGTGACGGGGCCGTCGGGATTGAAGGTGCCGTCGCCCTGGCCGGCGATGATGTTCAGGCCGGAGCAGTACTCGATGTAGCTCTCAGCCCAGTGACCCTTGATGTCGCTGTAGGTGGGGGTGGGCTTGGTGCCGTACTTGAAGTCCTTGCCGCCGTTCAGGGCGACGCAGATCATCTTGGCCATCTGGGCCCGGGAGACGATCTCCTCGGGAGCAAAAGAGCCATCATCCTTGCCG
Organism: Oscillospiraceae bacterium; assembly: GCA_022792495.1. Classification (GTDB taxonomy): domain Bacteria; phylum Bacillota; class Clostridia; order Oscillospirales; family Oscillospiraceae; genus Vermiculatibacterium. The sequence continues at coordinate 6,354 of JAAWBD010000100.1, forward strand.
TTGATCACGCCCAGGGAAACCAGGGTGTTCACGGCGTCGGTGTTGCTGATCTTGTCCGCATCGGAAAAATCAGCGGCGCTGGCGCCCACAGCCATCATGCCAACGAGCATAATGCCAGAGAGAGCCAGGCTCAGAACGCGCTTGAGGTTGTTCATATTGCTTTTTCCTCCTTTTTTATTTTGGCGGGAACAATCAAG
>JAAWBD010000101.1 GCA_022792495.1 Oscillospiraceae bacterium
CGTGATCTCCATCACCGACGGCCAGATCTTTTTGGAGACCGAGCTGTTCCACTCCGGCGTCATGCCCGCGGTGAACCCGGGCATCTCGGTATCCCGGGTGGGCGGTAACGCCCAGATCAAGGCCATGAAGAAGGTGGCGGGCACCCTGAAGCTGGCCTACTCCCAGTACCGGGAGCTCCAGTCCTTCGCCCAGTTTGGCTCCGACCTGGACGCCGACACCAAGCGCCGTCTGGCCCAGGGCGAGCGGATCGTGGAGGTGCTCAAGCAGGATCGGAACGCCCCGGTGCCTGTGGAGCTGCAGGTGTGTATCCTCTACGCCGTCACCAACGATTTCCTGGTGAACGTGCCTGTGGAGCAGATCTCCGCCTACGAGCAGGAGCTCTATGAGGATCTGAAGAACCTCCACGACACTGATATTCTCAGCCCCATCCGGGATACCGGCGTCCTCTCTGACGAGACGGTGGCTGCCCTGAAAAAGGCCCTCACCGAGTTTACCGACCGTTTTCTCAAATCCCACGCCTAAAAGGAGGTGAGGCCCCATGGCGGCTTCGTCCATGAAAGATATCAAACTCCGCATCAAGAGCGTGGAAAGCACCATGCAGATCACCAAGGCCATGGAGCTGGTGGCCTCCTCCAAGCTCCGTCGGGCCAAGGAGCGGGCGGAATCCACCCGCCCCTACTTCAACACCCTGTACCAGACCCTGTCGGACATCGCTTACAGCAACACCGATTTCTCCTCCCCCTTTCTTCAGCGGCGGGAGGTCAAAAAGGTCTGCTGCGTGATGATCGCCGGCGACCGGGGTCTGGCGGGAGGCTACAACAGCAACCTCTTCAAGGCCACCACCGCCGCTATGGAGGGCAAGAACTTCTGTATTTTGCCCATCGGCAAGAAGGCGGTGGAGTTCTGCGCCCACCGGGGCATTGAGATGATCAGCGGCCAGTACATGTCCGTGGAGGATCTGGGACTGCGGGACTGCTTCGCCATCGCCCGGCTCCTCTCCTCCCAGTTCCGGGAGGGGGCGTTTGACGAGCTCTATGTGGGCTACACCAACTTCGTCTCTATGCTCAGCCAGCAGCCGGCCGTGCTGCAGATGCTTCCCATCCACTATGTTCGGGAGGAGGCCAAGACCCAGGCGGAAAGTCTTTTGGAGTATGAGCCCTCCAGCCAGGCGGTCTATGATACCATCGTCCCCGAGTATGTGGGCGGCCTTCTCTGGGGGGCCGTGGCTGAGAGCCTGGCCAGCGAGCTGGGGGCCCGGCGCACCGCCATGGATGCGGCCAGCAAGAACGCTGGTGAAATGATCGAGGATCTGTCCCTCAAGTATAACCGGGCCCGTCAGGGGGCCATCACCCAGGAGATCACCGAGATCGTGGCCGGCGCTGAGGCGTAAGCCGCGAATCTTTTGGAAGGAGATACGCCTATGAATGACCAGAACATCGGCATCGTGACCCAGATCATCGGGCCCGTGCTGGACATTAAATTTCCCAGTGGGCATCTGCCCGGCTTGCTGAACGCCATTACGGTGGAAAAGGGCGAGGAGACCATCACTCTGGAGGTGGCCCAGCACATCGGTGACGACGTGGTTCGCTGCATCGCCATGTCCGGCACCGACGGCCTGGTTCGGGGCGCCAAGGCAGTGGACACCGGCTCCCCCATCACCGTTCCTGTGGGCAACGCTTGCCTGGGCCGGATCTTCAACCTGCTGGGTGAGCCCATTGACGAGATGCCCGCCCCCCAGACTGAGGAGCGCTGGCCCATCCACCGTCAGGCTCCCGCCTTTGACGAGCAGGAGAGCACCACCGAGATCCTGGAGACAGGCATCAAGGTGGTGGATCTTATCTGTCCCTATGCCAAGGGCGGTAAGATCGGCCTCTTCGGCGGCGCCGGCGTGGGCAAGACGGTGCTGATCATGGAGCTGATTAATAACGTGGCCAAGGAGCACGGCGGCCTGTCGGTCTTTACCGGCGTGGGGGAGCGTACCCGTGAGGGTAATGACCTCTATAACGAGATGAAGGAATCTGGAGTTCTTTCCAAAACCGCTCTGGTCTACGGCCAGATGAACGAGCCTCCCGGAGCCCGTATGCGGGTGGGCCTTTCCGGCCTCACCATGGCTGAGTACTTCCGGGACAAGGAAAACCAGGATGTGCTCCTCTTCATCGACAACATCTTCCGCTTCACCCAGGCCGGCTCCGAGGTCTCCGCCCTGCTGGGCCGGATGCCCTCCGCCGTGGGCTACCAGCCCACTCTGGCCACCGAGATGGGCGCCCTTCAGGAGCGGATCACCTCCACCAAGAAGGGCTCTATCACCTCCGTTCAGGCGGTCTACGTCCCTGCCGACGACCTGACCGACCCTGCCCCTGCCACCACTTTTGCCCATCTGGACGCCACCACGGTTCTGGATCGTGCCATCGCCAGCCAGGGTATCTATCCTGCTGTGGATCCTTTGGGATCCACCTCCCGGATCCTGACTCCCGATGTAGTGGGCCAGGAGCACTACGAGGTAGCCCGTGCTGTCCAGCAGGTTCTCCAGCGGTATAAGGAGCTCCAGGATATCATCGCCATCATGGGTATGGATGAACTCAGCGAAGACGATAAGCTCACCGTCTCCCGGGCCCGGAAGATCCAGCGGTTCCTGTCCCAGCCCTTCAGCGTGGCCGAGCAATTTACCGGCATGGAGGGCAAGTACGTACCTCTGAAGGAGACCATCCGGGGCTTTAAGGAGATCATCGAGGGTAAGCACGACGACCTGCCCGAATCCGCCTTCCTCTTTGCCGGTACCATCGACGAGGTGATGGAGAAGGCCAAGAGCCTGTAAAGCCAGGGGAAAGGAAGTTTTCCTATGCCGACCTTTCATTTACAGATCGTGACCCCTGACGGGGGCTTCTACGACGGGGACGCGGAAAAGCTGATCGTCCGGGCTCTGGGGGGCGATGTGTGCATCCTGCCCCGCCACGCCCCCTTTGTGACCGCCCTGGGCGCTGGGGAGGCTATCGTGGTCATCCAGGGCCAACAGCGGATCGCCGCCTGCGCGGGAGGGATGCTGGCGGTGACCCAGGAAGACGTGCGTCTGGTGGCCACCACCTTTGAGTGGGCCGAGGACATCGATAAAAGCCGGGCCCAGCGTGCCAAGGAGGAGGCAGAGCGCCGCATCCAGAACGCCAAGGACTCCCACGAGCTGGAGATGGCCAAGGCCAAGCTCTCCCGGGCTCTGGCCCGGATCAAGGCCGCCGGATGATCGTTTTCTAAAATGAAAAGGAGAAACGCAGCTGCGTTTCTCCTTTTTATTGCCTATTATACCCGTCCAGGCTCAGGGGAAGAAAAATCCCGCGGTCATATCCAAGTTGTTTTCCCCCTGATAGTCAGGGTATCTCTCCCCCGCCATCCGTTTAAAGCTCTCCCTGTCCTTACACTCTCTCGCCATTCCCTCCAGCTGCCGCAGATAGGCCAGCTTCTCCTCCACATACCCTTGATCCTCCGGTGCGTAGTGGGAGGTCAGCACCATTGTAAATCCCCGCTCCAGGCATCCCTCCAGCTGGGCGATCATAGCCTTCGCCCCCTGGGGGCCAGGGACAATGGAATGGCAGTCATGGCCCAGCATGTGGGTATACACAGCCCCCATCTCCGGGATCCCGATGTCAAAGGCCTCCGCCGTGGGAATGATCTCCAGCTCTACCCCACTCACCACCGCCTTCCCCGCCTTCAGGTAGTCGGTGACAGTATAGATGCTCCCGTCAAAATCCTCCCCAAAGGCCTGTGTAAAATTGTCTATCAGCGCCCTTCCCCCTCCGGAATGTCCGTACTCCTCGGCGGCGCGGGTGACGTACACTCTGGCCCCCTTTCCAAAGGAGGCCCCCGCCATGTGATAAGCGGCCACCACTCCGGCCACAGGCAGCGCCGCCCCTTTCAAATACTCCTCCACCGCGGCGATACTGCTCCGGAAGCAGGGTGGCTCCATGACAATGGCCTGCCCGGCCTTCTCTACCACAAGGTCTGATCCTGGATGGAATCTCCGCTCTCATAGGTGTGGAGCTTCACCGCTCCAAAGTCATACAGGCGAACCTGACCTGTGGCTAAGGGAATGACCCTGCATGTATTTTTGTCCATATTGATCTCCTCCCGCAGGATATTGGGGGATCCTTCTCCCCCCTCGTCTCCATCCTATCACCCCGGTTCCCTTTTGTGAAGTACGCACTTTTTTCATACTTAGTAACCTTTTTGTAACCAGTTGACCGGAGGTTTTTCATCGATTATAATGGATATCACACCAAAATCGCCCGGAGGAGGAAATGCCCATGCTGACCCGTGAGGAGGTGCCCACCTGCCCGGTGGCCACCACTGTGGCCCTTATCGGCAGCAAGTGGATGCTGATCCTGCGGGATCTTCTCGCCCGTCCCTGGCGGTTCAATGAACTGAAATGAGATCTGGAGGGGATCACCCAGAAGGTACTCACCGACTCTCTCCGGGCTTTGGAGGCCGACGGTATTCTTTTCCGCACCGTCCATCCAGATGTGCCTCCCCGGGTGGAATACACCCTCACAGAGCTGGGTTATAGCCTGAAACCCATCCTGGACGCCATGCAGGACTGGGGCCAGTCCTATCAAAAAGCCCTATACGAGGAGGAAAAGGGCCTATGAACGTTCTTATCAAGCTGTGGGCATGGGGATTCCCCTTCTGTCTCATTCTTCCTTCTATCCTTTCTCCTCCATTCTAAAACCAGACGGGGACGAATCGGAACAGTATGCCTGGCCGCACTTCTCCTGTGCGCTCTCGCTTTTCTATTCCCCTCTCTCACCCTGACCCATCTTCTCTCCTTCCCTACCCCGGAGGCAGCGGGACATTATCTTCATCCCAAGGATCATCTTCTCTTCCAGGTGGAGGGGGAGAATTCCCTCTGTCTCCTCTATCAGGAGAAAGAGAAGCTCGCCCTTTCCCCCACTATTCTTCTCCGGGATGGGGATGTCTACCGGATCCCCAGGGAAAAATGGAATTTTCGCGGCTTTACCGATCCCCTGAATACTACCGATCTCAGTCCCGATGGGAATTATTACAGCATCACACTTTTTTCTGTCCCTGAGTGTCCCGACCGCTATGTCTATATCTGGTCAATACAGGCCGATCCTCCACAGGTGGAACTCCGATATCCGGATGGAGAGGCCTTTTTCTCCGCAAACATTCCCGCCTACTCCCTGGATAGCACTGACTATTCCATCCTCGCCGCCGTCGCCCCCCTTCGGCTGACGGACACGGGCTCCTGCCGTATCCTTGTTCAAAACGGGGAAGTCTCCTTTCCCATAGACTTTGACCCTGAGGCAGACTATTTTATGAAATGATCCTGAAAAAAGAGCAGGAGCCGTATTCGGCTCCTGCTCTTTTTTTATTCAAATCCATGGGGGTGGGCCTTGTGCCAGTTCCAGGCGGTGGAGAGAATGGTCTCCAGGTCGTCGAACCGGGGCTTCCAGCCCAAAACTCTCTTGATCTTCTCTGAGGAGGCCACCAATTGGGCCGGATCCCCCGCCCGCCGGGGAGCGGTCTGGGCGGGGATGGGGTGGCCGGTGACCTTGCGGGCCACATCAATGACCTCCTTCACAGTAAAGCCTACGCCGTTGCCCAGGTTGAATACCTCATTCTCCCCGCCTGCCATCAGGTGATCCAGAGCCAGAATGTGGGCCTGGGCCAGGTCGCAGACATGGATATAGTCCCGGATGCAGGTGCCGTCCTTGGTGGGGTAATCCTCACCAAAGATGGATATCTTCTCCCGCTGTCCGTTGGGCACCTGGAGAATCAGGGGGATCAGGTGGGTCTCCGGATCGTGGGCCTCCCCGATGGCCCCCGAGGGGTGGGCGCCACAGGCGTTGAAGTACCGCAGGGCCACATACCGAAGGCCCTGGGCCCGGCTGACCCAACCCATGAGCTTCTCCATGGCCAGCTTGGTCTCCCCATAGGTGTTGGTGGGCTCCGTCCGGTCTGTCTCCAGGATAGGGATCTGCTCAGGCTCGCCGTAGGTGGCGGCGGTGGAGGAAAAGACGATCTTATCCACCCCATGCTCCGTCATGGACTCCAGCAGACTGATGGTGCCCCAGAGGTTGTTGTCATAGTATTTCAAGGGCTGCTCCATGGATTCCCCCACCTGGGAGGAGGCGGCAAAGTGGATCACCCCTTCGATCTTCTCCTTCTCAAATAGGATGTCCATGGCCTTTTTATCCCGGATATCCACCTGATAAAACCGGGCCTTGGGGTGAACGGCGGCACGAAACCCCGTCACCAGATTGTCTGCTACCACTACGTCCCGGCCCGCCTCAATAAGCTCGTACACCGTGTGGGAGCCAATATATCCGGCTCCGCCCAACACCAAGATCGACATAGCTGTCTCCTCCTGACCCCCGGTATTTCCCGGGTCATATTCTTTTCTCACAGTATCACGGACGCCCGGGTTTGTCAAGAAGAAAGAGACCTCCATCCCCTATTGACGCTCCTCGGGAAAGCATGGGATCGCCCAGTGGGTTCTGAAGCTGAAACCGAACATCATGCAAAAAGCCCCTGTGGAGGCTCCGGAGACCGGGGCTTCCACAGGGGCTTTTTTGGAAATTCAACTCGCTAAGGCTTTACACCAGCTGAATAACAGCCATCTCAGCGGCGTCGCCCCGGCGGGGACCGATGCGGACTACACGGGTGTAGCCGCCGTCCCGGGTGGCGTACTTGGGGCCGATCTGGTCAAACAGCTTCTTGGCCACGTCTTCCTTGGTGAGGAAGCTCAGCGCCTGCCGATAGGCGGCCAGGTTGTTCTTCTTGGCCAGGGTGATCATCTTTTCAGCCAGGGGAGCCACCTCCTTGGCGCGGGTCACCGTGGTCTTGATCTGGCCGTTCTCCAGCAGGTAGGTGGTCATGGCGCGAAGCATGGCCATCCGCTGGTCGGTGGGCCTTCCCAATTTACGAATTGCGGGCATTTTCTCTCACTCCTCTCGGCAGGTGTTAATTGTTATTCTCGTCATCCGCAAGGCTCAGGCCCATCATGGCCAGCTTGTTCATGACTTCCTCAAGGCTCTTGCGGCCCAGGTTGCGGACCTTCATCATCTCATCCTGGGTCTTGGAGATCAGATCCTCCACCGTATTGATGTTGGCCCGCTTCAGGCAGTTAAAGCTCCGAACGGACAGATCCATCTCGTCGATGGTCATCTCCAACACCTTGTCCCGCTGAGACTCGGCCTTCTCCACCACAGTGGAGGCAGAGCCCATGGTCTCAGAGAGATCGGTGAACAGCAGGAAGTGGTCCACCAGGATCCGGGCGCCCAGGCTCACCGCGTCCCGGGGATCGATCGTGCCGTTGGTCCAGACCTCCAGGGTCAGCTTGTCAAAGTCGGTGCGGTCACCCACGCGGGTATTTTCCACTGTGTAGTTGACCTTCCTCACCGGGGTGTAGACCGAGTCCACCGGGATGACTCCGATGATGGTCTGGGCGGTCTTATTCCGCTCAGCGGGATCGTAGCCCCGGCCCTGGGACAGGGTCAATTCCATATTGAGGCTGGCTCCGGGTCCCAGCGTGGCGATGTGGAGCTCCGGATTCAGGACCTCCACCTCTCCGTCGGCCTTGATATCCCCGGCGGTGACCTCACACTCGCCGGCAGCTTCGATATAGACGGTCTTGACGCCCTCGCTGTGAAGCTTGGCAATAATGGCCTTCACATTGAGGACGATCTCGGTCACGTCCTCCTTCACTCCGGGAATGGTGCAAAACTCATGCTGCACCCCGGCGATCTTGATGGAAGTTACCGCCGTGCCGGGCAGGGAGGACAGCAGCACCCGCCTGAGGGCGTTACCCAGGGTAGTGCCGTAGCCCCGCTCCAGAGGCTCCACCACATATTTTCCATAGTTGGCGTCATTATTTTCGTCACATTCGATGCGGGGTCTTTCAATTTCAACCATAGATTACCCTCCTTCTGTGGGCGGTCTGTTACGCCGCCTGATTGGTCGGTTCCGTGATCCGAGGGTATGGCCTTACTTGGAGTACAACTCGACGATGAGATGCTCCTCGATGGGCAGGTCGATGTCCTCCCGGGCCGGAAGTTTGGAGACAGTACCCTTCAGGGAGTTCTTCTCTTTCTCCAGCCACTGGGGCACATTGACAATGATGGCGTCCTCGCCCACAAAGCGCTTGAACTTCACGCTCTGGCGGCTGGACTCCTTGACCTCGATCACGTCACCCACCTTCACCAGATAGGAGGGGATGTTGACCTTTTTCCCGTTGACGGTGAAGTGGCCGTGGTTCACCAGCTGAC
>JAAWBD010000102.1 GCA_022792495.1 Oscillospiraceae bacterium
CCCCACCTGAAGGAGACCAAGGGCTCCGTCATCAACTTCGCCTCCGGCGCGGGGCTTTTCGGCAACTACGGCCAGTGCGCCTACGCCGCCGCCAAGGAGGGCATCCGGGGTCTTACCCGGGTGGCCGCCACCGAATGGGGCCCCGACGGCATCAATGTCAATGTGGTCTGCCCCATCGCCTGGACCGCCCAGCTGGAGAATTTCCAGAACGCCTACCCCGATGCCTTCAAGGCCAACGTGAAGATGCCCCCCATGGGCCACTACGGCGATCCCGAGACCGAGATCGGCCGGGTCTGCGTCCAGCTGGCCCACCCCGATTTTAAGTACCTCACCGGTGAGACCCTCACCCTGGAGGGTGGCATGGGCCTGCGCCCGTAAAGCTTCGTGCACGATGGTTTTGTAACCCTTTTGTAACCGAAAAAGAGCGTGATACCGACAGGTATCACGCTCTTTTTTGCTTTTTTAGAGAGGGGGAATTTACACATAATAAGGGTTGGGCTTAAACAGCAAGACCAAAAAGTCGATCAGCACGCCGAGGAAGAACAGTCCTGCGGTGAACAGGTACAGGATCCCCATGCCCATCTTCCCCTCGTAAAATTTGTGGGCGCCGATAAAGCCGAGGAAAAGACACAGCAAAAGGGCTACCCATTTATTTTTCTCTTTTTTCAGGGCTCCCGGGGCGATAAAGGCGTTCACATTGCTGTTGGAATTGGAATTATTGATGACCACCTGGGGCTGGGAGGCCTGGCCGCCGGCAAGCTCCTCCACCTGGCGGCCGCAGTGGGTGCACAGAACTGCGTCCCGGGGGATCTGCTGGCCGCAGTGCTTGCAGAACTTTGTGTTTGGATCCGGGGCGGCGGGCGCCTGGGCGGGGGTAGGGTCTAAGGTCAGGTTGGTTTGCTCCTCCATAATCTGGGCTCCTCTCTGGCATTGATATGTTACATAATGTAACATTTTTATTGTAACAAAATGTTACGCTACTGTCAAGAGGTGGCGGCATGATTGGACTGCGGAAGGCCAGGAAGGCCAGGAACTGGAACCAGCAGAAGGTGGCCATGGATCTGAATATTACCCGGGAGGCCCTGTCCCACTATGAGAATGGGCGGCGGGAGCCCTCCCTGGCCATGCTGGAGCGGATGTCGGACTATTTTGACGTTTCCATCCACTATCTGATCACAGGGCGGGAGTTTGAAAAGAGGACGGAGACCGTTTATCCAAAGTGAAAAGCTCCCTCCAAAGGGTATCCTTTGGAGGGAGCTTTTTTGTGATTGAGAGGGGTCAATCCTCATCGGGGTTGAAGTAGTAGGGGCGCATCAGGCTGCCCTGCTGCTCGGTGGAGTCCTTTTGGCTGCCCAGACGGAGGGTGGGCTCCATGGGGCCCCGGCGGCGATCCGGGCGGCGCTTTTGATCCCGCTTGGGGGCTTCCTTGGGAGAGGCGGGGCGGGTGGGGTTGGAGCCCGCCCCTACGGCGGCAGCGGGGGATCGCTTGGGGGTGGAGGAGCGGCGCGCCGGGGCGTCGCGCCCAACAGAGGGGGCGGTCCGGCCGCCGCCGGGGGATTTTTTGGCCGGCTCCCGCTTGGGGGGCCTGCTCTGCCGGGGGGAGGGGGCCTTGGGGGCCGGGTCGGCGGAGCGGGGGGGAGCCTTGGGGGCCAGGAAGCGGGCGGTGGCGTCCATAATGACCTCCCCGGCCATGTCGTCCTTGAAGCGCTGGGCCTGGATACGGCGCTCCTCGGCCAGCCAGGCCTCGTAGGCTGGATCCCGGGAAGGGGCGGAGGGCTGGCGAGCCGGGCCGCCGCCCCTTGCGCCTGAGCCTCCCCTGCCCTTGGAGGGCTTGGGGGCCATGGCGGAGAGGGCCTGATCCAGGGTCTTGCTGGGGCGGTAGCCGGGTTGCTTTTTGACGGCGGCGGCGGAGGAGGGGGCGGCGGGGGCTTGCCCCCGCCCTACGGAGGAGGGCTTGGGGGTTTGGCGCGCCGAGCCGCCGCGCCCCGCGGGCGGAGCTTTGGGGGCCGGAGCGGACTTGGCGGCGTCCCGCTGCTTTTTCCGCTCCCGGGCGGCCTGGCGGGCCTCCTGGTCGTCGGGATTGACGAGCTTGCCGTGCTTGTCCCGCTTGGGGGCCTCGAAATTCTCCATGGGGTAGGGGTGGCCCTCCACCACAGGGATGGGCCTTTTCAGCAGCTTCTCAATGGGAGCCAAAAGCTCCTTCTCCCCAAACTCGCAGAAGGAGACCGCTGTGCCCCCGCGGCCCGCCCGGCCGGTGCGGCCGATACGGTGGACATAGGTCTCGGGCACATCGGGGAGGTTGTAGTTAAAGACGTGGGAGAGTTCCTCAATGTCGATGCCCCGGGCGGCGATGTCGGTGGCCACCAGGGCCTTGATCCGACCGGACTTGAAGTCCGCCAAGGCCTGCTGGCGGGCAGTCTGGCTCTTGTTGCCATGGATGGCCGCCGAGGGGATCCCCTCCTTGGCAAGATCCCCGGCCACCTTGTTGGCCCCGTGCTTGGTACGGGTGAAGATGAGGGCATTTTTTACCCCGGGGGCCTTGATGAGGGAGGACAGGAGCTTGGACTTGTTGCCCCGGTCCACATAGTAAAGCTTCTGGTCAATGACCTCCACCGGGGAGGAGACGGGATCCACCGCCACCTTCACGGGATCTACCAGCAGGGAGTCCACCAGGCCCTGGACCTCGGGGGGCATGGTGGCGGAGAAGAAGAGGGTCTGCTTCTTTTGGGGGATCCACCTGAGGATCTTTTTTACGTCATGGATAAAGCCCATGTCCAGCATCCGGTCGGCCTCGTCCAGGACGAAGATCTCCAGCTTCTCCACATGGATATAGCCCTGGTCATGGAGATCCTGGAGCCGGCCGGGGGTGGCCACCAGAATGTCCACCCCGGCTCGGAGCTTATCCACCTGGGGCTGCTGGCCCACCCCGCCGAAGATGACGGCGGAGCGGAGAGGGAGGTTTTTCCCGTAGGCCACGAAGCTCTCCTGGATCTGGAGGGCCAGCTCCCGGGTGGGGGTGAGGATCAGGGCCCGGATGGGACGGACACCGAAGTGGGGCTCCGGCTTCCGGCCGTGGAGCTGCTGGAGGATGGGGGTGGCGAAGGCGCAGGTCTTGCCCGTGCCCGTCTGGGCGCAGCCCAGCACGTCCCGGCCCTGGAGGGCGGGGGGAATGGCCTTGGCCTGGATGGGGGAGGGCTTTTCGTAGTCCAGGGCCTTCAGGGCGGAGAGGATGGGGGGACAGAGTCCCAGGTCTTGAAAGGTCATAAAAACGTTCCTTTTTGTCGAATGTCCCGCCCACAGCAAAAGGGGGGCGCGTCAGGCGACGCGTCCCGGGGAGGGAAAGCGGAAGGTATAGCGGCGTGAGCCGGCCCCGCATTCCGCTGGCGGAGCAATACACGGCGCGGAGCGCCGTGGAAACTATCGGGAGGTGAAAAATGAAAAGGGGAAAGCCATGCTCTGTGGCGGCCGGAGGCCAATACCTTTTCATTTTCAATCTATTATAGCATCTTTTCCAAAAATTACAACCACGCTACCTTAAATTCAGGGCCCGGAGGATGGCGGCGGCGGTGTCCTGGGGGCGGGGGAGGTGGGCGTTTATGGTATAGTCGGCGTATTTTTCGTAGTAGGGGCGGCGCTGGTCGCAGAGATCCTGGAGGGTCTGGCCGGGGGCCAGGGTCACGCCCCGGGTCTTTAGGTTCCACAGCCGCTTTTCCAGGATGGAGCCGGGGAGCTCCAGGTAGACCACCGGGCCCAGGGACTTGAGATGGAGGGCGCCCTTTTCCCGGAGGACGGCGGAGCCCCCGGGGGCCAGGACGGTGTTTTCACAGGAGAGGGAGGAGACCACCTCCGCCTCCTTGTCCAAAAAAACCTCTGTCCCCAGGCGATCCAGGACGGCCTGGAGGGTGGGGCCGCCGCAGGCAGCGGTGATAAGGGGATCCACGTCCAGGAAGGAATAGCCCAGCTCCCGGGCCAGGATGCGGCCCACGGTGGATTTGCCCGAGCCGGGCATTCCAATAAGGGTGATATTCATGTGCCGGCCCCCTTTGAAGCGCGAATGGAGATATTATAGCAGAGGCCCAGGGAAAAGACAAGGGGAACTGACGGGGGAGGGGGGCTCCTCCGCCTCCTTACTCTTCGATCTGGGCCTGGCTGGCGGCGGCCCGGAGGAGAAGGTTGATGACCTCGTTCCGGGAGCGGTTGCTTTCCTCGGCCAGGGCGTCGATCCGGGCCAGGAGCTCCTCCTTGATCCGGATGGAGATGACCTTGTTGCCATCCTCCCCCCGGAGGGGGGAACGCTTTTTGATCGTGATCTTGTCGCTCATACTCTCACCTCATCCAAATTGTAGGTTGACAGGGGATATAAATATATGCTACACTTACGGATAATTGATAGTAATATATTCATGAATACAGAAAAAGATACAATGAGGTGGGCGGAGAGATGGAGCAGACACCCCTGGGGCAGGTGCTGGAGGTGGAGGAGTTGAAGAGACGGTATGCCTTTTACGACAGCGGGACGCTGCTGCGGTGGCGGGAGGTGGTGAAGGGGCCCCACCGGGAGGCCATGGAGGCGATCCTGAAGGAGCGGGAGAAGGGGAGAGGAAAACCGGAAAAATAAAGGGGGCCGCGCTGTATGGGGTACTACAGCGCGGCCCCCTTTTTTGGGGGAAGCCAGGGGTGGAGCGTATGGCTCAGAAGGCGGCAGGGTCGATCTGGCCGGACTCGAACTGAGACCAGAGGGTGAGGTAGGATTCCCTGGTGAGCTTGGGGGTGAAGGAGGCCTTGATGGCCCTGGCCTGGGCGGCGTGATCCCAGAGAAGGTCGATCACCGTCAGAGCCATGGCCTTGGCGGGCATGACGTAAGCCATCTCCTTGTCGCAGATGGTGAAGTTCTGGCTGTGGGCATCCCCCAGATAGCCGCCGGTGGAGACATGGATGAAGGGCATGAGAGAGCTGATGTCCCCGGCGTCGGTGGCCCCCATGAGTTCCTGGCCGTAGATGTTGGAGCCCTTGCCCAGGAGGGCCTCCCCGTTCTGGGCGAAGAGGTGGGAGATGGCCTTGTCCTGGATGAGGGGGAGGTAGCCGGGCAGCTCCTGGACGTCCACTGTGGCCCCGATGGCATAGGCGCAGCCCTGGAGGCAGCGGTTCACCTTCTCTGAGGCGTCCAGGATGCCCTCCAGATTGGTGCCCCGGACGTAGGTCTCCAGCCGGACGTCGGCGGGGACGATGTTCACCAGGTCGCCCCCCTTGGTCATGATGGGGTGGATGCGGATCCGGTCCTTCTCCCGGAAGGTCTCCCGCTGGGAGTTGACGGCCAGGAGGGAGAGGCAGGCGGCGTTGAGGGCGTTGATCCCGTCGAAGGGGCGGGCCCCGGCGTGGGCCTCCTTGCCGGTGAAGCGGATGAGCTTGCCGATGAAGCCGGAGCTGTCGCACTCCATGAGGAAGTGGCGGTCACCCACCCCGGCGTGGGAGTGGATCATCATGCCCATGTCCACGTCGTCCAGGACGCCCTGGCGGATGAACTCCTGCTTGCCGCCTATAAAGTGGATCTTTCCCTCCTGCCGCAGGCGCTGGCGGTATTCCAGCTCCACATACTCCTCGGCGGGGACGGCGGCAAAGACCACGTCCCCGTCCAGCTCGGCGGCCAGAGGGGCCAGACCCATGGCGGCGCCCAGCATGGAGGCGATCTGGGAGTTATGGCCGCAGGAGTGGGCGGCCCCGGTGTGTGGGTCGGCCTGGGGGTGGAGGGGACAGACCACCGCGTCCAGCTCCCCCATGACCATGACCCGGGGGCCGGGCTCCCGGCCCTTCAGAACCCCCTTTACCCCGGTGAGGGCCAGGTGATCCTGGTGGGGGATGTGCAGGCTGTCCAGGGTCTCCCGGACCAGGGCGGAGGTGCGTTCCTCTTTGAAGCCCAGCTCGGGGTGGGAGAAGATGTCCTCCCCCAGGGCAATGATCCTGTCCTTGTTCGCGTCGATGGCGGTGAGGCACCGCTGCTTCAGTTCTTCCTTTGTCATGGCTCCCGCTCCTTTTTTTGCCCCGGAAATATCGTGAAATTTCACAGGGAATCAATTGAAAAACCTTCCTTATGATATACAAAAAGCCCTTTTATTGCAAGCCCTATTGACAAGATTCGGGGGAAAAGTTACACTCTATGAGTAAAACGAAGCCATATCCGGCTCCGCCGGAGAGGCGGGGAAACTGGGGAGGTCTCTCATGTCTACTGCCATGATTGGAGCGATACGGGGGGAGCTCCCCTTCGACATTTTCATACGGAACGTACAGATCGTCAATGTATACGACTCCTCTATCGTGCCCGGCTGCGTCGGGGTGGTGGGGGAGCGTCTTGCTTATGTGGGGGAGGAGCGGCCCGGCTTCCGTGGCCGCCGGGAGGTGGACGGACAGGGGAAGTACGCCCTGCCCGGGTTTGTGGACAGCCACATGCACCTGGAGAGCAGCATGCTGGCCCCCGCCCACTTTGCCCGGATCGCCCTCACCTGCGGCACCACCACGGTGGCGGCGGATCCCCATGAGATCGGCAACGTGATGGGACTGGAGGGAGTGCAGGCCTTGGTGGAGGCCTGCGAGGGGCTGCCCCTGCGCACCCTGGTCATGGCCCCCTCCACCATCCCCTCCGCCCCCGGATTCGAGGATTCCGGGTATGAGGTGGGGCCCGGGGAGGTGGACCGGCTGCTGGATCTGCCCGGGGTCTGGGGACTGGGAGAGGTCATGGACTTTAACGGAGTGGCGGACGGCGAGGAGCGCATTCTATCGGTGATAGAGCGGGCCCGCCGCCGCCACTGTCTTTTGGACGGGCACGCCTCCCTGCTGACAGGGGCGCGGCTCCAGGCCTTCCGGGCCACGGGGATCGACAGCGACCACACCACCAATTCCCCGGAGAAGCTCCGGGAGGAGCTGGCCCTGGGCTTTACGGTGCAGGTGCAGGAGTCCATGCTCTCCCGGGGTATGGTGGAGGCCATGAACCAGGCACCGGTCCAGGATCGGATCTGTCTGGTCACCGACGACGTGCCCCTCCACCGGCTGATGCGGGACGGGCATCTCAACCATGTGGTGGAGAAGGCTGTTTCCCTTGGGCTGGAGCCGGTGCGGGCCATCCGCTTTGCCACCATCAACGCCGCCCAGCGGCTGCGGCTCTATGACGTGGGGGGACTGGCCCCCGGGATGGCGGCCGATGTGCAGCTGGTGGAGGATATTCGCCGCCCCAGGCCGGTGTTTTTGCTCCGGGGCGGGGAGATCCTTGTGGAGGAGGGGCGGTTTTTGCCCCGGCTGCCGGTGGTGATCCCCCCTGTTCTGCGGGAGAGCACCATGGATATTGACCCGGTGAGGGAGGAGGACTTCCGGCTCCGGGTGGAGGTTCCCGCCGGGTTCCGGGGGGGACGGGGAAGGGCTAACCTCATCGGACAGGACGGGATCGGGGTGCGCACCAAGCGGGTGGAGCGGAGCCTGGAGCTGGGGCCGGAGAGGGATGGCCTGGCGGAGGTTCAGGGGGAGAAGCTTTTGAAGATGGCGGTATTCAACCGCTATGGGAAGGGCCAGCGGGGGCTGGCCTTGGTGGACGGCATGGAGGGGGTCGGCGGGGCGGTGGCCCTGACCTACGGCCACGACTGCCACAACCTTACGGTTTTTGGAGGGAATGACGCTGACATGGCCCTGGCGGCCAACGCGGTCATTGAGGCTGGGGGCGGGCTGTGCACCGCCCAGGACGGGCAGGTGAGGCACCAGATCCCCCTGCCCCTGGCGGGGCTGATGTGCGACCTTCCTCCGGAGGAGCTGCTGGGGAGGATGGAGGAGCTGCTGGGACACTGCAGGGAGATGGGCTTTCGGCATGAAAACCTGCTGACCTTCCTGACGGTGATGCCCTTGGCGGTGTCCCCCGAGATCAAGTGTACCGACAGGGGGCTGCTGGATGTGGCCCACAAGAAATTTTTGCCCCTGGTGGAGGGGATCGAGGAGGATAGGTGAATGGAGCGGAGACGACAGGCCTTTCTCCTGGCCCTGCCCGCGGGGCTGGCCCTGCTGGTATTTTTTCTGATCCCCATGGCCTATATCCTGATCCGGACGGTGGGGACCAACGGACTGGCGGATTTTATCGACTTTTTTACCGACCCGTTCTATCTGGACATTTTGTGGACGACCCTGCGGGTGTCCCTGGTGTCCACGGCGCTGTCCCTGGTGCTGGGGTATCCGGCGGCCTACTATATGGCCCGAACCCGCTCCCGGGCCAGAAAGTGGATGATGATCATCATTCTCTTTCCCTTTTTGGTCAGCGCGGTGGTGCGCTCCTATGGCTGGATGGTGATCTTGGGGGCCAACGGGCTGCTGAACCAGGGGCTTTTGGCCCTGGGGATCATCTCCCAGCCCCTGAAGATCCTGAATACGGAGACGGCGGTCATTATCGGCATGATCCATCTGCTGATCCCCTACATGATCCTGTCCTTGGTGGGAGTGCTTCAGAGCATCGACCCCAATGTGGAGTACGCGGCCTACAGCCTGGGGGCCACCCCGGCCCAGACCTTTGCCAAGGTGGTCTTTCCCCTGAGTTTACCGGGGGTGCTGGCGGGGTGCGTGCTGGTGTTCACCATGAGCATGACCTCCTACGTGACCCCAAAGCTGCTGGGGGGCTCCAAGTTCCGGATGATGGCCACCATGGTGGTACAGGAGATCAATGTGAACTTTGACTGGAGCGCCGCCTCCGCCGTGAGCTATATCCTGCTGGCGGTGATCTTGCTGGTGCAGGTGGTCATTGTGCTGGCCACCTCGGGCTATATGAAACGGATGGGAGGCGGAAAGAATGGATGACAGGCGGGTCAACTGGCTGTGCCGGCTGGCGGCGGGGCTGGTGATGGTGTTTCTGGTGGCTCCCCTGGTGGTCATCGTTATCGCCTCCTTTACCCCAACAGCCCTGATCACTTTTCCCCCCAAGGGGTTTTCCCTGAAGTGGTACACGAATATTTTCCATTCCTCCACTCACTTTATGGAGGGCCTGGCCAACAGCCTGAAGCTGGGGCTTATCGCCACGGGGGTGGATGTGTTTGCGGGGGTGTTCGCCGCTTTATCGGTGTGCCGGTACGATTTTAAGGGGAAGAACGTGATGCTCAACTATTTTACCTCCCCCATGTATGTGCCCAGCGTGGCCTTTGCCTTTGTGCTCCTCCAGGTCTACAGCCAGATCGGGGGGATCCCGGGGATGGTAAGGCTTTTGATCGGGCATCTGGTGATCATTTTGCCCTACATTATCCGGAATACCGTGTCGGTGCTCCATGTGTTCAACTGGACGCTGGAGGACGCAGCCACCTCCCTGGGGGCCAGTCCCACCCAGGTGTTTTTCAAGATCACCCTGCCCCTGGCCAAGCCCGGGGTGCTGGCGGGGGCCCTGCTGGCCTTCCTCTACTCCTTTGACGAGGTGGCCCTGAGCAGCCTTTTATCCACCCCGAAATTTGTGACGCTGCCTATCCGGATCATGAATTATATGGAGCTGACCTTCGACCCCACCCTGGCGGCCATCTCCACCCTGCTCATTCTGGCCTCCCTGTTCCTCATTGTGCTGATGGAGAAGTTCGTGGGGCTGGACATGTTTGTAAAATAAGGAGGCAAGGGTATGGCGACCCTGGAACTGAACAATCTGACCAAGCGATTCGGTGCTTTCACCGCCGTGGACGGAATGGATCTGAAGGTGGCCCAGGGGGAGATGATCGCCCTCTTGGGCGGCAGCGGCTGCGGCAAGACCACCACCCTGCGGATGATCGCCGGCTTTACCGAGCCCAGCGGGGGGACTATCCTGGTGGATGGGGAGGACGTGGGAAGGATCCCCCCATACAAGCGGAATATCGGCATTTTCTTTCAGAATTATGCCCTGTTCCCCCACATGACCGTCTTTGAGAATGTGGCCTTCGGGCTGAAGCTCCAGAAGTGCTCCAAGGAGGAGACGGCCCGCCGGGTGGAGGAGATCCTGGGCCTGGTGAAGCTCACCGGGCTGGACGGCCGGTACCCCCGGGAGCTGTCGGGAGGCCAGCAGCAGCGGGTAGCCCTGGCCCGGGCGCTGGTGACGCGGCCCTCCATCCTCCTGCTGGACGAGCCCCTGAGCAACCTGGACGCCAAGCTCCGGGTGGAGATGCAGGTGGAGATCAAGCGGATCCAGAAGGAGCTGGGCATCACCACTATCATCGTTACTCACGACCATGAGGAGGCGGTGTCTCTGGCTGACCGGGTCATTGTGATGAACCAGGGGCGGATCCAGCAGATCGGCACCCCCCAGGAGATCTTTGACCACCCGGCCAGCCCCTTTGTGGCGGACTTTATGGGCTTTTCCACCTTCCTCCACGGGGTGGCCGGAGGCCCGCCTCAGAAGGGAAAGCGGCCCATTCTCTGCGGAGAGAGGACCCTGTGGGTGGCCCAGGAGGAGGCGGAGGAGCTGGACGAGGGGGAGAGCTGTCTGTTGAGTATTCGCTCCGAGAGTATGTCCCTGGCGGAGGCCCGGTGGGAGAATACCTTCCCCGGACGGATCGAGAGCATGACCTACAAGGGGCACACCACCCGGCTGGAGGTCTCCGGCTGTTTTGACGAGCCCGTTTTCCCGGCCTTGGGAGAAGTCCCCGGATCCGGGGTGGGGGATGAGGTGCTGGTACACTTCCCCTACCGAAAGATCTGTGTATATAAAAACCAATAAAAACGGGAGGAAACAAGAAATGAAGAAGAGACTGACTGCCCTGGTTCTGTCCGCTGTAATGACCCTGTCCCTGGCCGCCTGCGGCGGCAAGCCCACCGAGACCCCCGCCGCCGGCGACGGCAAGGATTTTGGCGGGGCCGAGCTGGTGGTGGCCACCTGGGGCTGGGCCGAGGCCGGACTGAAGGCCTTGGCTGCCGATTTTGAGAGCGCCTACAACTGCACCATCGTGGTGGATCCCACCAGCGGCAACGGAGACCGGCTGAACAAGCTGATGGCCGAGAAGAATGACCCCACCGCCGACGTGGCTCTGCTCACCAAGAGCTTTGCCGAGGTGGGGATCCAGGCCGACCTTTTTGAGAAGGTGGACACCAATGTGGTCACCAGCCTGGGGAATCTCTACGACTTCGCCCAGGACAAGAACGGCTACGGCCCCTGCTACTCCGTGTGCCGTTATGGTATCATGTATGACGCCGCCGCGCTGCGGAACGCCGGGGTGGAGGCCCCCACCTCCTACCAGGATCTGTTTGACGATAAGTACGCCGGCATGGTGGCCCTGCCTGACATGACCTCCACCGCCGGGCCCTACATCCTGGTGGCTATGGCCGAGGCCATGGGGGGCAGCCAGGAGGATGTGAGCGCCGCCATGGCCCTCATGCAGGAGAAGAAGGACAACATCGACCTGTGGTACAGCGCCTCCTCCGACGTGGTCAACGCCTTTACCACCGGGGAGGCCTGCATCACCGTGTTCATGGACATCAACATGCCCGGGCTGATCGACAGCGGCCTGGAGATGGTGTGGACTGACGCCGCCGAGGGCTCCTTCGCCGCTCCCGCCACCGTCAACGTGGTGAAGGGCTGCAAGAACCCGGAGCTGGCCCAGCTGTTTGTGGAGTATCTGGTCTCTGACGAGACCCAGAGCAAGATCGCCGAGGCCATGAACGAGGCCCCTGTGAGCAAGAACGCCACTATGCCCGAGGAGCTGAAGACCTACCTGGCCTTCGGTGAGGAGGCCATCGGCGCCCTGAAGGAGTTTGACGAGGCCTATATCACCAATGCCAAGGGTGAGTGGATCGACACCTTCCAGCGCACCGTAAGCGTGAAGTAAGAGGACTTCCTTTTCTGGACAGGAGAGGCCCGCCGGTTTCCGGCGGGCCTCTCTTTTTGCATGGGGAGGGTATGCCCATCCCTGCCGGGACATATAAATGTCCCAGAAAAGACAAGGAGGGGTTTTTGTGAAGTGGAACATGAACGTAAAAGTCTTTCATCTGAAGAGAAAGCCGATGACGGTTCTGGCCTGCCTGCTGGCGGCGGCGGTGATGTTTGGGGCGGTGAACGCCCCGGCGGTGGTGGCCTCGGCCACCCAGAGGCAGCTGCCCATCTACTGCGTCCAGCGGGATCAAAAGATGGTGTCCATCTCCTTCGACGCGGCCTGGGGGAATGTTATTTTGCGGCAGGGGGGATAAGAAAGGCGCCCATCCTATATTTAGGATGGGCGCTTTTTCATGGTCTTACTTGTTCAGGATGGCCTCAATGTCCTTGGCCAGCTTCTCCAGCTGGATGTCATTCTGCTTCTCCAGGTAGGGGAGGTAGTCGGCGGGCAGGGAGGAGGCGCCGTTCAGGGTGCCCAGGATGCCGCCGATCATGGTGGCCACGGTGTCGGTATCGTCGCCCACGTTGACGCCGGCGCAGATGCCGTCGAAGGTGTTGCCCTTGGCGGCCACCATCAGGCCGAACACGGCGGGGACGGCCTCCACGGCCAGCAGGCTGGAGCCGATGACGGCGGCGATCTCGTCAATGGCCTCGTCCAGGGTGTTGGCGGTCATGCCGATGTAGACGGCCAGCTTGATCCGCTTTTCCATATTGGCTCCGGCGTTGGAGTGAACCTTGGCGCCCAGGCGGGCGCCCTCCCGGGCGCCGTAGAGGCCGGCCTGCACCACGTCGAAGAGGGTGGCCCCCTCCTTCATGGCGGCGGCTACCGCCGCGGCCACCGCCGCGGCGCCGGCCAGGGCGATGTCGTTGGGGTGGGTGGGGGTGCAGACGGTGATGGCGTCCTGGATGGCCTTGTCTATATCCCCGTTGCTGAACAGGGCGGAGGGGGCGATCTTCATGCCCGCACCGTTGCTGGACTGGGCGTTCTGGTTCACCGCCTCAAAGGCGAAGGGAGGGGCGATAGGGGAGGTGCCCTCCCCCTTGAGCTTGGCCAGGTTGGCCCGGGTGGTGGGGCCGGCGAAGCGGGTGAACCACTTGTCCACCTCGGACCAGTCCAGAAGGGCCTTCTTCACCACCTCGGGAGTGATCACGCCGCCGTTGTCGGCGATGGCCCGGGCGGTCACGTAGGCTACAGAGAAGTCGTCGGTGATCTGACCGGCCTCACTGCCCCGGGCGTAGGTGTCCTTGGGGGGCTTCTCGAAGGTCTTGACGTCCCCGCCGAAGAGCTCGTGGATCTGGGCGCGGCTGCGGATCTCAGTGGCGGCGCCCATGGCGTCACCTGCGGCGGCGGCCACCAGGCAGCCCAAAATCTTGTCATACGAAACCATTTTGTAATCCTCCTTACATTATTTATGGGTCTCCTGCGTTTGGATGAAGTTCAGAACCTCGGCCTCGGTGGTGATACCGCTGCGGGGGCCCTGCTTGGTGATGGCCATGTTGGCTGCCGCCGTGGCAAAGCGGGCGGCCTCCCGCAGAGGCATTTCCCGGTGAAGGGCATAGACAAAGCTGCTGTTGAAGGTATCCCCCGCTCCGGTGGTGTCCACCACAGGGACGTTGTAAACGGGGACGGAGAAGCGGCCCTCCCGGGTGATGACGACGCAGCCGTTTTTACCCAGGGTCTCTACAATGATCTGAACCCCCAGCTGGAAGAGCTCCTCAATGAGGGCTTCCTCGCTTCGGCCCTCCGCCAGGAACTCAATGCCCGACTCGTTCATGGAGGCCAGGTAACAGGACTGCATATAGTCTCGCCATTCAGGGATGTAGGTGGAGGCCTCGTTGTCCAGCACCAGCTTGGCGCCACGGGCCTTCAGATCGCGAAAAATCTCTGCGGAGTCCTCGAAGTGCCGCAGTTCCGGCAGGGAGGTGTAGAGAAACTTGGCGCCGGCCAGGAAATCGATCTGATCCTGGGTCAGGCGGAGGGTCCAGGCATCCCCGCCGCACACAAGGATGGTTCGGTCGGATTTGCCTTGGAAGATGATACATTTGGAGTTCAGCTTTCCCTCCTGGATGTGGATACGCGAGGTGTCCACATGGTAGGATTCCATGTCCTGAAGGAGAAAGTCCAGAGTGGAGTCCCGGCCCATGCTGGTAAAGCAGTAGGTTTTCGCGCCATAGCCGGCCAGGACACAGGCGGCGTTGGCGATCATGCCGCCGGGGACGTTCTCCTTAAAGCGGCCGTTGAATTTTTCGCCCTCCTTTGCCCAGCGATTGACCTCATAGTATTCGTCCACACAGGGGCCGCCCAGAAAGACGGTATAGGCCGGATTTATGCTTTTATCCATTTATACCCCGCCCTTTCAGTCTGTGAAGCGATCCACCTCGACCACGATCGCCTCGATATCCATGTCATTGACCTGGCTAAGGAAGGGCATGTGATGGTCGGGAATATCCCTGGCGCCGGAGAAGGCGCCGCAGATGGCGCCGGTAATGGCGGCCACGGTGTCGGAGTCGTTGCCGGCGTTGACCGCCATGTAGATGGCGTCCATGACCCGGCCCTGGGCGGCCACGAAGAAGCCGAAGGCGGCGGGGATGGCCTCGTTGGCGTTGAGACCGGTGCCCACCACGTCGGACATCTCCTCCAGGAGCTTGTCAAAGTCGTGGGCGTAGTTGGTGCCGATGGTCACCGCCATGCGGATCCGATCCTCCACGCTGGCGCCGGCGGAGGACCAGGCGAACTTCCAGGAGCGGGTATAGCCCTCCCGGGCACCGTAGAGGCCGGCCTTGACCACATCGGCCACGGTGGAGTCCTTGGCCATGGCCACGGATACGGCGGCGGCCACGGCGCAGGCCGCGGAGATGGCCACCGGGTTGTCGTGGGTCACCTGGCACATGGTGATGGCGTCGTCAATGGCCTTGTCGATGTTGCCGTGGTTGAATATGCCGGACACCCAGCACTTCATGCCGCCGCCGTTGGTGGCCCAGGCGTTGCGGCAGCAGGCGTAGTCCTGGCTGGTATCCACCGGCTCCCCCTTGTGAAGGGCGATGGCCCGCTTGGAGGTAGGGCCGGAGTGGGAGATATAGTACCGGTCATAGGTGGACCAGTCGAGCATGGCGTCGATGGCGGCCTGGCGGGTGATGCCGCCAGCCTTCAGGAAGGCCTTGGTGCTGAGGTAGCTTACGGAGAAGTCGTCGGTGAACTGGCCGGCGGGCTGGCCGGCGGCCAGGGTGTCGGGGCGGGGAACCAGGTAGTCCCGGACGTAGTCCCCGCCGCCCAGCTGCTCCTTGATCAGGGCGATGGGCCTGGTCTCGGTGGGGGCTCCCATGGCGTCGCCGATGGCACAGCCCAGATAGGCGCCCTTGATGCGGTCATATTTTGTGGTCATGGCTCAGGCCTCCTTTCCCAGCAGCGCGTCAATGCTCAGCGCCATCTTTGTCAGTTCAAAGCCGTTCATCCGCTCAATGAGCTCCAGATACCGGGCGGGGATCTTCTCCACGGATTGGAGGGCTCCCACGATGTAGCCCGCCATGCAGGCCACGGTGTCGGTATCGTCGCCGGCGTTGACCGCCATGTGGATGGTGTCCATCACGTTGCCCGCGGTGGCGGCGATGTAGCCGAAGGCGGCGGGGACAGCCTCGTTGGCGGGGAGGCCGCCGCCGATTTCCCGGGAGATGATGGTCATGGCTTTGTCAAAGTCTCCCTGGTAGCGGAGGCCCAGATCCACGGCGTGGTAGATCCGCTTCTCCACACTGGCCCCGGCCACGGGGCGGGCCACCTTCTCGGCCCGCTTGAAGCCCTCCACGGCGCCGTAGATGCCGGCCTGGATGACCTCGAAGTAGCTGACGCGGGCGTCCATGGCCCGGGCGGTGGCGGCGGCGATGGCCGCCGCGCCGGACAGAGCGATGGTGTTGTCGTGGGTCACCTTGCACATGACGATAGCGTCGTCAATGGCCTTGTCCACGTCTCCGGCGTTAAACAGGCCTACGCAGCCCACCTTCATGGGCGCACCGTTGGAGGCCCGGCTGTTGACGCACAGGAGCCGGTCATGCTTGGAGGGGGGGACGGGAAGGCCCTTCAGCTTGGCGATGGCCGCCCGGGTGGTGGGGCCGGCGCACTGGCCGTAAAGGGGATGCTCGCTCCAGCGGATCACCGCCTTGGCGGCGGCCTCCTCAGAGATGACGCCGCCGTTGGCCAGGAATTCCTCCGCGGAAAAGTAGGACACGGAAAAGTCGTCCGTCACCATGCCGGCGGTGGACCAGTGGGCCCAGGTGTCCTCCGGGGCCTGGACAATGTCCTTGACATACCCGCCGAACCGTTCCTTGATCATTTCCGTGGAGCGGATCTCGGTGGCGGCGCCCATGGCGTCTCCGACGGCCGCGGCCAGAAGGCCACCGAGAATTTTTGATTGCCGTGTAGTCATAGTTTCCTCCTTACAATATTTTTGGCTGGAGTACTTTGAAGCTGCTCTTATGAGACGTCGTCCCGGCCAAAGGTTTTGATATTTTTGATATTGGACAGGAACAAAACCAGCAGAACCGCCAGGTAGGGCAGCATGTCTGTGATCTGGCCGTAAATATCCAGTCCGGACCAGGTCAGGGTCAGCGCCTCACAGTAGCCGAAGAGAATACCGTAGAGCATGGCCTTCAGGGGATTGCCCCGGGCCACCATGGCGGAGGCCATCACCATGAAGCCCCGGCCGCCGCTCATATTCTCGGAGAACATGGCCAGGGAGTTGAGGGAGATGAAGGTGCCCGCCAGGCCCATGCAGGCCCCGGAGAGCAGCATAGCGATCCAGGAGTGCTGCAGCACACTGACGCCGGCGGTTTCCGCTGCGTTGGGGTTCAGGCCCACGGTCTGGACCCGCAGACCGAAGGGGGTCTTGTACATGACGACCCAGGCAATGACCATCAGCAGGGGGGCCATGTAAACCAGGATGGTCTGGTTATTGAAGATGGTGCCGATGTAGGGGATATCCCGAAGGAAGGGGATATTGATGGGGGAGAAGCTGACGGCGTCCACGTTGGTGGCCCCCCGGGTATGGAATATGGCCACCAGGAGCATGGTGGTCAGCCCCCATCCGCTTAGGTTAAAGCCGACGCCGGTGATAAGGCCGTTGGCTCCGGCGTGGAAGGTGAAGGCCCCGTAAAGGGCGGCCAGAGCCAGGCCGGCCAGGACGCCGAAGAGCAGACCGATCCAGGCGTTGTGGAAGAGATAGCTGCCCAGCAGCGCCACAAAGGAGGAGATCAGCATGAAGCTCTCCAGGGCGATGTTCATGATGCCCGCCTTATTGACGAAGCAATACCCCGCCAGACCCAGCAAAAGAGGGGCGCACATACGGAAGGTGGCGTTTAGAGTGGTGGTGGAGTACATAGCCTGTATATATTCCATGCTTACACCTCCTCCTTAATGAGCTTTTTGCGGGCCTGCCGTGCCTTGAGCTTATTGTAGAGCATACCATAATCAATGGAGATAAACAAGACAAACAGCGCCTGCAAAAGGTTGATGGTATAGCGGTTCAGGGTGGTGACCCGCTCCAGCTGGAGGGAGCCGGCCTTGAAGGCGGCCCAGATCAGAGAGACCACCACAACGCCTACGGGATTGTTGGCCGCCACCCGGGTGATCATGACGCCGTCCCAGCCCAGGTTGGTGCTGAAGGAGGCGATGAAGCGCTTGTTGACGCCCGTGGTCTCGGCCGCGCCGCACAGGCCGGCCACAAAGCCGGACAGAAGGAAGATGGCCATAAAGATCTTCTTGCTGTTGACGCCGCCGGCCTTGGCGAAGCGGATGTTTTCGCCCACCTGCTTGAGCTCATACCCGGTGAGGGTATACTTATACAGAAACCATACAGAGACGGCCACCAGGAGGGCGACAAAAATACCGGTCGTAGCCGAGGTTCCGGGGATGATGGTGGTAAGAACCGCCGTATCCTGGATGACGGGGGTCATAATGTTGGTGGTGCCAAGGGCCTTGGCGCCCACGATCATCATCAGGGCGAAAAGCTCGGTAGCGATGATGCCGATATAGTTCATCAGCAGGGTGGAGACCACCTCGTCCACCTTGAAGAACAGCTTCAGGACAGCGGGGATCAAGGCGTAGAGGAGGCCGGCGCAGCCACCCACCAGGAGGCAGACGATGGGGTGGAGCCCCCGGGGCAGGGTGAGGAAGTAGCCGGCGCAGGCGGAGGCGAAGGCGCCGAAATAGAGCTGGCCCTCCAGACCCAGGTTCATAACGCCGGACTTAAAGGCCACCAGGGCCGCCTCGCCCACCAGGATACAGGGTACCGCCCAGTGAAGGGTATTTCCAATGGCCACTCTTGAGCCGAAGGCACCCTTCAGAATGGTTATGAGGGCGACGGCGGGGTTTTCCCCCTGCACCGCGATCAAAATGGCGCCCAGAGCGAAGGTAGCGGCCAGGGAGATGAGGTACTTTGATATGTTGATCTTCATGTCGCTGCTCAGATAGAGCCGGAGCTTTTTCAAGTCGCTCATTCCAAATCGCCCCCTGTCATCAGTAGTCCGATCTGTTCCTCGGTATACTGGCCGTGGGTGCCGCCGTCCTTCAGCTGACCGTCGTACATGACCAGGATCCGGTCGGAGAGCTGGAGCACCTCGTTGAGCTCGTGGCTGACCAGCAGCACCGCCGCGCCCTCCCGGGCGAAGGCCAGAAGTTTGTCCCAGATGTATTCGATGGCGCCTACGTCGATGCCCCGGGTGGGATCCTCAATGAGCAGCAGCCGGTTATTCTGGGAGAACTCTCTGCCCACGATCAGCTTTTGAATGTTGCCGCCGGAGAGGGAGGAGATCCGATCCTCCCGGCTTTGGACTTTTACGTCGAAGTCCTGTACCACCTGGTCGGTAAAGGCGTTGGCCTGCTTGTGGTTCACCAGCCAGCGGGGCTTGAAGCCGGTGGCCCGGTGATAGCCCATGATGGCATTTTCCCAAATGCTGGCCTTGGTGTTGCAGCCCACGTTCATCCGATCCTGGGGAATATAGCCGATACGATCCAGACGGTTTTGCCAGGGGGTGTGGTTGGTAATGTCCCGCCCCATATAGGTCACCCGGCTGCCGGGCTCCGCCTTGGCCAGGCCGAAGATGGATTTGATAAGGTATTGCTGGCCGGAGCCAGCCACGCCGGCGATGCCCACGATCTCTCCGGCCCGGATGGACAGCCCCACTTTTTTGAGCCGCTCGATGCCGTCCACATCCAGAACGGAGAGATTCTCCACCCGGAGGATCTCCTCGCCGGGCTCCACGGGGGTCTTGTTGGCCTGTAGGATGACCTCCCGGCCCACCATCAGGTTGGCCAGCTTCTGCTGGTTCATCTCCTCGGGCTGGTAGGTGCCCACAAATTTGCCCCGACGCAGGACGGAGATCTCGTCGCTGACCTGAAAGACCTCCTTGAGCTTGTGGGTGATGAAGAGGATGGTTTTTCCTGCCTTCTTTAAAACCTGCATGGCGGCGAACAGGCCCTCAATACCCTGGGGGGTGAGGGTGGAGGTGGGCTCATCCATAATGATGATGTCGGCGCCCCGGTAAAGAACCTTTACGATCTCGATCTGCTGGAGGACGGCCACGGGCAGTTCGTCGATCATCTCGTCCAGGGGAAGGTCAAAATGATAGTCCCGGCAGATCTTTTCCACCCGCTCCCGGCAGGTCTTAAGATCCAGGAAAGCGCCCTTTTTCTCCTCAAAGCCCACAATGATGTTCTGCAGGACGGTGAAGCGGGGGGCCAGCATGAACTCCTGGTAGATCATTCCGATCCCGTGGCGGGCGGCGTCCATGGGGCTTTTAAAGACCACCTTTTCCCCGTTGAGGATGATGTCGCCGTAGTCGGGCTTGACAATATCGGTGAGGATCCCCATGAGGGTGGATTTTCCCGCGCCGTTCTCGCCCACGATGGCGTGGATGGAGTTGCGCTTGATCTTGATGGAGATGTGGTCGTTGGCCTTCAGGGCGCCGTAGGTTTTGCAGATATCCCGTGTTTCGAGCACATAATCCTGTTGTTTATTCTCCATATACTTCTCTCCTTAGAACATGGGGCGGAGGGCCTGGGGTACCGGCAAAGAGAACCGGGAATCCACCGGGCGCTCCGCCCCATATTTCAGACACTGAGAAATCGCATCTTAAATTTTGAGATTTTTAGCCCTCGTAGCGGTACTCATCGTAGCCCTCGTAGACGTCAATGGCGCCGGAGGCGATGTCGTCCACCACCTTCTTCACCTGCTCCTGCATCTCGGGGGTGAGCAGGTCGAAGTCCCGCTGGTCATAAACGGTGGCGCCGTGGGCCAGGTCGTAGTAGTACATGTTGCCCTCCCAGGTGCCGGCCTGAGCGGAGAGGCAGCAGTCGGTGATGGCGTCGTTGATAGGCTTCAGAGCGCTCCAGAACACGGTCTCCTGGCCATACTCGCCGCCCTGCCACATATCCACGCCGATGCAGCGGACGCCGGCGTCCTTACACTCCAGGATAACGCCGATGCCGGAGGTATTGGCGGTCTGGTAGATGGTGTCGATATCATTATCGGCGATCATGGCCTTGGCGGTCTCCTGGCCCTTGTTGGAATCGTTGGAGTCGCCGGTGTAGGCGAAAACCACCTCCTTGCCGTTGTTGGCGTAAGCCACGCCGGCGGCGTAGCCGTAGCTGAAGCGATCCTGGGTGGGGGTATTGGTGTGGCCGATCCAGCCCACCTTGTCCTTCTCGGTGGTCATGGCGGCCACATAGCCGGCCACAAAGGAGGACTCCCAGGGGTCGCAGATGATGTTGGCGCAGTTCTTGGTGCTCTTGCAGTCCACATAGGAGTCGTTCAGGAACAACTGCAGATCGGGGTAGGCCTGGTAGAGCTCGTCGGAGAGCTGGACGGCCACCTCAGCCAGGGCGTCAAACTCGGTGATGATCACGCTGTAGCCCTCGGCGGCCATGGCCCGGATCTGGTCGGCGTACTCGGTGGTCTCAGAGACCTCCAGGCACTTGACGGTCCAGCCCTGATCCTTCAGGACATCTACACCGGACCAGCACATGGCGGTAAAGGGGGCGCTGAGGCCAACGGATGTAATGTAGCAGGCAGCTTTGGCGCGCTCGCCGCTGGCGGGGTCATTTCCGCCGGTGGGAGACTCGGTGGTACCCTTATCTCCACCACAGGCGGCGAGGGACAGGGTCATGGTCAGGGCCAGCAAGACACTCAAAATCTTTTTCATTTCGCACACTCCTTTTTCCTGTTTTGCCGATGCTCCGGCGTGATTTGTCACGCTACCGTTTTGTTATTTCTGAATAAGAAACGACAAATTCTTTTGGCTTTTGGGTAACAGTGGTAGCTTTGACTAAAATCAATATATACTATCTGGCGTGTACTTCGCAACCCCACAAAAGTTATATTCAATATAACTAATAAATACGCATGACGCCAATCATATTTGTGAAAACTGCCAACCTTCCATTTCTGCCCATAACTGGTATAATAAATTTATATATTTTTTGTCGAAAAGGGCTCTTTCTTTGTTAAAAATATCTACATATCTACTTGGGGGTTGAGATCATGACGATCCGGCAGATGGAGATCATTGTTGCTGTTGCGGAGGAGCAAACGCTCTCAAGTGCGGCGGAAAAGCTTTTTATGACCCAGCCGGCGGTGACAAAGGTCATCTCGGAGGTGCAGAAAACCTATGGTCTCACCCTTTTTCGCTCGCAGAACCACAAGCTGGAGCCCACCCCGGACGGCGCGGATCTGGTGTCCAGAGCCAAAAGCATCCTTCACAGATACTATGAATTGGAGAGCTCTCTGCTCCACGCCGGGGAGCGGGTTCAGATCCGGATAGGGCTGTGCCATGTGCTCCATGATTCGGCGGTAAACCGGATCATCCAACGGGTCAGGGTGGAGCTGCCCAACTGCACCATCTCCTTCTACCGCCATCTGAGCCGTTACGTGGACAAGTCCATGACCAGGCGGGAGCTGGATATTGCGGTGACCGAGAGTGAGCCCACGGGCTCAAGACTGGAGTTTATTCTGGCGGGGGATAACACCCATTACATGGGGTATAACCGGGATCTGGACTGCGAGAAGCTTCACAGCGACGATTACGCCTATATTGTCAATCACTATCCCTTTTGCCTCAGCTCTCACGGCTCATTGGGGAGGAAGATCTACGACCGCTTTGCCATCCGCTCAGCGGCCTTGTCCTCCTCTCCCTTTTTCTGTAGCTGCAGCTGTCCGGAGATCCTGCGCCAGGCCAAGCTGTTTGGCGGGATCGCCCTCCTTCCCAGGCCCTGGCTGGCGGAGGAGGTGGAGTCCGGACAGATGATGGCGGTGGAGGGGCCCCGGCTGAATAAAAAGCCCCAGTATTATGTATCTGTGGGTTATAATGAGGAGGATCCCTGTATTCTTCGGGCGCAGCAGATCGTGGTGGAGGAGTTGAACCGGGGACTGGATGGGGAAGGACACTGGAAAGAGGAAAGCTCGTCCCCCTGCGTGAGGATCCGGAGCCTATAACAAAGCAAAGACGATCAGTGGGGTTCTACCAAGCCGCCTCCGGGGCATAGGATGTCCCCGGAGGCGGTGTTTTGATGAAGGCTCAAATGGAAGCGGAACAAAAAGGTGGACAGCCCTGCTTGGGAAAACGCTGGGTAAAGCGGAGCTTTACCCAGGGGAAAACCGGTAGGGATATGGTAAAAAATCTGCTGCTGGCCCACAGGGGGCTGGTGTAGCTATGGCCCGGGTCAGCCGGAGGCAAGGCTCCCGAACCCCGGAGGAGGGGCGGTGGCGGGCGGCCCTTTATCCCCGGCTGTCCAGAGAGGACGGGGATAAGCAGGAGAGCGACAGCATCGGTAACCAGCGCAAGCTGCTGGAGAGATATCTCAGGGAGCACCCGGACATGACGCTGGTGGATGTCTATACCGACGACGGCTATACCGGAACCAACTTTGACCGCCCCGGATTCCGGCGAATGATCCGGGACATTGAGGAGGGACGGGTCAACTGCGTTATTGTGAAGGATCTCTCCCGGCTGGGACGGGACTATATCAAAACGGGGGAGTACCTGCAGAATTGGTTCCCGGCCCACGGGGTCCGCTTTATTGCCCTGAATGAAAATATCGACAGTGAAAATGGGCCCTATGACATCCTTCTGCCCTTCCGGAATGTGATGAATGAGCAGTATGCCCGGGATATTTCCCGAAAGGTTCGCGCTTCCATTCAGATCAAGCAGCAGAACGGGGAGTTTATCGGGGCCTTTGCCTGCTATGGATACCGGAAGGATCCGGAGAACCATAACCGGCTTTTGATAGATCCTCCTGCTGCCGCCGTGGTTCGGCGGATCTTTACCCTCTATGAACAGGGTATGGGAAAAATAGGGATCGCAAAGCGGCTAAATGTGGAAGAGATACCCTGTCCCAGCGAGTATAAGCGGCTGAATGGAGAGAAATATCACAACGGTCAACGGTTGGGCGGAACGTCTTATTGGACTTACGCCACCATACACCGTATTTTGAAGAATCAAATGTACGCCGGACGGATGGAGCAGGGCCGGGCCCCCCGCCAGGGGATGCATGGAAAGTCCCGGCAGCTGCCCCGGGAGCAGTGGGCGGTGGTGGAGGGGACACACCAGGCCATTATCGGGCCGGAGCAGTGGGGACGGGTGCAGTCTCTGCTGCTGCGGGACACCAGGATCCTGCAGTTTGAGGAGAATGTAAGCCCCTTCGCCGGATTCCTCCGCTGCGGAGACTGCGGCCGGGCCATGAGCAAGACCAGCCGCTCTGGCGGGGTTTATTATTGCTGCGGCTCCTACAAGCGGTACGGTCCGGGGGTCTGCACCCAGCACGGGATCGCGCACCGGGATCTGGAGCGGCTGGTGCTGGAGGATCTCAACCGGGTCATTTCCTCCGTGGGAGATCTGGAGGTGCTGGCCCGGGAGGCTCAAGGGGACGATGGGGATCAGGAGCGCAGGGCGGAGGGGAAACGGCTGGCGGGAAGTCTGGAGCGGTTGCGGCGGCTCCGGAGGGAGGCCTATGAGGACTATAAGGATGGGCTCCTCAGCAAAGAGGATTACCTGCAGTACCGGGAGGATTACCAGGGCCAGGAAAATCGGCTGGCGGCAGAAATAAAACGGCTGGAAAACCGGAAAGAGATCCCTCAGGAGTCCTCCTGGATCGGCCAGATTCTGGAGCGGGGAGGGCTTACCAGGCTGGATCGGGCCACTGTGGCCGAGGGGGTGAAAGAGATCCTGGTCTATGAGGATCATGTGGAGATCACATACAATTTTTTTGACGACATGGGGATATGGGGGGAGCAGGAGAAGCCGGAAGTAGAAAAAAAGTGACATTCCTTGAACAGGGAATGTCACTTTTTGATATTATGGAAGAGCTTGGCGGGAAACCTGCTGGGGGCCAGATGCCCTATTATATCATCACCCTGGGGCAACGAGGATACCCAGCAGCTGATCGATATTCTGGGTAAATATAACATTAAGGCCACCTTTTTTGTGGTGGGAGAGTGGGTGGATAAATATCCGGAATCGGTAAAGGCCCTCCATGACGCGGGGCACGAGGTGATGAACCACTCCAATACCCACGCCCATATGTCCCAGCTGTCCAAGGAGGAGATCATCGCCGACGTCAATGCCTGCAATGACAAGATCGAGGGGGTGACCGGGGTGCGGCCCACGTTGATCCGGCCCCCCTATGGAGAGTATGACGACAATGTGATCTCCGCCATCCGCTCCATGGACATGGAGCCCATCCAGTGGGATGTGGACTCCCTGGACTGGAAGGATCTCTCCGCCCCCGACATTACCCAGCGGGTGACCAGCAAGGTGCAGGCCGGCTCCATCGTGCTGTTTCACAACGCCGCCAAGCACACTCCCGAGGCTCTGCCGGGGATCATAGAGGCCCTGCTTCAGCAGGGGTATACCTTTGTGCCTATCTCTCAGCTCATATTGCCAGGGGAATGCGGGACGGACTACACCCTGGATCACACCGGACGTCAATGTCCGGCCCAGTGAGGAAGGGAGCTAAAATTCATATCGGACGCCGTGGGAGAGGAGCAGTCCATCGGTCAGCTCTATGCGGAGAATGACGGTATTCTCATCCTCCAGGTCACTGTGGCCGTTGCCGATCCAGGCGGCAAAGACCTGCCGGAGAGTTTCCGCCATGCGGTGGTTTTCCCTTCTGCCAAAAGGGCCGAGGCTGAAGGCCCTTCCGTGGGCGGTAAACCAGTCTCCAGCGATGGCGACCATAGGATTGCTCACTATGTGCCGCATTTTATTGGAGCGGGCGTTGGTGATGATGTAGAAGGCCCCGTCCTCATAATAGGCGTTTACATACCTGACGAAGGGCGTTCCCTTTTCTGCCGTGGCCAGGGCGATCATGGAGTCTTTTCCAAAGCGTTCGACCATGACGCCCTGGGCTTCCTGATCCAAGCTTCCCATAGAGAGACCTCCTTGATAAAGCTGATCCTTGTCACCCTGATTTTATCACAGGAGGGGCGGCCATTCAATTTGTTTTTGATGGACGGGAAAGGACTTCCCTTGACAAAGTTCGCCCGCTCGTATAAAATAATCCCCAGACCGCGAGGACAAACTGAATACAGGGGCGCTGGACGCAAGTCCGGCTGAGATGCAGGGGCGTAACGCCGCCCCCGGTCCCTTGGAACCTGATCCGGGTAATGCCGGCGTAGGAAGCGATTTAGTGGACATTTTGTCTCCTTTTCGTACCGCAGCGCGCTTCCCCCCGGTTTGCGCTTGCGGTACTTTTTGTAAAGTGAGGCAGATAACAATGACAAGCAACACAAAGACCCATCAAGCGGTTCGGGCCCTGGTGGAGGGGGCCCTCATGGTGGCCCTGGCCGAGGTGCTGGGTTACCTGAAGTTCTGGCATATGCCCGAGGGGGGATCCGTCTCCCTGATGGCGCTGCCCATCGTATTCTTTGCCCTTCGGTGGGGGTTGGGCCACGGTCTGCTGGCCGGCCTGGCCATGGGCGTGCTGGATTTCATGATCGGTGGCGGCTTTGCCATCGGCTGGCAGTCTATTTTGGGGGATTATGTGGCAGCCCTCACTGTGCTGGGCCTTGCGGGGGTCGGACACAGGAAGGGACTTCCCGGGGTGGTGGCCGGAGCCTTGCTGGGCACGGTGGGGCGCTATCTGGCGGTCACGGTCACGGGAGCTACCCTGTGGGGGGAGTACATGCATGACCTGTATATTTTCCACTTTACCAACACCTGGGCCTACTCCCTGGTCTACAATTTGCCGGCCCTCCTCTCTGCCGTTCTGGTGACGGTGGTGTGCGTGGGCCTCTACAATATCGCCTCCACCCGGAAATATATGATGGGGGAGGATCTGCACTGATACCAAAGAGAAAGAAGGGACCCCCTTGGGAAAATTTGATGGAGTGCTGCTGGTCTCGGATTACGACGCCACCTTCGCCATGGGGCAGAATGTGCCCCCGGCAAATCTGGAGAGGCTGGAATACTTTCAGGCCCAGGGGGGA
>JAAWBD010000103.1 GCA_022792495.1 Oscillospiraceae bacterium
CAAGGGCGGCAACGGTGCCCACCCCGAAGGAAACCTCCCCGGCGATCACTCCGCCCAGCTGATAAACCATCAGGGAGGCCACATAGGCAAAGCCGCACATATAGCCGATGGCGGCGGCCGTCCACTTGCCGTTGTTCATCTCCCGCTTGATGGCGCCCATAGCGGCAAAGCAGGGGGCGCACAGCAGGTTGAAGATCATGAAGGAGTAAGCGCTCAGCCCGGTGTAGGCCATGGCGATCTCCGCCGTGGTGTCCCCCGGATAGAGGACATTGAGGGTGGAAACCACCTCCTCCTTGGCAATAAGCCCGGTGACCACAGCCACAGCAGACTGCCAGGTGCCAAAGCCCAGAGGCGCAAAGATGAAAGCCACCGCGCCGCCGATGAGGGCCAGCAGAGAAGCGTTGTTGTCCTCCACCATGCCGAAAACCCCGTTTTCAAAGCCGAAGCCCTGGAGGAACCAGAGAATGATAGAGGAGGCCAGGATGATGGTGCCCGCCCGCTTAATGAAAGACCAGCCCCGCTCCCAGGTAGCCCGGAGCACATTGCCCACGCTGGGCACGTGGTACTGGGGCAGCTCCATAACAAAGGGGGCCGGATCCCCGGCAAAGCCCTTGGTTTTCTTCAGGATGATGCCGGAGATCACAATGGCGGCCACACCGATAAAATAGGCCGAGGTTGCCACCAGCGTCTTGTTTCCCCCAAACAGCGCCCCGGCAAACATGGCGATGATGGGCATCTTGGCCCCGCAGGGGATAAAGCAGGTGGTCATAATGGTCATCCGCCGGTCCCGCTCGTTCTCAATGGTTCGGGAGGCCATCACTCCGGGCACCCCGCAGCCGGTGCCCACCAGCATGGGAATAAAGGACTTGCCGCTCAGACCGAACTTTCTGAAGATCCGGTCCATGATAAAGGCGATCCGGGCCATATAGCCCACATCCTCCAGGATGGACAGCAGCAGGAACAGCACCAGCATCTGGGGCACAAAGCCCAGCACCGCGCCCACACCGCCGATGATGCCGTCCACAATGAGCCCGGAGAGCCAGTCGGCGCACTCAATGTTCTCCAGCCAAGCCCCCACCATCACCGGAATACTGTCCTGCCAGCGGCCATAGTCCCTGGGGTCGGGGCCCTCCTCGCCAAAGGCCTCCACAGTGGCCGTGGCCTGGGCGTAGCTCTCCCCGTTCACCTCCACGGCGTTGGTCTCGCCTTCCTCGTCGTCGTAGAAATAGACCACGCTCTCCCCGTTCTCATAGGCCTCCATAATGGCGGCGGCCTCCTCAAAGGCCCCGGAGTCATCCTCGTAGCCCTCTCCGCCGGAGAGGAACCAGCCCTCGCCGAAAAGCCCGTCGTTGGCCCAGTCGGTGGCCGCCGTGCCCACAGATACCCTCCAGCCTCCCATAGCAATGGCGTAGACCAGGAACATCACCGCCACAAAGATGGGCAAAGCCAGGATCCGGTTGGTCACCACCCGGTCGATCTTGTCCGAGGTGGAAAGGCTGTGCCTGGCCGCCTTTTTCTTCACGCTCCGCTCCACCACCCCGCTGATGTAGGCATAGCGCTGGTTGGTGATAATGCTTTCCGCGTCGTCGTCCAGCTCTCTTTCGCAGTCGGCAATGTGCCGCTCCAGGTGCTCCTTCAGCTCCCCGGACAGCCTCAGCTCCTCCATCACCTTCTCATCCCGCTCAAAGACTTTAATGGCGTACCAGCGCAGGTAGCGCTCATCCACCTTCCCCTCAATGGACTCCTCAATGTGGGCCAGGGCGTGCTCCACACTCCCGGTAAACACATGGGGCAGCTCGGAGCTCCTGTGTTCCCGGGCCAGCCTTGCGGCAGTCCGGGCCGCCTCAAGCCCTCCCTCGTTCTTCAGGGCCGACATGCCCATCACTGTACAGCCCAAGGCGTCTCCCAGCCTTTTCAGGTCGATGCCGTCGCCGTTTTTCTTCACCAGATCCATCATGTTGACAGCCACCACCACAGGAAGCCCCAGCTCAATGAGCTGGGTGGTAAGGTACAGGTTCCGCTCAATGTTGGTGCCGTCCACAATGTTCAAAATGGCGTCAGGCTTCTCACTGACCAGATACCCCCGGGCCACCACCTCCTCCAGGGTATAGGGGGACAGGGAATAGATCCCGGGCAGATCCTGAATGACCGCATCCTCACTGCCCTTCAGCCTGCCCTCCTTCTTCTCCACCGTCACCCCCGGCCAGTTTCCCACATACTGGCTGGAGCCGGTCAGGGCGTTAAACAGGGTGGTTTTCCCGCAGTTGGGATTCCCTGCCAAAGCGATTTTTATGTCCATTACGCCTTCTCTCCTTTCTCAGTCCCTTCGGGGCCTCAACCCGCCTGTCCACTATGGGCGGGACGGCCTGAGGTTCTCCCTTCTTGGTTATCCGCTGCTAACTCCATTTCAAAAAAATGTTACTCGATCTCGATCATCTCCGCGTCCGCCCTCCGAAGGCTCAGCTCATAGCCCCGGACATTCAGCTCCATGGGATCCCCCAGGGGGGCCACCTTCCGGACAAAAACCTCCGTTCCCCGGGTCAGTCCCATGTCCATGATCCGCCGCCTTACCGCCCCCTCCCCCCGGAGCCTGACCACGACAGCCCTTTCGCCCACCTTCACATCCTTCAAGGTTTTCACTTTAAACTCCTCCTTTTCAAAGCGTCATATCCTGTGCTTCCTGCCATATTCCTCTCACTCCTCGATACATTCCACCATGATCCTCATGGTCAGCTCCCGGTCCAGGGCTACCCTGCTCTCCCTCACCTGCAGGATCAGGCTCCCCCCCAGACGGCTCACCACCGTCACCACTCCATTTACCACAAACCCCAGCTCTGCCAGCCGCTGCCGGATCTCATCCCTCCCGGTGACTTTTCGGATCACCACCGTTTTTCCCGGCTCCATCATGGCCAAAGGCATCTCCACACTTCCCTTCCTCCGCCGATTAGCTTTCGCTAACCGATGGTTTAGCGTTAGGGGTTAGCTTTCACTAACCCCTTTCCCGGTGTAGAGTTTACCACCGCTAACCGCTTTTTGTCAAGCCTCTTTTGAAAAACTTTTCCATTTCTCCTGCTTCAGCCAGCTCCCCCGGAGGAGAATGGCCCCGAACACCAGGGAGCTGACGATCCAGGTCACTGGGTAGGCAGTGAACACCACCGTGATATCCTGGAACACCGCCACCATCCCGGTAATGTAGACGATACGCAGGGCGCACCATACCGACAGCAGCACCGCCATGGAGGTCACCGCTCTCCCCGCGCCCCGCAGGGCGGCTCCGGCAGCATGGGAAAAGCCCAGGAATACGTAGAACAGAGCCTCCACCCGGATCTGCCGCACCCCGAACGCCACCACCTCCGGGGTGGGGCTGAACAGGCCAATAAGCCAGGGGGCAAAGGCGAAGAAAAGCAGTCCGATGATCTCCGCCCCTCCCGCCGCCATCGCGATACCCAGCCAGCTGCCCCTCCTGGCCCGCTCGGGCTGCTGGGCCCCCATATTCTGCCCCACAAAGGTGGTGACGGCCAGGGTCAGGCTGGCCACCGGCAGAAACATGAAGCCCTCCACCTTGGAGTAGCTGCCGCACCCCGCCATGGCCAGATCCCCAAAGGCGTTGATATTGGCCTGCACCACCACGTTGGCGATGTTGATCACACTGTTCTGTATCCCGCTGGGCAGACCCAGCCGGAAGATCTGCCCCAGCAGATCCCGGTCGGCCCTGAGCCTGCTCATCCGGATCCGTACCACAAACCGGCCGCTCAT
Source organism: Oscillospiraceae bacterium (assembly GCA_022792495.1). Taxonomy (GTDB): domain Bacteria; phylum Bacillota; class Clostridia; order Oscillospirales; family Oscillospiraceae; genus Vermiculatibacterium. Next base: position 3,757 of record JAAWBD010000103.1, read on the forward strand.
CAGGTGTCCAAAGGCCAGCACCGCGCTGAGGGCCTGGCCCAGAATGGTGGCCAGGGCCGCGCCCCCTACCCCCATGTCCAGCCCCGCCACAAACAGCAGATCCAGGATCAGGTTCACCCCGGCGGAGATCATCAGGTAGTAGAGGGGATGCCGGCTGTCTCCCAGGGCCTGGAAAATGCCCGTGGCGGTATTGTAGAGTGCCAGGCCCAGAAGCCCGGCGCAGTATACCCGAAAATATTGGATGGACAGGGGCAGCACCCTCTCCGGCGTGCCCATCCACCGCAGCAGGGTGGGGGTAAACAGCACCCCCAGCGCCGTCAGGAGCACCCCGGCAAAGAAGGCGAATACCACCGTAGTATGGATGGCCCGGTCAGATCCCTCCCGGTCCCGGGCCCCCCAGTACCGGGAGATCACCACCCCCGCCCCCAGGCAGAGCCCCTGGAAAAACCCGATCAGCAGGTGGCACATGCTCCCCGAGGAGCTGACGGCGGCCAGGGCCGTGTCCCCGCACACATTCCCCACCACCAGGGAATCCACGATATTATAGAACTGCTGGAACAGATTTCCCAGGAAAAGGGGAAGGGCAAAGCGCAGCAAAATAGGCCCGATAGGCCCCTCTGTCATCAGTGTCTTTTCCTCTGTCATAACAACCGTCCTAATCTAAAAATGAAAAGTGAAACACTGTGGTGTCCCCAAGGGCCGAACCATCTCAATCTATGGCCTGCGGCCGCCTCAGGTCACCGCTTTTTCACTTTTCCTTTTTCACTTTTAAATATTTTTCCGCCAGCATCCCGTCCGGCACACAGGGCTCCGGGCCGTTTTTCCGCTTCTGCTCCATCTCGCTGCCCTTGCCCGCCAATACCACCACCGCCCTCTCCGGGGTGCTCTCAATGGCGGCCCGGATGGCCTCCTCCCGGTCGGGGATGACGGCCCAGGGCTTTCCAAAGGGGGCGATATAGGTTCCGATCTCGGCACAGATGGCCTCCACCTCCTCGGGGCCGGGGTCATCCTCGGTGAGGATAATATGGTCGGCGTACTCTCCCGCCGCCCTTCCCATCCCCTCCCGGCGATCCAGGCCCTTACCCCCGGTACAGCCAAAGACCACCCAGACCGGCGCCCCCGGATAGTCCCCCCGCACCGCCTGCAGAAGGGCGGAGAGGGCCATGCCGTTATGGGCATAGTCCACAATGACGGTTTTTCCCCTGCCGGAGTATGTCTCCATCCGCCCGGGCACCCGGGCCCGGGCCAGGCCCTTCGCCGCCGTCTCCGCCGGAACCCTCAGGGTCTGGCACACCGCCAGGGCGGCCAGGGCGTTGGACAGGTTGAAGGAGCCGGCCAGAGGGATTGTGAAATCTGCCCAAGAGCCGGCATACCGGGCTGTAAATGCAACTCCCTTGTCCATTTTTGAGAGGTTTTTGCCCAATATTTCCGCTTTTGGATCGTTTATGCCGTAAGTGAGAACCTCCCCGGAGGCCTTTGCGGCGGCCAAAATTTCAGGGGCGCGGTCACTGTCAAGATTCACAATTCCCCGCCGGGAGTGCTCAAAAATCCGCAGTTTAGACTGAAAATAGTCCTCTAAGGTGGGGTGTTCGTGGGGACTGATGTGATCCTCCCCCAAATTGAGAAAAACCGCCGCCTCCAGCTCCACCCCGGTCATTCTCCCATACTTCAACGCCTGGCTGGAGCACTCCATCACCACATAACCGCAGCCCGCCTCCTTGGCGTTCCAAAGGTGCCGCTGAAGGTCTAAAGGCTCTGGGGTCGTAAGGGTTGCAGGTTTTCTCTGGGCCCCGTCGTCGGTGAGGATCGTGCTCAGGAGCCCCACCGGGTGAAGCCCCTGCTCCTCCCGCCAGAGATCCAGGATGGACTTCAAAAAATAGGCGGTGGTGGTCTTGCCCTTGGTGCCTGTGATCCCTACGACCCCAAGGCTTCCCGAGGGGTGGCCCCAGGCGGCGTCGGCCAGGAGCCCCATGGCGGCGCGGATATCGGCGACCCGGATACAGGGGGCGGGAGCAGCGGGATAGGCCCTCTCGCTCACATAGGCGAAAGCCCCGCGGCCCAAGGCCTCCAGCAGGTATTCCTCCTTAAAGGCCGCCCCTTTGCAAAGGAAAAGGCTCCCGGGAACCGCCCCCCGGGAGTCGCAGGTCACCGCCTCCACCCGCCGGGTAAAGTCGGTGGAAAGTGGAGTATTGTCGGCCAAAAGGCCATTTTTCAGAAGGATCTGAACATATTCGCCCAAGGGCAGGCGGGGACGATCCATAGGGGTCACCTCGATTCCGGGAAGGGATGATAGGGGGGAAAAGCGGCGGGGGCAAGCCCCCGCCCTACCGCTTGTCGGTCAGGCCCAGGAGGTAGTCGGCAGAGACGTTATAGTATTTTGCGATCTCCACAATCACCGGGGCCACAGGATCCCGTTCGTCCAATTCATATCTTTGGTAGCCGTTTGTGGATAACCCTATGATTTTAGCAAACTCCACCTGAGACAATTTTTTCTCTTTCCGAAGTAGCCGCAATCTCTCTGCCAAAATTTTCATATTTTCCTCCTTGACACCCTCAAATGGTGGTGATATAATACCCTCAATCGGAGGTGATCACGTGTCTGATATTTTAACACAACTTTATAATTTTGTCGACGAGCTCCTTCCTGTAACCCAGTATCCCAACGACGCTCAACTGGCCCTGGAGGCCACCTTTACCCCGGAGCAGGAGGCCCTTTGGGAGGACTATCAGCGGGAGGCCTTCTACCGGGATGACGGGGAGCGGCGGATCCTCTTCAACTATCTGGTGAAGCTGGGGCTACATATCCCGTAGGGGGTAGCCGCACAGCCGGATACAGCGGAGGGCCAGCACGTCCATGGCGTCCACGTAAAAATCGTCCAGGCCGTGCCAGTCCTTGTAGGTGGACATCTCGGTGCAGGCCAGGAGGATCCGGTCACAGCCCTGGGCCTTCAGGGAATCTGCCGCGGTGCGGAACCGTTCCTCGCTCCCCGGAAGGCCCTTCTTGATCTCCTCATAGATGATCCCCATGACCTCCCGCTGGGCGGCGGCGTCGGGGGTGAGGGGCTGGAGCCCCTGGGCCTCCAGGGCTCGGTGGTAAAGGCCCACCCGGAGGGTGCCGTCGGTGGCCAGGATGCCCACCCGCTTACAGCCCTGGGCCTTCAGGGCGGCGGCGGCCTCGGTGACCATATTGACCAGGGGGATCCTCAGCTCCCCCTGGAGCCGGGGCAGGAAGGCGTGGGCGGTATTGCAGGTGATGGCGACGGCGGCGGCCCCCCAGTCCTCCAGCACCCTGGCGTCGGCCAGGAGCCGGGCACAGACGGGCTCCACATCCCCGCTGAAAAGGGCGGCAGTGCGGTCGGGCATCTGGGTGTCGTTGAGGATGAGCATGGGCAGGTGCTCCTGGTCACTCCCGGCGGCGGTGTGATCCAGGATCCGCTGGCAAAACTGGAGGGTGGCCTGGGGGCCCATGCCGCCGATGACGCCAAGTTTTCCTTTTTCCATGGGGCACCTCCCGGGCTTCTTTATCCTCAGATCTCTTTCCTCTTCTCCATGTTTTCCGCGTACTTTTGGTGCTGGCGGCGCTGCTGGTTCCAGATGCGGAGCTTGTGGATAAGGGCTTTATCCCCCCTGTACCACAGGGGATCCACTGAGGCGCCGGCCTTGTCCAGAGCCTTCATCTCCTGGTGGAAGGCGGGGGAGATATAGTCGTAGGCCACCTTTTTGGGGAGAACCCACCATAGGTGGCGGTTTTTGGTGACCACCAGCTCCTGGGGCTTGTGCTCGACCACATCCTCCACCAGGAATTGGGCCAGGTTGTAGCCCGCCCCGGTGACGTAGTAGTTGCTCCGGCCCTGGCGGCAGTTGATCTCGAAGGCTTTATACTTCCCGTCCCGGGAGTCGTATTTGATATCGAAGTTGGAGAAGCCAACAAAGTGGATATCCTCCAGGAAGGCCCGGAAGGGCCGGCACAGCTCCTCGTTATCCTCGGTGATGATGACGGCGTGGTTGCCGATGGCGTGGGGGGCGTGCTCCTCCAGGAGGACATGGCCCAGGCACATGAGCCGGACCCTCCCGTCGGCCCCGGAGTAGCAGGTGAGCACCCGCATATTCTCGTCCCCCCCGGGGATGAAGTCCTGGATGATGAGGGAATCGGCATATCCGTTGTTATAGATATCGTCAATGACCTGGTCTACCTCCTCCCGGGTCTGGAGGATATAGGCCTTCTTCTGGGTGGGGAAGGGGTGATCCCAGTAGGTGGCCGACTCGGCGGGCTTTACCACGAAGGGGCCGGAAAAGGGAAGCGCAAAGTCATGGCCCATGCCCTTGCGGTAGACAAAGGTCTCCGGGTGGTCGATGCCGTACTTGCCGCACATGGCGTAGAACTTCTCCTTGTGGATCAGCTCCTCCATCTGCTCCAGGGGCACGTAGGGGGCGATGACGTTGTCCGGATACCTGTCCAGGTTGGCGGCGATGGAGGTCAAATAATTGTCCCCGCAGCCCAGAAGGAGGATGGTCTTGTCCGGGAACTGGGCGGCGACATGGCGGACGTTCTCCAGCACCTTTTCGGGCTCGTCGTTGTGGGCGCAGACCCGGTAGTCGATGATGGCGCTGCCGTAGCAGGGCCCCGAGGGATACATCCCGTAGGCCACGGTCTTGACCCCGTAGGCCTCGTGAAAGGCCCGAGCCATGGAGTAGACGTTGATATCAGCCCCCAGCAAAAGGGGAACGAAGGGTTGATCGTTCATATTGACGGCATCTCCTTATCTGGAGTAAAAAATTGCGGCGTCCGGCTTTTGGCCGGACTTATTTTATATGCCGCCTACGGCGGCCACAGTCATTTTTCGCTTTTCACTTATCCTACGCTTCTCTTGACCTGGTACACGCTTTGGATCTGGTTGAGCTTGTTGACCACATTGACCAGCTCGTTCCGGTCCTTGACCTCCACCACCACCGAGATCACGGCGTAGCCGTCGGGGAGGGCCTTGGCCGAGAGGGAGTTCACCTTCACCTTGGCGGCGGAAAGGGCCATGGCCACGTCCAGGGTCAGGCCGTCCCGATCCTTGGCTGAGAGATCCAGGGCGGTCTGGTAGCCGGGCAGCTCCCCCTCCACCCAGTCCACCTTGATCCAGCGGCCCGCCTCCTCGGGCTTCCGGTTCTCCACCAGGGCGTTGGGGCAGTCGGAGCGGTGGACGGACACCCCGAATCCCCGGGTGATAAAGCCCACCACCGGATCCCCGGGTACAGGGGTACAGCACTTGGCGAACTTCACCAGGCAGTTGTCCAGCCCCTCCACGATGATGCCCGACTGGGAGCGGCGGGGGAGGTGAGGCTGCTTGGGAAGGGCGTCGGCGGCGGAGGAGGGCATAATGACCTTCTCCCCCTGGCCGGCCAGCTTTTCCGCCGAGAGCTTATCGGCGGCGGCCTTGTCCAGGCGGATGAGCTCATCCCGGAAGCGGGCCACCGTCTTTACCGCCGACACGCCGCCGTAGCCGATGGCGTTATACAGCTCGTCCAAAGAGCCGAAGCGGGTCTTTTTCAAAAGGCCGGGGAGCACCGTCTCCTCGGTGATCTGGGCCAGGGAGAGGCCCTGGTGCTTCAGCTCCGACTCAAAGGCGGAGCGGCCGGTGGCAATGTTCTCCTCCCGGCGTTCCTTCTTGAACCATTGGCGTATTTTATTCCGGGCCTCGTTGGATTTGCACAGCTTCAGCCAATCCCGGCTGGGGCCGTGGGCGGTCTTGGAGGTGATGACCTCCACGATGTCGCCGGATTTCAGCTCGGTCTCGAAGGGGACGATGCGGCCGTTGACCTTGGCCCCTGTCATCCGGTTGCCCACGGCGGAGTGGATGGAGTAGGCGAAGTCGATGGGGGTGGCCCCGGCGGGAAGGCTTTTTACGTCACCCTGGGGGGTAAAGACAAAGACCTCATCGGCGAACATATCCACCTTCAGGGTGGAGACAAACTCGTCAGGATCGGTGTCCTGCTGGCTCTCCAGGAGCTTACGGACCCACTCGAAGGCCTCTTCGGTTCCCAGGCTGGCGTTGGCCATGCCCTGCTTGTACTTCCAGTGGGCGGCGATGCCGTATTCGGCGGTGTTGTGCATCTCCTCGGTGCGGATCTGCACCTCGAAGGGGATGCCCTCCCGGCCGATGACGGTGGTGTGAAGGGACTGGTAGCCATTGGGCTTGGGGGTGGAGATATAGTCCTTGAACCGGCCCAGGACCGGATTGAACATGTCGTGGATACAGCCCAGGACATAGTAGCAGGTCTGGACGTCGGTGACAATGACCCGGAAGGCGTAGAGGTCGAAGATCTCGTCCAGGGTCTTATTTTGGGCGTACATTTTCCGGTAGATGGAGTAGGTGTGCTTCACCCGGCCGTAGACCTGACAGTGGAGGCGTTCCTCGTCCATCCGGCTGCGGATCCGCTTCTGGATAGAGGCCAAAAACTCCTCGTGGGCGGAGGAGCGGGCGGCAAGCTCGTCGGCGATCTCCTGGTAGCCCACAGGATCCAGGTATTTCAGGGAGGTGTCCTCCAGCTCCCACTTGATCCGCTGCATTCCCAGGCGGTGGGCGATGGGGGCGTAGATCTCCATGGTTTCCAGGGCTTTTTCCCGCTGTTTTTTGGCGGATTGGTACTCCATGGTCCGCATATTGTGGAGCCGGTCGCAGATCTTGATGAGGATCACCCGGATGTCCCGGCTCATGGCCATGAACATCTTCCGCAGGTTCTCCATCTGCTCCTCCTCTTTGGAGGTATACTGCATCTTGGTCAGCTTGGTGACCCCCTCCACCAGAAGGGCCACGCTCTCCCCAAACCGCTTGGCGATATCCTCCTGGGTGGCGCCGGTGTCCTCGATGACGTCATGGAGGAGGGCGGCGATGATGGAGTCGGAGTCCAGCTCCAGCTCGGCCACGATCTCAGCCACCGCCAGGGGGTGGATGATATAGGGCTCCCCGCTTTTGCGCAGCTGGCCGGAGTGGGCGTTGTCGGCATAGGAGAAGGCGTCAAACAGCCGCTGGGCGTCGGCAGTGGGATTGTAGGCTTTGATCTTGTTTTCCAAGGCTTGGTACCGTTCCAGGATGGGATCCATGCCGTAACGCATCTCCTTTCTGTAAAACTTTAGGCGTCCGGCGGCGCCGGACGGCTGTGATCCGTTTTAGCGATCCGCTTCCTCCGCCATCTCCCGGAGCTTACGCATGACCGGGGCTTCCTCCAGGTTTACTTTGCCTTTATCGGGAAGAAGCTGGATGCGCAGGTGGTCGGCCGTCTGCTCCAGGCAGAGAAGGCCCCGGTCGTGGAATACCTCCAGGCAGAGCTGGGTGCGCATATACTCCTCCCGGGCTCCGCAGGAGCGGGCCACATTCCGGGCCAGCCGCTGGGCGGTGTCCTCCAGGGCGCCCTCCTCCCGGCGGGAGGAGAGGTAGCGCCACAGGTTGGCAAAGTCCCGGCGGGCGGGAAGAAGAGCCCTGGCCTCGTCAGGAGAGAGCCGCTCTCCGTCCATAAAGCGGCGGAAGAGCTCCTCCTCCACCCGGGCCCGGGTGCGGGCGGGGCGCAGGTCGCTGATCTGGAGCTGAACGTTGCGCCAGCCCTTATACTCGTTGATCTGGGGATAGAAGCACACATCCACCCGCTGGTCCGGGCCCACCCCCGCCTCCTCCGCGGTGGCGGAGAAGAAGATGGCGTCCAGGCTCCGGCCCCCTGAGGAGAGCTTCAGCTTCATATGCTTCCCATTTCCCACCTGGGTCAGTCCCGCCACAGCGCAGCGATCCAGGCGGAACACGGGCTTGGGATTACCGGGGCCAAAGGGCTCCAGCAGGGAGAGGGCCTCCACCTCCTCCTGGGTCAGAAGGGCGGGGTCGGGGAGGACGCAGTCCACCGTCAGGGCGGTGACGGGGGTCTCCTCCGCCCTGACCTGGCGGGTCAGCTCATTGATCCGGATCCGGAAGGGAGGGATATTCTCCTCCCGGATGGTGAACCCGGCGGCCAGCTCGTGGCCGCCGTAGGACTCCAGAAGGTCGGCGCAGCCCTCCAGAAGGGCAAAGAGGTTGATGCCCCCGTAGGAGCGGCAGGAGCCCTTGCCCCGCCCCTCGCTGAGGCAGATCATAAAGGCGGGAACCGCGTATTTCTCTGTCAGGCGGGAGGCCACGATCCCCACCACCCCCTGGTGCCAGGAGTCCCCCGCCAGCACCAGGGCGTCCCGCTCCCCAGGGGGGAGGGCGTCCACCAAAAGGTCACACTGGGAGAAGATCTCCCCCTCCAGCTCCTGGCGGCGGCGGTTCAGGGCGCACAGCTCCCGGGCCAGCTCCTCCCCCCGGCGGGGGTCGTCGGTGAGGAGCAGCTCCAGGGCCACCTGGGAGCAGCCCATGCGCCCGGCGGCGTTGATCCGGGGGGCCAGGGTATAGCCCACCAGGGTGGAGGAGAGGGCCTTCCCCTCAGCCCCCGCCTCCCGCAGCAGAGCCAGAAGGCCGGGACGGGCCGTGTGGGGCAGGGCGGAAAGCCCATGGCGGACAATGGTTCGGTTCTCGTCGGTGAGGGTCATCACATCGGCCACGGTGCCCAGGGCACAGAGGTCGGCGTAGGTCTCCAGCAGCTCCCCCTCCCGCTCCGGCCCCGCCAGAGCCAGGCAGAGCTTCAGGGCCACCCCCACCCCGGCCAAGGCTTTAAAGGGGTAGGGACAGTCGGGCCGGTGGGGATCCACCACCGCCACGGCGGCGGGGAGGGTATCCTTGCACTCGTGATGGTCGGTGATGATCACGTCCAGCCCCAGACTCCCGGCCTGGACGGCCTCCTCCACGGCGGTGATGCCGCAGTCCACCGTCACCACCAGGCGGGCCCCTTGGGCGGCCAGGGCCTCCACCGCCCCCTGGTTCAGGCCGTAGCCCTCCTCCAGGCGGTTGGGGATGTAGGGCAGGACGGTGGCTCCCTCCCGGCGGAGGAAAAGGGTGAGGAGGCTGGTGGCGGTGATCCCGTCCACATCGTAGTCGCCGTACACAGCGATGGGCTCCCCTGCCTCAATGGCCCGGCGGATCCGGGCCACGGCCCTGTCCATGTCCTTCAGCAGGAAGGGGTCATGAAGGGGCTGCTCCTCGTAGAGGAAGCGGTGGGCCGCCGGCGGCTCCATGCCCCGCGCGGAGAGGATCCGGGCGCACAGGGCGGGGATCCCCGCGGCCTCCAGCGCCGCCGGGGAGGCGGAGGGGAGGTCGTTCCATTGTCTGTATCTCATGGGCGTTTCCACTCTCTCTTTTGCCCGCAGAGGGGCAGGATAAAATGATTAACTTTTATTATAGCAAATTTAGAGAGGAGAAACAACCCAGGGAAATTAAAAGTTAAACAAACTCCAAAATAAGGCAAGGCCGGGTACCCTGCTTTTGGTTTTCAGCTTTTGGTTTTCAGCTTCTGCTTACCTCCCCAAAGCTTGCGCCCACATAGTCAGCCAAGGCTTGGGGGGAGACGGTGATCTGGCGGCCTATCCTGCCGGCGGAGACCGTGATCTGGGGAAGGCTCTCCGCCGAGGCGTCAATGACGGTGGGGAAACGCCTTTTCATCCCGATGGGGGAACAGCCGCCGTGGACATAGCCCGTCAAAGGGAGGAGCTGGGCCTGCTTCAGCATCTCAACAGCCTTCTCTCCCACGGCTTTGGCGGCGGCCTTCAGATCCAGCTCCCTCTCCACCGGAATGACAAAAACATGGTTTTTCTTGGAGGCTCCCACCGTCACCAGGGTCTTGAAGCAGGTCTCGGGAGGGATCCCCAGGCGGCTGGCCGCGGTAAGGCCGTCCAGCGCCCCGTCGGAAACGTCGTAGGAATGGGGCGTATAGGGGATCTTTCTTTGATCCAGCAGCCGCATCACATTGGTTTTTTCTTCTGTCATTGTTAAAACACCTCTCGATCTGTGGCGGTATTTCTCAGAAAACCTATTTATTATATCCTGTCGGGGTGGAAAATTCAAACAGGAAATGGGGCTTAACCATTCCCTGATGGAAATTGAGGGGTGTATCTGCTGAAGCTCCAGAAAAGCCCGCCCCTTTGCCGAGGAGCCCTCCGCCCTCTATTCCCCTTGACATTCCCCGGAAAGAATGGTAGAATCGGCCATACAGAAAGCGTTGACCGGGAAGAGTAAGCGGATGCTTCCAGCAAAAGAGAGGGGCCGGACGGTGCAAGGCCCCCTGGAACACCGCCCAAGGCGCCCGGAAGCTGCGGGGAGGAAATGCCCCGCCGGCCCCCGCCGTTACCGGGTTCGAGAGCGGCCCCTTGAGGGGGCCGAATTCAGGTGGAAGCACGGACTGCAGAAGTTCGCCCTGAGCCATAGGCTCAGGGCGTTTTTTGTTGTGGACAAGCAAAATTCATTATAATAAAGGAGCGTTTGGACATGAAAAGCACCGAAAAAACCATGGACATGATCATCAACCTGTGCAAGGGCCGGGGCTTCATCTTCCCCGGCAGCGAGATCTACGGCGGCCTTGCCAACTCCTGGGACTACGGCCCCCTGGGGGTGGAGTTCAAGAACAACGTAAAGAAGGCCTGGCTCAAGAAGTTCGTCCAGGAGAGCCCCTACAACGTGGGGCTGGACGCCGCCATTCTCATGAACCCCCAGACCTGGATCACCACCGGGCACGTGGCGGGCTTTTCCGATCCCCTGCTGGACTGCAAGGCCTGCAAGGCCCGGCACCGGGCCGACAAGCTCATTGGGGACGTCCACAGCGAGGTCAACGTGGACGCCATGAGCTTTGACGAGATGGACGCCTTCATCGCCGGGCATGATGACGTGGTCTGCCCGGTGTGCGGCAAGCACGACTTCACCCCCATCCGGAAGTTCAACCTGATGTTCAAGACCCAGATCGGCGTCACCGAGGATTCCTCCTCCACCGTCTACCTCCGGCCTGAGACCGCCCAGGGCATTTTCCTGAACTTCAACAACATCCAGCGCACCACCCGGAAGAAGCTGCCCTTCGGCGTATGCCAGGTGGGCAAGGCCTTCCGCAACGAGATCACCCCGGGCAACTTTACCTTCCGCACCCGGGAGTTTGAGCAGATGGAGTGCGAGTTCTTCTGCGCTCCCGGCACCGATCTGGAGTGGTTCGCCTACTGGAAGGACTTCTGCTACCAGTGGCTCCTGTCTTTGGGCATCAAGGAGGAGAACCTGCGCCTGCGGGACCACGAGAAGGCGGAGCTGGCCTTCTATTCCCGGGCCACCACCGACATCGAGTACGCCTTCCCCTTCACCGACTGGGGGGAGTTGTGGGGCATTGCCGACCGGACCGACTACGACCTGGGCCGCCATCAGGAGGCCAGCGGCAAGGATCTGACCTACTACGATCAGGAGAAAAATGAGCATTTTATACCCTACGTTATCGAGCCGAGCCTGGGTTGTGACCGGGTGGCTCTGGCCTTCCTGTGCGAGGCCTATGACGAGGAGGTAGTGGACGCGGAGAAGAACGACGTGCGGACCGTCCTCCGGCTGCACCCCTTCCTGGCCCCCTTTAAGGCGGCCATTCTGCCCCTGAGCAAAAAGCTCTCCGAGCCGGCCCGGAAAATTTACGAGGAGCTGGCCCGTGACTTTATGGTGGACTTTGACGACGCCGGATCCATCGGCAAGCGTTACCGCCGCCAGGACGAGATCGGCACCCCCTTCTGCGTGACGGTGGATTTCCAGACCGTAGGCAGCGACACCGAGGAGGCCGACAACTGCGTCACCGTCCGGGAGCGGGACTCCATGGAGCAGGTCCGCATCCCCGTCAGCGAGCTGAAAAATTGGCTGGCCCAGCGGGTGGCCTTCTAAGGGGAAAATTTTTCCCCGTTCCCCGGAACTTTTTTCGTTCCCCTTCGTCTAAGTTGTGTATTTGCCCCAAACCACACAAGAAAAAGGAGAATCCCACCATGAACTTCAAGCGTCTTTCCACCGCGGCCCTGGCCCTTGCCCTGACTGCCTCCCTGGTCCCCGCCTCCCTGGCTGCCGAGCGGCCCGAGGGCTGGACCCCCGCCGACGGCGCCCGGGGCCCCGTGCTCATCTCCTCCAACCCCAATGCCGAAAGCTACAACAAGGTCATCACCATCAACGGCGAGGCCCTGGAGAGCTACGATTACGACCGGGAGGTCCCCGGCTGGGGCAGCGAGACCGTCTCTGTCCAGCTCAGCGAGATCCCCAACGCCCCCGCCGGTTACATCCCCCTCCGGGCGGTGCTCCAGGCCGACGGCGGCAGCGCCTACTGGAACGCCGAGGACTACACCAGCAGCTTCTACTATGAGAAGGAGCAGATCGTCACCGACTTTAACGACATGACCATCTCGGTAAACGACGAGAAGGTGGAGGGCGAGGCCCTGCTCATCGAGGGCGTGACCTACGTCCCCGCCACGGTTCTGGACCTGCTGACAGGGGTCACCGTCACCGACAACTCCACCGACGAGGGGGAGAGCTATGCCATCACCACCCCCAACGGCGCCCCCCTGATGAAGCTGGCCGCCTCCATTCTGGAGACCGCCAACATGGGCCGGGGCATGAAGTCCTCCCCCGCCGAGCTGGTGGAGTACTACGGCGAGACCCACGGCTTCACTTCTGAGCAGATCACCGAGGGCGTGGCCTTCCTGCCCATGATGACCTCCCCTGACACCCTGGTGCTGGGCAAGCTGGGCGAGGGCCAGGAGGAGGCCCTGAAGGCCGCCTTTGAGTCCTACCGCAAGCAGCAGGAGGACACCTTCTCCTGGTATCTGAGCCAGAACCTGCCCAAGGTGGAGAACGCCCAGTTCGTCACCGAGGGCGAGTGGTTCCTGTTCCTCATCGGCGAGAACGCCGAGGAGGCCGTGAAGGTCTTCCAGGAGGGGGTCAAGACCCTGGAGGAGGCCCAATAATTTATAGTTCCGAAACGGCCGGAGCCGGTCAGCCTTCGCTGACCGGCTCCGGTTCTGTTTTGCTCCAGTACCCGCAGGCCTGGTCGGGGCGGCGGAGCTTGGTTCGGGGAAAGGTACAGTGCCCGCCATACACAAGGATATACCGTTTCTTTCTCCGGGCATAGTGTTGATGGCAGTGAACGCAGTTGCAGCAGACCGGCTGCCCCTCGTAAAGGGCTTGGTATTTGTCCATCTAAATCACCTCTCTTGCCCCATTTTAAACCTTATTGGGTTTAATGTCAATACACCTTATCAGATTTATGATATGGTTTTTTTCGAGGTGAGATCTATGTATTGTTATCCCAGACTACGGGATTTACGGGAAGACCGGGACCTGACCCAGGCGGCAATCGGCGAACTGCTGGGAACCACACAGCAGCAGTATTACAAGTACGAAAAGGGGATTCAGGAGATCCCTGTACACCATCTCATCACCCTGGCTGATTTTTACCACGTCTCGGTAGACTATCTTCTGGGGCGGAATCAAAAGTAAAAGTGGGGCCGTTTGGATGGGGGTTGCGAGTAAATTTGCTACGTGCGTAGAGTGGGGGACCATTCTTTGAAGGGCCAAAGAATGGCCCCCCACGCCCCCCAAGAAAGCCCTAAGGTCAAGACCGTGTGTTCTGGGGTCGGCTCTATCGTCTTTCGCATCCATGGTCCCACTTGCCCCGCGCCCGCGCGTACGTTGGCGGAACACAGATAGAAAGCCTGTTGTAATCACACCGCCTCTGCTCTACCCAGCTTGAAGGGTGGTACTTCTCAGGGCGGGCCGATGACCTCATCGGCCCGGCCCTTGACCTTCGTCCTTTGGACCTTGGGGGCAAGAACACGGCACATCAACCGAAAAACGACCGAACCCCGGCGGCGTAAGGTCGTAAGCCGCTGGGGTAGATAACCTTCCGCAGGACAGCCCGGGGAGGTTTCCAAAGGGAGGGGGCCCTCAGGCCCCCTCCTTTGGTCGTTGAGAGGGGGAGTCCAGA
>JAAWBD010000104.1 GCA_022792495.1 Oscillospiraceae bacterium
CGCTTGGCGTTGGAATCACGGCCGTTCTTGGTGGAGCCGCCGCCCTTCTTGTGGGCGAAAAACTGCAGACCGATATTCAGCATTGGTATTACACCTCCATGACGATGATATTGTCGGGATACTCCTCCTGGAGCTGGGTGAAATAGACCATCAGCGCCGCCATCAATGTCTGGCAGGTACTCTCGTTGGTCTGCCCCAGTCCTCTGGGGAGCTTAAGGGAAATGAGGGCCTTCTCCGGCTTTACCTTCACCCCGGCCTCCAGCCCCAGCACGTCGTTGACGGCGCACTCGGTGAGGCGGACGGCGCTGGTGACGGCAGCGCAGAGAACATCTGTCCCTGCCTCTGCCAGGCCGCTGTGGCCCTCCACCTGGAAGGAGACGATATTGCTCCCCTCCATGTGAAACGTAGCCTGGATCATCAGGCCTTGATCTTGCCGATGGTCACTTTGGTGTAGGGTTGACGATGGCCCTGCTTGCGGCGGTAGTTCTTCTTGGGCTTGTACTTAAAGACGATGACCTTCTTGCCCTTGCCGTTCTTGACGACCTCAGCCTCCACCGCGGCGCCCTCTACAACGGGAGCGCCGAAGGTAGCCTTGTCCCCGTCCAGGATAGCCAGGACCTTGTCAAAGGTCACCTTGTCCCCGGCCTCGTTGGGCAGCTTCTCGATGAAGAGGGTATCGCCCTCGGCCACCTTGTACTGCTTGCCGCCGGTCTCGATAATCGCGTGCATCACTTTCAACTCCTTCATTACGGGCTCGCTGTCGGGGGCGGAGATGTTTACACCTCTCACTTATGGGCCCATTCAAAGCGGCTTTAGTAGTATATCAATGCAAAAGCGAAAAGTCAATAGATTTTCCCTTTTATCCTCAACTTTTTTCACCTTCTCTGATGTATTCCATCACATCCTCCACTTGGCAGTCCAATATCTCGCAGAACATCTCAATGGTATGGGTGCTGACGCTCTCGTTTCGCTTGAGCCGGGTAATCTGGGCCGGGCTGATCCTATACTTTTTTATCAGGGTATATTGGGTAATTCCCTTCTTTCGCATGGTTTCCCATAGTCTGGCGTATGAAATCATAACATTCAAGCCCCACTTTCTACTTGAATGTTATCCGAATACGGTGTATAATGATACTAACCAATATCGGTTAATATGTAGATGGGGGTAATTCAAAATGAAAGATATAAAAAGAGTTCTTTCTATAATTTTTTCGGTACTCTTAATTTTTATTTTGGGCTCTTGCAAAGATAACTCCACTTCTTCAGAGGTTTTTCCTTCGCGAGATCCTTTCCCCTCACCTTCCCCTTCCTCTCCCACATCTCAAAGCTTATTAGGTCAATGGAAACAGATTAATAGCGAATTCGATGGGTATTACCATGGAGCCATTATTAATGACAATGTGATAGAAATTTATTCGATCAATGAAGAGGATGGAGAATATGGTCTCTATTGGGCCGGATCTTTTTCTTCCCCCGACTCCTTAGAAGAATCCTATTCCTGGTTTTCAAATAATGATGTCGAAAAAACATCTCTTTCCCTTTTGTCTTCCTGGGATGATACAAAAGCATTTACTTATGAAAATAATCAAATTAGTTATGTGGCAAAATCTCAGGGGGTCACTTGCACCGTTTATTTAGAGAAAGAAAACTGGGCTCCCGATTTAGCCCCTGGTGAATTTCCCGAAATAAGTACTTTCCCAGTTTCCATTGGTGGAATGGAATTTCTAATTCCCACTTATTTTCATATAAATACAGAAGGGGCAAGTGGTTCTCTTACGTATACCGCACAACAAGGGGGCCGTAATTACGCCTCATTAATGCTTTCTGAAATTGATCTTTCTGATTCACCACCTTCCTCACAAGAAGAAATTGATGAACTTAAAGATCAAATAATAGCTGCCATCAATCCTGGAGATTCAGAAATATTATCATCAAAGAACCTTTTATTATCCGATTTATCTCTTACATCTTTCGTTTCTACAATTACCAATGACAATGGAACCGAAATCCCTGTCTACATTTGTTATACCTATAATTGGGATACCGGCAAATTTGTTGTAGTTTATTTATTTATCGTAAGTGATCGAAATAATGAAAAATATTTTGATGCTCTTATTGAATCCGCAACTCCGACCAGTTTTAATGAAATGAACAGCTCCTTTGGAATCCGACCTGAATTTAAAGAGGCTATGGACAGCTATGAAGCGTTTTTTGATGAATATGTTGCCTTTATGCAAAAATTTGCGGAAGCGGATAATACGCTTTCCCTCCTATCCGATTACTCCGATTATATGACCCAATACGCTGAAACCATGGAAAAGTTCAGCGCCATGAGCGAGGAGGATATGTCAACAGAAGAAGCCCTATATTATATGGAAGTTTCTAATCGTATTACAAAAAAGCTGTTAGAATCTATGCAATAATTGCCTATCAAAAGAGGGGGCACTAAAATAGTGCCCCCCTCTTTTGACATTCTCCTCAACTATTTACTGGTCAAAATCTTGCCCCCACCCTACGAGAGTTAAGGTCAAGGGCGGAGCGGGTGCTCTCCCGGAGCTGCCAGAGCTCGTAGTAGGACAGGATCCGCTGGAGGACTGCCAGCTCTCCCATGGTCAGTTTTACCGAAAGGGTCATTTGGTTTTCCCTCTCGTGCATCTCCCGGTAGTGAGCCAGGCGGCGTCGGTACAGGCAGACCCGGTACAGGTGGGAGGCCCTGGCCGGGGTGATCTGGTACTGCTGGGCAATGGCCTTGAAGGTCAGGCTTTGGCGTTCCCGGAGGTCGGCGATCTCTTCGGAGAGTTTTATGGTTTGGTCGTCCATAGGATAATGCCCTTCTTTCTCGCACCTTATAAGATTCTTATTATAAATAATAGCACCCTATAGGGTTCTTGTCAAGCAGAATCTTATAGGGTGCATATATAATACTTTTATCTTAACATTGAGGGGAATAGGCATCATGGAATACTACGAGAAACTGAAGGCCATTCGGGAGGATCAGGATATGACCCAGCAGGAAGTCGCTGAGGCCCTTCGTACGACCCGGCAGCAGATTAGCAAATATGAGAATGGTACACAGCTCATGACGATTGGGAGATTGAGGGAGTTATGCCGCCTTTATAAGGTATCCTCCGACTATATTCTTGGGCTGCCTAGGGGGTTGGATTGGCCGAGAGAGTGAGTTGGGGTGTTTTCACCCTTTGCCGGCGGGCAGGATGGCATCGTTTTGTGATTCTTCTCCTTTCAGTGAGTGGTCTGGGGGACTATTCTTTGAGCGGCAAAGAATAGCCCCCCAGGCCCCCCAAGAAACCGCCAAGGGGAGAGAGTTTCGACTCTCTCTCCCCTTGGATCCCCTCTCTCAACGACCAAAGAGGGGCCGCTGCGGCGGCCCCTCTTTGGAAACTCCCCTTAGTTGGTTTGCTGTAGGTTATTTACCCCCACGGCTTACTTCGTCACGCCGCGGGGGTTCGGTTTGTTATACTTTTTACAGAGCGTGTTCTTGCCCCCAAAGTCCTAAGACAAAGGTCAAGGGCCGAGTTCCCCCGTGAAAAGGAGAGGAGCCAGGCTCGGGGCTGAGTAGAGCAGAGGCGGCATTATTTCAACGATGTCTCTTTTGTGTTCCGCCAACGTACGCACGGGTGCGGGGCAAGTGGGATCCATCGCGTAAAGACGGTAGAGCCGAGCCTCAGAACGCCTGGTCTTGACCTGGGGGCTTTCTTGGGGGGCGTGGGGGGCTATTCTTTGGCCCTTCAAAGAATAGTCCCCCACACCACGCAGTGATAGGTTTGCTCGCACCCTTCAATTCAGGCGGCCAAAATACCACCCGGTGACCCCGCCCTTTTTGCACAGGGCGCCCCGGCTGGTCTGGCGCACCACGCTGAGGCTGTCCCCCGCCGCGACGGGGAGGCGGTAGTCGGTGGAGTCCTCGCAGTGAACCCCCCGCTCGTCCCGGCGGAGGTATTCCGTGAGGATGTCCAGCTCCCGGCCGGTCTCCAGGTGGCGGCAGCGGCAGAACTCGGGCCCCTCCTCCAGCACCTCCAGGGCGCTGCGGCCCCAGCGGATGTTCACCGGATCCGGGGAGGCCTCCTGGGGATCCAGGGCGGTCATCACAGGGAAGCCGTCGTAGGCGGCATAGGAGAACTCTCCTCCCGGCTCCCGGGGCAGGATGAGGGCGTTAAGCTGGCCGTCGGCCTTCAGGGTACAGCCCCCGTCGATGCTGGCGATGTGCCTGTCCGGCAGCAAGATGGGGCTGGCCGAGGGGATATCCCCCCGGTAGAGGGTGACGGGCCAGTGGCCCACCACCACCCAGCGGCGGAAGGAGAGGCCCTGGCCCAGAAAGTCGTCGTTCTTCATGCAGCCGTGGGCCTCCAGCTCCTCCAGGCGATCCTCCCGGGGGACGCCCCCGTGGACAAAGAGGTAGTTTTCGTCCAGATAGATCTGGGGGAGGGCCCGGAGAAACTCCAGCTCGGGGGCAAAGGCCCGGCCGATGACCTGCCGGGCCAGGGGATAGCCGGCGGGGGAATCCACCTGCACCCCCGCAAGGCGGGCCATCTGCACCAGGGTACACTCCCCGCCCCAGACCCGGAAGAACCGCTGGTAGAAGCTGTCGGAGACAAACCCATCCACGAAGCCGGGGGTCAGCTGGTCGCAGTTGCCCATGAGGGGGTAGACGGTATGGGTCTTTGTCAGCTCCATCACGTACCGCAGGGTGGCCAGGCTCCCCTCCGACCGCTCCAGCATATCCCCCAGGAGGATGAGGACATCCTCCCGGCAGAAGCCCACCTGGGCCAGCAGGCCCTTGAGAAAGGGGAGGTTCCCGTGGATGTCGCTGATCACCAGGGTCCGCCGTTGGGGGGAGAGGGTCACCCGCTTTACCACTGCCCTCATGGCGTTACTCCAGAACGGCGGAAAAGGCGCACCAGCCGTCCCGCTCCAGACGGGCCGAGATGGCAAGGCCGTTTTTCACCAGGGCGGCCTCCACCTCATTGGCCCGGGTGTCGATGATCCCCGAGCAGATAAAGAGACCGCCGGGGAGGAGATACCGCCTCAGCTGGGCGGAGAGGGGGATGATCACATCGGAGACGATGTTGGCCAGAACCAGCTGGTAGGGCCCGGCCTGGGCCAGCTCCTCCACCAAGGCTTTGTCGGAGAGGACGTTCCCCGCCCGGACGGTGTAGAGGGAGGGGTCGATCCCGTTGAGAGCGGCGTTCTCATAGGACACGTCCACCGATTTGGGGTCGATATCCACGCCCAGGGCCCGGCCCGCCCCCAGGTTCATGGCGGCGATGGAGAGGATCCCGCTGCCGCAGCCCAGATCCAGGACGCTGTCCCGGGGGTGCAGGCAGGTCTCCAGCAGAGTCAGGCACAGCTGGGTGGAGGCATGGGAGCCGGTGCCGAAGGTAAGGCCGGGGTTCAGGTACACCGCCGTTCTCCCCTGGGGGACGGGCTTTCCCCGCTCCCAGTCGGGGACGATATAGAGCTTTTCCCCCACGGGGATGGGCTGGTAGTATTTCTGCCAGCTGTAGGCCCAGTCCTCCTCCTTGAGGGGAAGGGTGGAGACGGGGTTTTCGATCCCCCGGAGGGCCCGGGCCAGCTGGAGCCGGCCCGCCTCGTCGTCGGTGACGTAGAACTTGATCCGGGCCACCCCCTTCATCCGCTCCAGGAGTGCGTCGTCCACGTAGTCCCAGTATTGGCGGTTTTGCTCCAGGAAGGTCTTGAAATCGGTCTCGTTCTCCAGAACCAGGCCCTCGGCCCCGTTCATGGTGAGGAGGGCGGCCAGGGCCTCCATCTCCCCGTCGGTGGTCTCCACCGTCACTTCCAGCCAGTCGTTCATGTCAGAGCCTCCCTTTCGGGTCTAATAGTCCAGCAAAATGGGAACCTGATTCTCCTCAGCGAAGTTCGCCGCCTGATAAAATATGGAAAAGGCAAATTTGGCCAGAGTCTCCGTCCCGTAGACCTCATGGACCTGCCCCATCCTAAACCGTCCATCCTCGCCCATCTCCCAATCCGCAGGGTACCCCTCGGCGGAGCTCCAGGTCAGGATGGTCTTCTCCTCCGCCTGCCAGACCAGTTGGTTGATCTGCTCCAGCTCCCACCGGAGAAGGGCCAGGGAAGCCATTTTCCCCTTGTCTCCACCGGGGCGGGGCGCCTCAAAGAAAACGGTATCGGGCAGGGGCAGCCACCACTCCGCGCCCCGAAACAGGGACCAGCCCCGGGAGGGATCCTCTGTCATCCGCCGGATGAGGGGATGGGCCCAAAAGTCCCAGCCCTTGGCCACTGTATCGGGCACCGACTCCCCGTATATATGGCCTGCCGTCATCAGCAGCATGGCCCCAAAGGCGTCCCAGTCGGGCTTGTCGGTATAATAGGGCCTCTCGTTGTCCTCCGGCCAGGGCTCCAAGGGGGCCTGGCCAGGCTGTGAAAGGGCCCCCAGGAGCCAGTCACGCCAAGCCTCCATTCCCTGCTGTACCTCGGCGGGGGAGACCGTCTCCTCCGCCAGCGGCTCCCCATTGGGTCCCACCTTGGAAAAACCTATCCCATGCTCCTCCGCCCACTGTTGGGCGGCAGTCTTCCAGTTGTGGGCATAGTACCGGGTCAGAGGCCCGGCATAGATATCCAGTCCCACCGCCGTCTCCCCTTACCTGGGCTGGCCGAAGAAGAACACCACCGCGCACCCCGGCCCCGTGTGGGAGCCGATCACGGGGCCGATGTCGCAGAGCTTCACATCCTTGGCTCCGCACTTGCTCTTCAGCTGCCCGGCCAGGTACTCCGCATCCTCCAGGCAGTCGCTGTGGCTGACGAACATGGTCTGATCCTGGGGGGCGATCGCGGTATCAGCCACCTTCTGGATCAGGAGATCCAGGGCGGCCTTCCGGCCCCGGGCCTTGCCCACGGTGTTCAGCTTGCCCTCGTCATCCAGGTGGATGATGGGCTTGATCTGGAGAAGGGTGCCCGCCAGAGCGGTGGTGGCGGAGATCCGGCCCCCTCGCTTCAGGTACATCAGGTCGTCCACCGTGACCCAGTGGCACACCTTCATCTTATTCTCCTCGCACCAGTCCCGGACGGCCTCCAGGGATTCCCCCGCCTTCCGCTTCTGGGCGGCATACCACACCAGCATCCCCTGGCCTGCCGAGGCACACAGGGTGTCCACCACCTGGATCTTCCGTTCCGGGAATTTCTCCCGCAGCTCGTCCGCCGCCAGGCGGGAGGCCTGGCAGGTGGCGGAGAGACCGGAGGAGAAGGAGAGGATCAGCACGTCCTTCCCCGCCTCCAGCACGGGGGTCAGCAGCTCCTCATACTGGTACATGTTTACCGCGTTGGTGGTGGACATCTCCCCGTCCCGCAGCAGCTGGTAGAACTCCTTGGGGCTCATGTCCCGCTTATCGGGATAGTCCCTCAGGGTCTTTCCCTGGATCAGAAAGCTCAGAGGCAGGACGCTCACGTCCAGCTCCCGGACCAGCTCCTCCCCCAGATCCCCGGAGGAATCGGTGACGATGATATACTCATTCATAGCTCATTTCTCCTTTTTGCTTTTCTTGGTTTTTCCCGCCTGCTCCGGCGGCTGCTCCCGTATCAGGGCCATGATCCGCTGGCAGGCCAGTCTGTCGGCATAGCTTCGAAGGGCGAAGGCCAGGGCCAGCTGGGGCAGCTCCTCCTGTTCGCAGCCGGTCTCCAGCCGCGCCGCCGTGTCCTTCAGGGCCCGATCCAGCTCCTGGCAGAAGCGCAGATAGACCGCTTGGGGCTCCTCGTCCTCTCCGTGGGCAGCCAGCAGTCCCGCCTCCCGGACGGGCAGAACCTGCTTCAGGGCACAGATGGCGGTGAGGTAGGCCAGGTGGCGTCTGCCGTACCGTTTTCCCTCTGCCCGGGGCAGAAGCCCATCCTTGATATAGTTGTTCACCATGGCGGAGGTCAGGCGTTCCTCCTCCCCGTACTGGATCAGCTGCCGGGGCATGTAGCCAATGACCTGATCCATGTAGAGGCTCAGGTCGGGCAGGCCCTCCCACTCCACGGGCCGCTGGGTCTCCAGGCGGGCCTTCAGCTCCTTTAGTTCCTCCACTGTCTATCCCTCCAGTGGTTTTCAAAATGACGATAACAGGAGTATTATACCATGTGGATATGCCATTAGTAAAGCCTGAAAATGAAGCTTTCCGGGCTTTACTGGTCACATAACAAAAATATGTGGGTTCCCTGCCGCCACTCCTTTGGGCCAAAAAAAGCCGCTCCGGACAATTTGTCCGGAGCGGCCAGGCTTTTACACTTTTAGCGGGGGTTCTTGATGGCGGCCTGGGCGGCAGCCAGCCGGGCGATGGGCACCCGGAAGGGGGAGCAGGAGACGTAGTTCAGGCCAACCTTGTGGCAGAACTCCACGGAGGTGGGGTCGCCGCCGTGCTCGCCGCAGATGCCCAGGTGGATGTCGGGGCGCTGGGCCTTGCCCAGCTTGGCGGCCATTTCCACCAGCTTGCCCACGCCGTTCTGATCCAGGTGGGCGAAGGGATCGCTCTCGTAGATCTTCTGGTCATAGTAGTAGCTGAGGAACTTGCCCGCGTCGTCCCGGGAGAAGCCGAAGGTCATCTGGGTCAGGTCGTTGGTACCGAAGGAGAAGAACTGGGCCTCCTTGGCGATCTCGTCAGCGGTGAGGGCGGCGCGGGGGATCTCGATCATGGTGCCCACCTCGTACTCCATCTTCACGCCGGAGGCGGCGATGATGGCGTCGGCGGTCTTGACCACCACGTCCTTGACGAACTTCAACTCCTTGACCTCGCCCACCAGGGGGATCATGATCTCGGGAACCATCTTCCAGTCCGGGTGCTTCTTCTGGACGTTGATGGCGGCATTGATGACAGCGGTGGTCTGCATCTCGGCGATCTCGGGATAGGAGACGGCCAGACGGCAGCCACGGTGGCCCATCATAGGGTTGAACTCGTGGAGGCCCTCAATAACGTTATTGAGCTTCTCCACGGTGATGCCCATCTCCTTGGCGATCTCGGCGATGTCCTCGGCCTTGGTGGGCAGGAACTCGTGGAGGGGCGTCAACACTCTGCTTTTGATGGTGCTGATGCTGGCGGCGGTGGCCGGGCCTCTTATCTATGTGCCTATCAAGAGCAAGCGGGACTATTAGAAAAAGGCGTAGGTTGCAGAGCAGCTGTCGGAGTTCCACAAGGTTACCGGCAGGGATACCGCCCACGGCGTGGCCGCCTGTATAAACGAAACCGA
>JAAWBD010000105.1 GCA_022792495.1 Oscillospiraceae bacterium
CCATCGCCTTCTCTCCCAGCGGCAGGCGCCCGGGGCGACCTTCACCCTTCGGACGGGAGACATGGTGCGCCATGTTCCCCTGGAGGACATTCTCTATTTTGAGACCGCCCCCGCTCCCCACCATGTCTTTCTCCATACCCTGGGCAGCCGGATGGATTTTTTGGGCAGCCTGAACGAGTTGGAGGCCCAACTGGGGGACCGCTTCCTCCGTGTCCACCGGGCCTATCTGGCCGCAGCGGATAAGATCGAGAGGGTGGACTGGAAGGGCTGCAGGCTGTGGGTGGGAGGTCGCGAGTGTCTCCTCTCCCGCACGGGGAAAGCCCGGCTGCGGAAAAGGCTGGAGGGGGATCGGTGATCTCCTCCCAGTCCATTTGAGAAATTTTCCGGCCCATTCAGGAAATTTAAGATCACGAGACCTTCCCTTTGTGGTATGCTTTCCAGGCAACAGCACAGAGAAAGAAGGTGAGTCCATGGTGAAGAAAAAACGGTTCGTGGAGGTCTACTCTCAGGGCCTGCTTAATGTAGCGAAGGTTCTCGTTGACACGGAGACCGGAGTGAACTACCTGCTGGGTTCCCATAGTAAAAGGATTGGCACCGGAATGACCATCCTGGTGGATCAGAACGGCAAGCCTGTGGTTACCCCCATCCACTGAGAAAAAAGGAAGGAGGAACGCAATTTGCGTTCCTCCTTCCTTTTTTCTCACGGCTTACAGCTTCCACAGGGCACATAACCCGCCTCCACCAGCTCCTCCCGGGTGCCGTAAAACGCCTGCCGGTTCTCCGCCTTGATGCTCTCTGCCCCAGAGCAGGAGGGAAGGTGGAACCTCTGGGAGCTGGTGTTCAGTACGTAGCTTCCCTCCGGCCCCTCTGTCTCCGCGGTTTCCTCCGCGGAGGGGGTGGGGGAGGCCTCCGGAGCTGGGCTTCCCTCCGTCCAGCTCACCCCTGTGGCGTAGTCGATGACCACCCCCGGCTGAACATTGTAGGCGTATACATGAAAGCAAATCCCCGCTCCCCCATCCTCCACTGACAGGGCCTCCATCTCCACCCCCCGGGCCACCAGCTCCCCCTCCCCGTAGACGGGGGTCACCCGGTAGAGGACGTGGTTTCCTGTCTGGCGCACATACTCTGCCACCTGGTTCTCATAGGGCAGCATCCCCTGGACGTTGAGATACCGGGTGCCGGTGATGAGATTCAGCTCGTTTGCGTTCTCCCCCGTCAGCTGCCAGCCGATAAGGTGACAGCGGTTATAAAGGTATTTCCCGTCCACAAAATCGTATTTCACCGTCTGCCAGCCCGAGGGCTTCACCTGCCCGATGGCCCCCCGATCCTGGGTGGGCATGGTCTCCAGCCCCACATTGGCATAGGCCGCCCCGCACCGGCCGAAGTAGTCCAGCTGGCTGTACCGCTCAAAGGCCTGGGAGGTCTTGTCCTCCTCAGGGAAGCTGGGCTGGTTTTCATTGAGGATCACAATGGGGGAGCCGTCATAGGCGGGCAGCTGCCCCAGGTCGTAGGAGGGGTTCCTCTGCCCCTGAAAAGCATAGAGTCCCAGGCCCAGGATCAGACACAGCCCCAGCAGAAGGGGAGGAAGGGAACGGCGGAGCTTCATAGGGAAACCTCCTTACAGGGATTTAAAACCATTTTATCACAAAAAAGGAGAAGATCCAAGCCCAGAGGAAAACCGCCGTCCCCATGACCGGGGACGGCGGTTTTCAGAAAATTCAGTCCGGGGTCAGGCAGAAGGCCCCGCCCCTGGCGATACATTGGGCCAGAAGAAGGTATCCCTCCTCCACATGACCCGCCACGTTCACCCTCTCATCGGCGGGCAGATCCTCCAAAACCAGCTGGAGCTCCCCTGAGTACCGCCCGTAGCGGCGATTGTCCAGGGTGACGCTTCCCCTGCTCCGCACCCCGCAGCAGCCCGGCTCCACCGCTCCGCCGGAGCAGGAGTAGGTTCGGGACTCGGCGAAGCGGATCAGCCCTGCCGGAGAGTCCACCCGCCGGGTAAAGACCTGGCCGTAGAGGGCGGCGGCTTTCCCCTCCAGCCGGGCGGGGAGCTCTACCACCCCCTCCCGGCAGAACCGGCGGATCCGCGCCTCCTCCCGCTGGGAGAGCCCGGGATCTCCCACGAAGATCTCCTCCACTCCAAAGTTCACCGCCAGGTCGGCAAAGCAGGCCGAGGGGGGCAGCCCCCGGTGCCGCTCCAGGGTGGGAAGGCCCAGATGGAGAGGCCCCCGCAGATCCTCGTCCCCTGGGATGAAGGCCAGCACCTCCAGCCCGGCCTCCCGGAGATTTCGGGTGGTCTCCCGGAAAAAGCCGTCGTCCAGTCCGGTCTCCGGCCGGGGGTAGAAGTTGTGCATGGCCATCACCTTCACCGCCCCATCGGCGATGCGCCGGGCGGCGTCGGAGGAGGTGGTAGAGGCGTTGAGGACGATGGGGATGCGCTTGGCCAGGGCGGCGATCTCCTCCACGGAGAGGCCGTAGTCGATCCGAAGGGCCCACAGGCCAAGGCGTTCAGCCAGGCCGGCCAGATCCCCCTGTCCAAACTGCTCCACCGTCTTGACCGACACATCCCCGATGACCCGGTACCCCTGCCCGGCCAGCCACCGGCAGCATTCCTCCGCCCGCTCCCGGTAGTCCGGGGAGAACTCCTCGCTGATGTGGAGGGAGAGAAAAAGGGGGGAAGAGGAGCCAGCGTCCCGCTCCAGAGCGGGACGCTGGCTTTCAAAGGATGTGAGGTAGACCGACCGGCCCAGCTCAGGCATTGGCCACATCCTCCACCTTCACCATGGCGTTGGTGAAGATAAAGCCCATGATGTAGCTGATGATGAGGCCCACCACGAACCAGGCCACGCTCAGGGCCGCGCCGCCCTTGCCGGCGGTCATGACGAAGCAGCCCAGCAGGCCCGAGGGGCCCCAGGTGGTGGAGGCCACCTGCATGAAGTTCACGAAGGCCCCGCCGAAGCCGGCGCCCAGGCCGGCGGTGAGGAAGGGCTTGCCCATGGGGAGGGTGACGCCGTAGATGAGAGGCTCGCCCACGCCCAGGATACCGGCGGGGAGAGCGCCGCCGATCACGCTCTGAAGCCGCTTGTTGCCGCACTTCTTGCACTTGAGGTAGATAGCCAGAGCCGCACCCACCTGTCCGGCGCCGGCCATGGCCAGAGCG